>JBBRUT010000034.1:0-27867 GCA_038247555.1 Phycisphaerales bacterium | reverse complement strand
TCGAGCGGAGCGAGGTCGAGCCGCCAAAGCCCGGCAAGAGCCATCGCCACCGAGACCTCCGCCGCGGCGGAGGAGCTCAGGCCGGCTCCCAGCGGCACATCCGAGGCGATCGTGATGTTGACACCGGTCTTCTGATTCCCGATCGCGGCAAGCAGAACGGCCGGACCGGCGATGTAGCTCGCCCAATCGCCGCGCATCGATGTCCGGTCGTGTGAGTGCAGATCGAACGCGAAGGCTTGCTGCTCTGCCGGCAGATCGGGAGCGAGGATGTGCACCTGCGAGTCTGTTCGCGGGGAAACCGCCGCGGCACAACAGTGCTGGATCGCGAACGGAAGCACGAGCCCTTCGTTGTAGTCGGTGTGCTCGCCGATGAGATTTACCCGGCCCGGGGCGAGTGCCGCACTTGCAGGCGGGGCGCCGAAAGCAGCGGTGTGCGCGGCGTTGGCGCGGGCAAGAGCGGGGTTGGGCGGGGCATGTGACATCGACTGGCTGGGAACGAAAGCGGGCCACGACACACGTCGTGGCCCGCGGAGGAGTTGCGGGGGGAGCGACCGCGGATCCGCGGCTCAGTTCACCGTTGTGGCCATCTCAGAACCGCGAATCACGGCTTCAAACTGTTGAATCGTGGCGATGCCGCGGGGACGGACGGGGGCGAGCAGGACGTTCTTCGAGAGGGTGAGCTCTCGCGGGGTGAGGCCCAGGTACTCAAGCCGGGTCAGGAAGTCGGCGAGCTGTTCGACATACTCGCGGCTCTGGACTTCATCCTCGGATGTGTCAAGGTACTCGCGGAATCGGATCGCGTCGATGCTGGTCGTGCCGGGATTGGCGGCGAGGTAGCGACGCACCGACTGATAGAGGGCATCCTGGATCTCTGAGGCACGCGAGACGCGGCGGACCTTGCCGTTCTCATCGAGCATTGGGACGCCGTCCTCATCCACGAGGTCGCGGTTGAAGGTGCGGTCATAGTCCCGCAGCAGCGACGTGACTTCCGGCCCGGGGAGGCGATTGACGGCGGTGGAGTATGTCGTCGCGCTATCCGAAGCGTTCGGATAGTCGTTGTAGAGACCCCAGCCAACAAGCAGCGCCAGCAGTTCGGGCAGGTCCAGCGTGCGGGGGATGATTCCCAACTGCCGGAGTTCCTCGATCTGAGCCTGGCCGACCACCGGATCACCGCCGACATCGTTGAATCGCGTCTCTCTGGGAATGGCCCCGGCAAGAGCGTCCGAGACGTTGGTGTTGGTCGGGCCCTCGGCACGGAGATCCAGCGTGATGATATTGGAGTTCACCGTACGGTTGATGAGCGCGGGCTGCACATCGCCGAACGACTGGAAGATGAACGGGGCAAGATTGCCGTTCGCGTCACCGGTGCCGTCACGAGTCGAGAACGCGACGCGTCCGCTGCCATTGACCGTGGGGGTGACCTCAAAGTCGATGAACCCACCGGATACGAAGTCGAGACCCAGATCAATGCCAATGGTGCCGTCGGGCGCGAGCAGCGTGGCCGGAAGCCGGCTGTTTACCTGAATGGAAGGGGCGTTCACAACGATGTTGCCCAGCGCCGTGATATCGCCCAGAATGGCCGTGCCTGCGTTGATCGTCACGTTGCCGCCGACGGTCAGCTTCTCGTTCTGACCCATCCGGAACTCGCCGGTGGTGTTGAACGCGATCGAGAAAGGTGTGGCCGGATTCGTCACGATCGCGCCCGTCGAGCTTCGGGGCCGGGCGATGATGGTGGCGATTCGCGGCACATTCACGCGCCCATCGATGCCCTCGGTGATGTCGTAGTTGAAGTAGATGTTCTCAAACGCCCGCGATGCGCCGACGTTGTTGGCGAAGCTGACGATCGGGAGGGAGTTGTCCGCAGGAAGGTTGTTGTTCAACCAACGCAGCGAGAGATTCGGGGTGACAGTCATCCCCGCGTCGAGCGTGTTGTTGAAGAAGATGCCGGTGCCGCCGACATCGGTGAGGGTGACGTTCTCGGCGATGATGCGTACCGCATCGTTGAAGGTCATCGTTCCACCGGAGGTGGTGATGTTGGCGCCGATGCGGGTTGTTCCGTCCGCATTGGTCGTGAGCGCCGCGAGGGGCCGGTCGCCCCCGCCGAGCGCACGCTCGAACAGCGTGACACCGCCACGAGTGGTGTTGACCGTGAGGCTTCTGGCAGTGCTGGTGCGGGACCGCACGGTGCCACGGAACCGCACATTGTTCCCCGAGACAATCGCATTCTGACCGATCCGTACCGGTCCGTCGAAGTTGACATCGTTGATGCCAGCGCCGACATCATCGTTCAGGATCACGGCATCGTTGCCGTCGGATGCGGAATCAGCATTCGGGTCAAAGTTGAGATCGCCGATGTTGGTCGTGACCTGGGCATTGACCAGGATCCCGTTATCCGCGCTTGCCGTCAGCACGCCGAACACGGAGTTGCTGCCGGTGAACTCCACCTGGCCGCCATCGGCATGGGCGGCGAGGGTGACAAGCGAGGCGATCGATGCGACGTTGGCGGTGGTTACGCCGTTGACCACGATCCGGGACGCGTTGTCCCCGCCGATGAACAACCCTGTCGCGATGATGCGCTGCAGTTCCGCTCCAGAGATGGTCATGGCCTGCCCGGTCGTCGAACCAACGCCGATCGTGCCGGTGGTGGACCGAAGAAGCCGGGTCTCACCAGCTCCGGAGTTCAGCGAGCCGTTGAGCGCAAGGTCGGATCCGATGATTGTGAGACCGCCACTGTTCGTGTTCACCACGCTGTTCAGTGCGATCGTCGTGACGCCGCCATCCGCATCGGTATCCGAGTTGATGGAGGTCGCGCCGTTCGTGGTCAGGCTGGCGTTGATGCGAACGCCTTCGGCCGCATTCAGCGTCAACGCCCCGGCGCCCACCAGCGCCCCGCTGCCCGCCTGGAGCAGCAACTCCCCAGCAGAGCTCAGGGTGCGATTGGCGGAGAAGGTGATGCCGTTGGTGCCCGATCCACCGGCATCGAAATCGCCATTCAACGTGAGGTTGCCGGTGTCCGTAGTGAGGTTGGCATTGACGCGGACGAGCTCGTTGGCGCGGCCCAGCAGCGAGTTGAAGGTCGAAGCGCCCGAGGAGAACGTCAGCGTCTCCTGAGCGGTGAGGGTGACAAGGTCGGTGATGCCATTCGAAGCCGCGGCGGTCACGCCCGAAACCGTGATCGTCGTTGCGGTGTCTCCGCCGATCGAGAGAGTGTTTGCCGTGATGCGGGCAAACTCATCGTTATCAATGACGAGATCACCTGACGCGGTCCCGAGGCCGATCGTGCCATCCTCCGCCCGGGCAATCAGCAGATCCCCGTTGGCAAGCGTGAACTCACCGGCGACGTTGATGTCGTTGGTGGTGAGATTGATGCCCGACAGAATGTTCATCGTGCCGGCCGCGGTGACGCCGTCGACCGTCGTCAGCGTGAAGTGACGACGACCGAGGATCAGTCGCTCCGCGCTGATGCGGGCAAGCTCATCGGCGCTGAGCTGCATGTCGCCCGCGCCAGCCCCAAGGCCCAGCGTGCCGGTACTGGCCCGATCGATGCTGACGTTTCCGGTCCCCGAGTTGAGGTTGCCGTCGAGCTGAATGTCTGCCGCGGTGATGACGATGTCGTTGTCGTTCGAATCCACTGTCACGCCGGTCTGCACGAGCAGCGTGCCGACCCCGTCGTCGTTCGCGTCAGCGTCGATCCGCACCTCTCCGGATTGGCTGGTGAGGTTGCCGCCGACCGTGATGCCGTCCGCGCTCTCGAGGCTGACGGTGTTGCCCATAACGGAGCCGTTGAGCGTCATCATGCCGCCGGCGAAGAGCCCGACGATGCCGGGCGCGGTGACATCGTCGTTGATGATCAGATCCTGATTCGCATCGATGGTGATCGCGCCGGCGCCCACGATGCCGCCGTTGGCGGCGGACAGGATGATGTCGCCCCCGCCCGGGGTCGTTGCGATGATGAACCCGATCCCGATGTTCAGGGCATCGTCGCCATCATCAGCGTTATCCGCGTCGGCATCCAGAGTGATGTTGCCAGTGTCCGCACGAAGATCGGCGTTGATGTCAATCCCGTTGTCTGCGCTCGCCGTGACCGCATTGAAAGTCGATCCCGTTCCAGAGAAGACAATCCGCGCCCCGTTGCCGCTGGCATCGAGGAACACCGTACCGACGTTCTGAGTCTGCACGTCAGTCAGCCCATCAACAGTGATCAACGTCGCGTCCGCGCCGCCAACGGTCAGTTGGTTCGCCGTGACTCGCTCAATCTCGGCTCCGCTGATCCGCAGATCGCCCAGTGCTTCGCCGAGACCGACCGTACCCGCGCCGTTGCGCTCGATCGCGGTATTGCCCATTCCACTGTTGATGCTGCCCAGCAGATCCAGGTCGCCAACCGTCAACGAGATCGGGTTGTCAGCGGAGGAGATCGTGCGGCTGGCATCAACCAGGAGCGTTCCCCCGGCGATGATGCTCACGCCCATGGCGCCGGTGGCGGCGAGATTCGTACGAAGGTTGACATCGTTCAGCGCGTCGAGCTGGAAGGAAGCCGCAGTCAGTGTACCGTTGGCGTTGATGTTCCCACCGGAGTTGATAATCGCGGCCGATCCGGCAGCGACTGTCGAGCCAGCAGCGAGGGCAACACTGCCCCCGTCAAATGCTCCACCGCTTGTCGCGTCATCAAAGTCCGCGGTCAGTGTGACGTTGGCGTTGGTCGACTGCACGACTCCGGTCGCGTTCACCAAAATATCGTTGTCAGCATTGAGCGTGACATTGCCGTCAACGGCGGAAACCGTCGCGTTCACGATCAGGTTGCCGTCGTTGCCACCCTCGGCCGTCAGGGTGATGTTGCCCGCGCCGGTCGTGGTGACATCAAAGTTGACGGTGATTCCGCCGTCGGAAGTGATGTCGATGTCCTCGCCCGCGGCAACAGTCACGCCGCTGGTGGAATCGACCATGCCGACCCGGAGGTTACCGGTGTTTCGCAGTGTGAAGGAACCGGCGGACAAGTCCGCCGCGACGCGGCCCACGACGGTGTCGAGCTCCACATCCCCCGCTGCCTCGATGACCAGGGAGCCGTTTGCGCCGCCGATGGTGAGATCATTGCCTGGATTGCTGCCATCGATGCCGCCAGTCACAGCAATGAGATTGGCGGTCGCATCCGTAGGGAGCGTCAAACCGTTGGTGAACGTGATGTCCGAGCCTTGCAGCGTGAGCCGGGTGAGTGACTCTCCGGACAGATTGATCGCTCCGTCTCCACCGACGTCAATCGTTCCGGCATCAGGCTGTCCGATCTGCACACCGCCGTTGGTCTGAAGCAGCCCGAGTTCAGCCGCGGAAAGCGAGATCCCGACGCCGGACCCTCCAACGAAGATGTCCGTACCCGCGGTGAGGTTGCTCAGCGCGATGCTCGCATCGCCGCGAACCGCGCCCAGGAAACTGAAGTCATCCGCGGTCAATGAGAGATCGCCGGTGGTTGTCGCGGCGGTCACCGGCAGCGTTCCGGCTGCACGCACATTCAGATCGCCATCGCCAAAGGCCGAGTCGTCCCCGGTACGGGAGATCAGCGTGATTCCGGCGCCGAAGGCGTTGGTGACGTCGATCAGGAAGACCTCGCCGCCCGTGCCGTTGCGTGCGGTGTAGCTTGAAGTTCCGGTGATCGCGAGCACGCCGGTCTGGGTGATGTTGCCGCCGGTGGCATCAGCCGCGAGCATGCCGCCGACGGTCATGACACCGAGTGCGATGGCGCCAGCATCGGTTGTGATCGAAACGTTGCTTGTAACATTGATCCCGGTCGCGCCAAGGCCCTGATAACCGCCGCCCGCGATGACCGCGAGTGTGTCCGCCGTCACCGCGCCGAGGGTGACGTTCCCGTTCACGTCGACATCGACTGTGCCAAGACCACCCGTGATGGTGGACATCGCATCGGCGAGGAATCCTTCTCCCCGAACAGTGAGGTCTCCACCAAAGGTGTCGATGGTGACGCCCGAGGCAAGGGAGACGGAGCCTGCGCCCGCGTTGAGATCGTCGTTGCCGCCGGTGCCGTCGTTGGCGAGCAACTGGACGGTGAGCGCCCCCGCGGTGGAGATGATGTCCGCATTCACATTGATGTCGTTGGCGGCGCGGAGCGTGAGCGTCGCATCGCCGCCGGCGGACTTGGTGATCGCAGAGGCGACGGTGATGTTGCCATCCTGCGCGCCGGTGCTGCCGGTGAGGATCTGCACACTCGTGCCGCCATCCAGCGCCGAAACGATGTCAGCAACAGCGACGATCGCATTGTCGGCGTTGGGAGTGAAGGTATCGGGATTGCCTGCATCGAACGCGCCGCCCGAGGTGGCGACGGCGTCGATCGTGACATTGCGCGGATCGAGGAGCCATGTGCCGCCGGTGCCGCTCTCGGATCTCGCGGCCGCGCTGACGCGCCCGCCGCGGATGTCGAGCGTTTCCTTGCCCGAGGTCTCGATGAAGCCGCCGTTGCCCGCCTGAACGCCACCGTTGGCCGAGGCGGCGCCGTAAAAGCCCGTGTGATTATCGGCCCAGACGACGATCTGTCCACCGTCACCGGTCTTGATCGCGTCCGCCCTGATCTCGGTACCTGTGGAAACGAGCGTCGTGTCTGCCGAGCGGAGCTCGCCCCGCCCCTGATACTCACCGCCGATGTTGACCGCCCCGCCGCCGTTTGCGCCGGAGGCATCAATGCGGGCATCGCTGAGGAGCACCTTGTGGGCGGTGATATCGACCGTGCCGCCCCGATTGCCATCGACGGCGTTGCGTGCGTCGATGCTTCCACCAACGTTCACGGTGGAGTTGCCCTGGCCTTCGATGGTCGTGTGGCGAGCCTGCACACTGCCGGTGTTGCTGACGGCGAGAGAGTACATATCGCCGGCGACCATCATTGCGCGGCCGCGCTTGGCCGATATCGATCCGGAGTTCTCGACACCGGTTCCCTGAACCTGGGCGGACTCGGCGCGCGCAAGGCCCTCGACCTTCACGGAGAAGTGGGATCCGCGCTGCTGAAGAATCACATCCTCACCCGACACCATGGCGACCAGGCCGTCATCGGCGGTGATTACCCCACGGTTGGCGACCTCCCGCCCGATGAGCGCGGCAACACCGCCCGCGGCATTGATCGAACCGTCATTGACGACGGCACCATTGACGCCGGTGAAGCGGTTGACATTGTTCAGGAAGTCCCGGTTGCTGATGTTGCCCGCCGCCGCGTACAGGCCGCCGACATCGACCACCGCGCCGTTGCCGAAGGTGACTCCGGCGGGATTCACGAAGTAGACGTTGCCATTGGCCCGGACCGAGCCGTTGATGACCGTCGGGGCCTCGCCGGAGATTCGGTTCAGGACGCGGGCGTCGCGCGAGGGCTGCACGAACCGGACGGATTCGTGGGAGCCCAGGTTGAATGAGCTGTAGTTGATAATCGCGCCATCGGAGGCCCGGATGCGGGTGAAGTTGCCGTTCTGATGGATCTTCGCGTTCCCGCGAACCACCCTGGCACCCTCCGGACCAGCGAGAGCCGGAGCCGTGAGCAGGGCGGCGACACCCGCACCGATGAACGCGAAACGACCGAGGGAAAGTCCGATGACTCCGCCACGTTGAACCGGGCGCGCGTTGGCTTGCGTGAACATCCGAGTCTCCTGGGTATTGCGAAGGCGTGCGAGCGTCCTTGCTTGCGTGTTTGCCGGCGTCCCCGTGCCCGTATGGGCACCTGTGGCGTGTTCCCGGGGCATCGGGGCTCCCCGGGGCTGACGCGGCGCTCGCAAGGGGCTATGCGAGGGCCGCGGCGTGCGGGTTCCGCACACGATCAATCAGAACAGAATGGTTCCGACGAAGTGGAGACGGTTATCTCCCACTTCGGCCTTGCCTTCGACTTCATCAAGAACAAAGCCCCAATCAAGGCGGAGTGTCAGGTTGCGGCGGTAGAGGAACTCGATGCCGACACCGGTTCCGATGAGCGTTTCGTCGCTCTCGAAGCTCTTCCGCTCGTTGTTGACCGTACGGCCGATGTCGAAGAACCCCTTCAGGATCAGATCCCAGTCGGCGCGGCCATAGGGCTGCTGGGGACGGTAGCGGAACGGCTTGCCCCACAGTTCACCGGGGTTGGGCTCGTAGGCAAGGGCCTGGGGCAGGTGGAAGCGATACTCCGCGCTGGCCACGATCACGGTATCGCCGGCAACGATCGATTCGTCGTAGCCGCGAACCGTGTAGACGCCGCCGGCCACCTGCTCGTAGTTCGGGACCAGACGAGCGTCGGAGAACACATACTGGCCGCGGAAGCCCACGACAAACTCGTGGGCGAGCGTCGGCATGCCGTTGGGGCCTGTGTCCGCCCAGCGATTCGGGAACAGCAGGGGCTCGAGATACAGCGAATGGGAGAAATCCCACTGAAGCGCGATCCAACTGTCATCGGGGTCGAGGCGGCCAAGGGAATCCAGATCGTTCTTGTCCGTGTCGGCGACGTCAGGGAGATTGAACTCGAAGCCAACCTGGGCGCGAGTCGATGCGATCTCGGTGCTGCGCTCCATTCGAACACCGACCGAGGGGAGCAGGAAGTTGTTCTTGCCTTCGATGTCGACCGCCCGGTTCTCGACCTCGACACGCTCATACCGCACGCCGGCGTAGAAATCGAGGAACGTCTCGGCGTTCTGATAGAAGTTGATGGTCGTCTCAACCCCGAGCGACCAGTTCTCGCCCTCAAACTCTTCACCGGCAAAGCCGACATCGGAGGCCTCGTACATGCTCCAGTTGGCAAACGGACGCAGACGCCACCAGTCGCCGACGATGGGCATGTCGTACGAGGCGATGACCGCGTGAGAGGTGTCGAAGCCTGCGGTCACATAATCGAGGCTGAGGATGTCATCGTTACCCGTGAGCTGGTTGTTGATGTACCCAAACCGCTCTCGCCATTCGGAGGTTGACTCGGTGCCGGTGTTGGAGAGCTGGAAGTATGCAAGCCAGGGCTTGTTCTCCGTCACGAGGAAGTCGAGGGCGATCGTGCCCGCCTCGGTTCCCGCGGAAACGCCCAGATCGACCCGTCGCCCCGGGTGACGATTCAAGCGGAAGACGTACTGGTCGAGCAGGTCCTTGCGAAGCAGGTCGCGGCGGGCCTGATCGTCAGGTGAATAGGGCGCGACCGGCGCATTCTCGCGGATACGAGTGTGCAACGGATTGTTGATGCGCTGCTCGTAGGGGATGCGGTCGCCGCTGGCCAGCGTGCGAACTTCCGAGACAAGGCCGCTCCGAACCACAAGCGTGAGCGCGGTCTGGCCTGGGCGGCGGAGGTCCTTGCCCCAATCCGGATCGTTCTCTTCCGGCGGAGCAAACTCCTGCTCAGAAGACGACACCGTGACGCCGATGATGCCAAAGGCATTCATCTCATCGACGATGGCTCTTGCAATCGTCAGGATGGCTCGCGAGGAGTACTTCGCCGCGGGCATCAGCGGGATGTCAATCAGCGGGATCGTGACCAGTTCGACTCCCGGCCCCGGCGCGACGAATCCATCTTCCGTGCGGCCGAGCGTCACGCTCGCCTGAAGGAGATCGTCGACGGAGGGGTACCCGGGGTGCGGCCGGTCAAAGTCAACCAGGAACACCCCAACCACGTAGGACGGAACCTCGGGATCCGTCCCTGCCGGGGCCTCCGATGGCGGCAGGGGCGCGCCGACATCGCCGGGGGTGGCGATCTGCGGCTGTCCGGGGAGCGGCTCTCCGGCCTGCTGTCCGGGTTGCTGTTGCGCGAACGCGGCTGTGCCCACCGCCATTCCGGCGATGGCGGCGACAAACGTCGCACGCTTGGCGATGCGCGCGCAGCACGAGTGGGAACGAATAGACATTGAACGCCCGGACTGTACGAGCATGCCGCCTCCTGCTTTGGGGCCCGCGTGGAGCGGACCCAGCACGCCTGCGTTGTTATGCGACGGGCCATCCGGGCCTCGTGCGCGCTGAACTCCATCTTCTGTGGGGCACACCGTACCGGGGGGCTTTCCTCTACGTCAAGTCGCCCGGCACAAGTTCCTTGTATGTGGAAGCTTTCTGACACCTGCCCGGGCCCCCGCCACCAGCCTTTAACGCGGCTTGAGGTAGGGCGTGGGACTCAGGATCTCGATCACCCGGAGTCCGACCTGTTCAAGGGGGCGGTTCACCGCGTCGGCACCAAAGGCGAGCCGGAAGCCGACATCGGAGAATCCTTCCAGGGCATCGATCATATCGAGTTCCTGAGGTTCCAAGGGATCAACCGCAAGTGGGGAGAGCGCTGAACCACCAATTACACGAAGCTCCGGGAGTTGATGGGCGACAAAGGCCTTCAGTTCCTCACAGTTCTCCGGAATCTTCCAGGGCTCCGTGGTCACGAACTCCGCGACATTCCCGAGCACATGGGAAGTCGGTTCGTTCTCTGCCGCGATCGCCGGAGCAAACCACAACCAGCCGTCATCCCACGGGTGGGCCGCGGTTGAGAGAGCACCGCGGGTATTCGAGCCTTGAAAAATCCCCTCATCAGGTGGATCTGCCCATCGATTGGCCGCTTTTCGGGCAACAACGTGAGTTTGAAAGGTGCTCCATTGGGCATCGCGGAAGTTCTCAAGCTCTTGCCGAATCTCGGACGCATGCTCGTCCTTCAATGCAGACCATTCACCTATTGTGGGGATTCTGCATCCAGCAAGAGAGGCGATGTACGCGGCCCCGGAGGCGGGAACGTGCTGCATCGGACTCTGAAACGAAGGCGGGGAGGGAGCCTGACCCGCTGGATAGTCCGCCCCGCCCAATCCCGCGATGGCCGAAAACCAAGTGGGCGAAGGAACAACCTGCGGGACATCAAACGCGTCCCGTGTCCATGTCCACGCTCGCGGCCCTCGGCGGGAATCATCGAGCGGCCGAAAGTAGGGGAGAACGGATGGAAGCTGCCGCTCGGCATTTCGCCCTGCAACGATCGCCGCGACCTGTCCAACGGTCACTTCGTGGACCGTGATGTAGGACGCTTGGGCCCCTTCTCCGACCAGAATGAACTCGAGCGAGACTTCGGGGACACCCGACCGTGGCGGGAGCGTGAACGTCAGCGTGGCTCCGGCCTCGATCCCAGCGCCGAGCCCGACCGAGGCAGGGCCGAAACGTCCGGGTTCCACGGTCGCCGGAGAGAGCACTAGGCCGCCGGCCACGGCGTCAAGCGCGGCAACGACCGTGTTTGCGCCGGAGAGGAAAGCGATCCCACCCTGCAGGTTGCGAGCCGCGGCGACGAACTCGCTGGCCAGTGCGCGGGAACGCTCATCGGTAATCCCCGGCGCTGAGACCCCCCGCTTCAGCCGATTCAGAAGGAGGTTGTATCGCACGCGATTGTCGAGAGACTCTTCAGATAGTCCCAGGTCGCGTGTGGCATTCTCCGCCGCAGTCAAAGTGGCGTCATCCACTGCCGCGCTCAGCAGGCGCGTCAGTCGTCGTGACTGCTCGAGAGCTATCTCATCCTTGAGAACTCTGGTGCGTTCCACGCTGGGGGCAGCATCCGCAGCGCGAAGGAGCAGAGGACGAATCAGCACTTCGGCGGCGAGGTCCGACTCTGTGGCAGGCCAGACCGCCTGGCCACGGTTAGATAGGCGTCGCCATGCGGCGAATCGAAGCTCGGGAGTGACGGCGGGGCCACCTTGCGCGACACGAAGCAGTTCCTCGGTTGAGGTCTCCTGTTCGATACGTCCGAGAGCATCCACGCGGTCCAAAACCGGAGCGACCGCGGCGCGCACACCGGGTTGTCGGGTCAGACCCTCGCGCACCCACTTCTCCACCAGCGCGCGAATGGATGAAGCGCCGCCTTCATCCAGAGTTCTCGCCTCTGCCAGGCTCACCTCGATCGCGGCAAGGTCATTGGCAAGGAGCCCGGCGCGATCATGCCAGCTCGCCAGGGAGCGGCGCGAAGATTCCAGCTCCGCCTGCAAAGCGGGGTCGTCGAGCGCGGGAGCCTGGGGCTCGATTCGGGCAAGCACACGCCGCAGCGCCGCCTCCCGCTGTGCTGCCGCCTCCGCAACAAGGGCTCCCTGCCAACCAGTTGCGTCAGTCGCGGGAGCAGGGGCTCGTGGAAGTTTTCCATCGAGTTCGATCAGCCAGCTCCTGTACTGCTCCATCCGCGCGGCAAGTTCGCGAGGGTCAAGAAACGCCGAACGCGCCTCAAGTGCGCTGCGCCAGGCTCTCCACGCGCCGTTGATGGCGGCCGACCCGGAGACAATCGTCTCGTTGGCGGTTGGCTGCGCGGCCAGCGCTGGCTGGCCGGCCTGCGCTACCGCCAAAGCGGCGGAAGCAGACAAGCATGGTGCGAGGCCGATCGCGGAGAGCGCCCGCGCCGCGATGACCGCGAGCGACACTGTGCGAGAACGAGCAAATGGATCAGCGGGTCGAGTATGCACGTGCGTTTCATCTTCCTACATGAGCGATGCCGCGATCTCGCGGGAACGCTGGGCAAACGGTACATCCAGGTTGTAGGGCACATCGCACGCCAGCGGTACGAGGGAGGCGCCGGTGCGGATGCATGCAAGCTGGGCGGGCAGGGGGATCGGGACAAGCGCATCGACCCATTGCTGATCGCGGGGCTTGATGAGCAGGAAGCCACGAAGATCCGGCAGCCACTTGTGGATCACCGTGGCCCAAGCGGTCAGTGCCTGAGCGTCACTCATCTCCGGCACCGGGAGTCGAACGTGCCCTGTTCCCGAGGCGGTCTGACGATCGAGGACAGGAATGAGCTCTCGTTGGATCGCGTACAGGCATCGGGCAAAGCACTCGTGCATCATGTCGCCAGCTTCGCCAAACCCGGCAATCAACTGCGCAACGGGCGGGGCTTCGTCGCCCATGAAGAGTATCGACGACGCGTTGACGCGAGTGGCATCGATCGCCCCGATGAACTCGGCAGGTGTCGTCGCGGTGGCGCAGTCGCCCGCGAGGGCATCGAGGCGACGAACCGCCGCGGGTACCGCGGCAAGCGCCGTCGGTGATCTCAACTCGGCGCAGAGCACCAGCGGATACTTGTCGCGCCCCTTGGCATCGCGGCTGGGCAGAAGGCGACCCACCAGCACGATGTCGTCTCGAGTCGTCAGCGACCAGAGGAACGTGTGATTGAAGCCATCGATGCGCTGCGCCGGCTCAAGCCGTTCCCAAGCACCCGAGTCGATGTTCGCGCGGATCGCGTCGGCGTACAGAATCCGGCGTGCGTCGATCAATGCCGGGGAAGCGAGGCCTGGATCCTCAAGATGGTCGTCGAATGCCGGATGCTTGCCAAACGCCCCGAACACCACCGAAGCAGCATCGGCCGAACGGCCCGAAAGAGCAGGGAAGAGTCGCTTGAAGATCCGGGAGATGGCGACGCCTCCGCGCGTGAAAAGAAGTGATCAACGATTGGCAGATGCTGGAGTTTAGCGAGGCCAAAGCGCGGGATCGGGAAGCTCACGGTCATCAAAGCTCATTCGCAGCCGCATCTCGCGAGGTCCGGTGGAAGTCTCGACAGGCAGTTTCACCTCCCATCGCCGCCGATCGGCGGCGACGACCGGCTTGCCCTGGTACGCCGCGATCAGCCACAGCCCCAGCCATGGCCCGGGGATGGATGCCGTGGCGACGGGCTGGGCATCCGGGGTGTTCTGGGCCAGAAACTCGATCTGCACGCTCGCGCCGGGATAGTCGATCCGGCCAAGAGACGTGAACGCGGCGGGAGCAGCCGCGATGGTGCGGGTCTCCGTGCCGAGCTGGCGCAGCCGAATCGCTGCGAATGCCACTCCGCCGTCCGGGCCAGGATGAAGCTCTGCCGTACAGGCAAACCGCTGTTCGGCACGATCCGGCAGCACACCAAGCATCGCAGCATTGAGTCCGCTTGCACCACCACCTGCCCCGACGCTCTGAAGCGTGCGGAGCTCCGCCGCGATCTCCGCATCACGAACACCGTCGGCGATGGAAGCGGTACCCGGGCCCGCAGGATTCCCCGAGGCGCGAGCCTCGAGCACCTGGGCGGGAGTCAGTTGCCCAGTCGCCGCGTCGTACTTCGCCAGCGGGAAGCGGGCAAAAGGTCCAGGCGCCGGGGCTTCCGCTCGGGCATCGCGAGTGAGGGTGCGCAGCGCGGCAAGGGAGAACGATCTCCACCAGCGTGCCACCAGATCGGTCTCGCGCGGGTCTCCGAGTGGGATCGCAAAGTAATCCTGCCCCCCGCTTGCACTCGGAGCACTGAGTGCCGCAATGAGCGCTCGCCGGGCAGCGTCACGATCGGCGCCGAGTGACTTCCAGTTGTTCAGAACTCGCTCGTATGCGGAGTCAACCGCAAGGTTCGCGACTGCCGCTTTGGATGCGGCCGCAATCCGCGATGACCGCTCGGCGGCTTGCCGGGCCTCGCCCACGAGCGGCATCCCCATCAGCGCAGATGCTGCACGGAACTGAGCCTCCGCCGCGGGCGCGAGAGATTCACGGATGGATGCCGCGCCTGCCAGTTGAGCAATCGCCCGCTGAAACTCCTGCCAGGAGGGCTGCGCTACCGGTGCAATGACATCGGCGAGCCCATCGGTCCAGGCGGAGGTGTAGGACTGAACAAAGCCGCCCGCCGCCGCGATGCGCAAACGAGCGACCGGTGATGACTGGGGCGCTGCCCCGCTGACGGTCAAGATCTCGCCGATCAAGGGCGCAGCCACTCGAGGATCAAACGCGGCGTCCACCGAAGCCTCTGCCCGAGCCAGCGGAAGCGAGAACACAGGAAGCGGATCTACCAAGTCGTCTGCAAGACGCAAAGCCGCGTTCAGGAGTGTGGCCTCATCAACCGTCGCAGTCTTTGAATACGCGCCGGCGATCGCGGAGCGACGGGCGGCGACGGATGCTTCCACCGCGGCGATGCATGCCCGGTAGCGCGGGTCATTGTCGCCGGCATCAGGCGATCGAAGGGCCGAGCGTGCCGCACCCCTGACTTCGCTGGCTGCCTGGTCAAGTTCGGACAGCAGCGGCGCGGCCTCTCCGATCGCAAGCGCAGGAACCGGCTCATCGACCGACTCGGCGAGGGCGGCAAGCGATTCATACACCTTGAAGCGGGCCGCAAACAGAGGTTCCAAACCGCGACCCAAGTGGTCCTCGGCCAGCTTTGCCGCGCGAGTTGAAATGGCATCGAGATTCACCCGGCGCGCCGCCGCGGCGTCTGTGGCGGCCTTAAGGGTCTGGCTGCAATGGGCCAGCGCGGGCGAGCGGGCCGCGGCCGTTGAGAGCAGATCAAGAATGCGATGCGCATCGTCACGCAGCCGCGAAGCCTCACTGGCAGCGTCCTGGATCGCGGCCTGCTCAAGCCGACGGCCCGAAAGTGAGGGAAGTAGCGAGCTTGCCTGGCCCGCGGCGGACCGGAGGGAATCTACCTGCGACAGCCACCGCTCCGATGCGATCCCGGGCTGTGGGGACAGTTGATCCAGTAGCGCCTGCTCCGCTTCCGCGAAGGCCTCCAGTGCGATCATCAATCTGCCTGCCGGTCCCGCGGCTGACTGGGTGGCGGCATCAACTGCCGCGGCGAACCGTTCCACGGATCTGCTTACAAAGGCGGAGCGGTCGATGGCGACCGAGGCCGGCGGCCAGTTGGCACGAGCGTCCCCCGCGTAGTAGGTGTCGGCAAGCCGCTGCAACTCGCGGGCATCTTCGGCCGCGCCCTCAAGCAGGTAGCTGTCGTTGCCGGTGAGGGCGAACTTCAGGAGCGGATCGAGCTGGATGGATGTGGCTGAGTCGGCCGATCCGGAACGCGCCGCCTCGGTCCGGATCAGTTGCTCCAACGCTGCGGTCGATTCAGCGGTCCACGGACGCTCGGCCGCGGCATCGGCCTCGAGTCGCGAGACTGCGGCTTCGGTGAGCGGGCGGAGCACGCCGGCCTCGAACGCCGCACGTGCGGCGGCCAGACGGCTCTCCGCAAGAAGGCTGCCGGAGACATCGCCCGCAATCACCGCGGCGGGATAGAAGACGATGGGGACAGAGATGCGCTGCGAGGCCCTCTCGGCGAGCACCGTGTGTACGGCGCCGATCCGCCGCGCATCCTGCTCAACGGCAAGTCCTCGAAGCAGCGATGCATCAGCCCCATCGTCCCCGCGATACCGGAAGTCTTCGTCGCTGACGATTGCTTTGGAGATGATGGGAAGCCGGTAAGGCGGTCTGCCGGGCTCAACACTCGGGGCCTTGCCCGCCTCTACCGCGGCGGCGACCGATGACCAGAACTGCGCGGGCTCCACGGCGGCTTGTTGCAGGCCGCGGGCCCCAAGCCAGGTAAGGAGTCCGATCACGACCAGGCCGATGCCGCACGCGCCCAGCAACATCGCGGCCCGCGCCCGGAGGAGGCTGGCGGTGTCGGCGGCGCGGGTGACAAGGCCCTTCTCACGAAAGACTTTGTTGAGAAAAAGATCCTTGAGGAACAGCGCACGTTCGCGTTCCCAGATCTTGCCATCGGGGAGTTTGTCTGGCGAGACATCCAGCGCGGCCGCGAGATCGGCATCAAGCGCAGCGCCTTCCCGCAGCGCGGATGTGAAGTAGATTCCCCGGAGAAACAGCGGCCGGGCGGACCACTCGCCCGCGACGAACATTCGCTCAAGATATCGACGGAGGCGCGGCCCTACGCGGGAGAGACTCTCGGGAAACGCGTAGAGCGCATCAACCTGGTCAAGGCGAGACTTGCGGGCATCGTCGGTGTTCACCGGGTCGATCAGCAGCCCGAGCCGCCGACGAACAAGCCGGTTCTCAACCGAGCGCAGGTGCTCATCAACCAGTTCGGGCCGAAATGGTTTGTCGAGCGGATCGGGGTTGCTCCAGCCAAGAATCTGATTGGCAGCGCGGGGGTCATCGGTGCGATCAAAGAACTCGCGAAACCCGTTTACCAGATCGCTCTTGGTGACCACCACATATGCCGGGAATCGAACTCCCAGCAGCTTCTGGATGGTGTCGAGCTGGCCGGCGAGACGGACGGCCTTTGAGTCGATCACTTCGTCGGAATCTTTGATGAGCGAGTCCGCGGGAATCACCACGAGCAGACCGTTCACAGGACAGTTGGGCCGAGACTTCTTGAGGAGCTTGAGGAACTCCTGCCACTCGCTGGTGGATCCCGGCTCGACATCTTCAAACAGCAGTCGTCCGGCGGTGTCAAGAATGACTGCCTGGTTGGTGAACCACCAGGACATGTTCAGCGTGCCGCCCGCTCCCTGGAGTTCATCCTGAAGCCCCGGCGGAAAGCCAACCCCGCAGTGTCGCACGGCCTCGGTCTTGCCCGAGCCCGGCTCACCAATCAACACATACCAGGGGACGGAGTAAAGACTCTTGCCCGCGGAGCGAAACTTTTCCAGACCGGTCTCAAAGCTCTTGCGCAGCTCATCAAGCCGGGCGCGGCGCGCGGGCTCGGCAATGCGGGTCGGGCCCGCGGCGGAACTGGCCAGCAGATCCGCGAATGGCGATGCCTGCCTCTCATCGCGACGAGAAAGAAAGTTGCGATAGCCGTACACGGCACCGCCAACCACGGCCGCGCCGAGCAGGATGGTCAGTGCCGCCGCGATGCCACCGATCACACCTGCGACAATCGCAAGGACCAACGCGACCGCGCAGAGCACGGCGACCTGTGCGGACCGCGAAAGACGGGCGATGGCAGTGCCGAGGCCGCTCATGGCTTGGCCCCGGGAGTGCTTTCGCTGGCGGCCTGAATAATCGTCTCGAGGCTGGCTTTCAGTTCCGCCCGCTTCTGGAGATAGGCCACTGCATTCGCCGCCAGAAGCGTGATCGCCAGTCCTGCCGCGGCGATCGCCACTGCACCGAGTCGTCGCCCCGGCGGCTCTACGAGGTCCGCCGTGTTCACAAACTCGTAGGCTTCGGGGGTAACTCTTGCGGTGGGGTCAGCGTCGATCATCGGTCGCAGTCGCCCGGCGAGGTCCTGCATCTTGCGGCGCAAGACTTCAGGCTGCCCCGAATACCACCCCGTGAACCCCAATCCCAGACAGGTGTAAAAGATCGCGAGTGTTGGAGCGGCCTGAGGCGATTGATCCCGCATCGCTTCATCGAGCCGATCGAAGAACTCTTCCTTCCCGTCATCGAGTCCGCGCTCTTTGGCGAGGCTTGGCCACGTTGCACCGTCCGGGCTGGTGCGGCCTACCGAATCCACAAACCAGAGCAGCGCCGGCTCGATCTGCGAGAAGCGATCGGCCAGACCCGCGGATTGCGCCTGGTCCGCGCAGTGGGCAAGGATCTTCTTTGCCTCCACCGCGGTGCAGGACGCAGGGGGCGCGACACCTTTGCGAATGGCTCGATTGAGCCGACACGCCCACTGAAAGAGTGGTTCGCAGCACTCCGGAAGAGTCATGAACGGCCCCCGGCGCTCCCGCCAGCGCCCTTGAGCAGCGATTCAGCAAAGGCGGCCACCGCGCCCAGTAGTTCACGCTCAACGGCCGCTGCGTCGCTGGCGGAAGCCAGTTCAACGTACTTCCGCCAACATTTGGCTTCATGGGAGATCATCAAGTCCGCCAGGCCCCGGCTGCTGGCCATTTTGGCCGCGGACTCGATCTGGGCGGGGGCGAGTCGTTCGGCATGCCGCTGGGCAAACTGACGGCCGGCCTGCCCGATGCCCGCGATCAACGCAGCCGTGAGCTGGCGGAGAAGCTCGACGTCACGGGCCGCGGCCTCGTCTGCGCCCGGCTCCCCCCGGGCCACTCGCGCCAGCGACTGACGGATGGGCTCGGATCGTTTGATGCTTGAGCCAGGGGCCACCGCACGCCACGCGCTCCATCCCACCGCGTCGAGGCTGGAGGCAAAGTCCACCAGGAGAGAGGCGATCCGGGCGGTTGCCTCGGGGCTCAGACGCTCGCCCGGCGCAAGTTGCAGCGCGGCCGCCAGCGGGTTGGCGGAGGTGTTTGCGGAGGATGCGGGATCGGGTTCTTGTCCCAAAGGCGCGTCTCAAAAAGCAGGAAGCATGTCGGCGGGCAATCCAACGGGTGTGACTTTACCGGACGGGAGCGGAAGGGGCAATGCGGACCGAGTGGGGAAGGCTGTGCCGGATACACAGGCACTGGCAGGCGGCGTTCAAACCCTGTGTATCCCGAGCGTACACCCAGATCAGGGAGTGGACGATGCGAACGGTGCGACCCCTGGTTCCTGTTCGGGTCGACCGGAGATTCGATGATGAAGCGCGGACGTACAGCGAAAGCATGGTTGATGACGGGTGCAGCGATGGCTCTTGCTGGATGCAGCAGCGGCGGCAGCTCCTCCTCGGAACTCGCTTCAAATGAGCCCATGACCATCTCGACCGCGACCCCGGCGCCCGCTCGGCAGCGCGGAATGATGGTCGCCGGCGACACCCTCGGGCGGGCGTTGTTCACCAGCGATTCCGCGGCGGTCGTCAGCGTCCCCGACCGGGACCGATGATCGCTGCTCAGCGGCGAGCAAAGAGATAGGTATCCGGGCTGAGGACACGCAGTACCTTCGCCGCCATCGTCTCGCGGGGAGGGCGTGTGCCGCGCGCGGTAAAGGCCACCCGGAACCCGACATCGGCGAATCCCTCGGTCGAGAACAGCAGGTCCACCGGTACACGTGTCTCGGGCGAGAGCTCGGGGGGCGAGAGCGCCGACCCGCCGATGGCCCCAAGACCATCGGCTGACTGCTGGAGCGTCGACAGGACCGCATCCGCGTTCGCCTTTGCCGCGTCCATCCGGTCGGGCTGGTCGAACACAAACTCAGCGACATTTCCGATGAGATGATGGATCAGGTGTCCAGGGTCCGCGGCACTCGGCGCGAACCAGAGGAAGCCGTCGTTGAAACCGTGCGCGGTCGCGCGGTCGTGAACCGGGACTTTGGGTTGATCCGGCAGCAGGATGTTTGAATCCGGCCAGGGGAAGCTGGCCTTGTTTACAACCTGCCCCTGCATCGTCCGGGTATGCGCGAGCTGCGCGGAGAACGTGGCATCGCGGAGGTTCCACTCGGAAAGCTCGCCAGCAAGCGGAACCAGCAAGTGTGCGGTACGCCACTCATCGGTCGCCGGAAGCCGACATCCCGCCAGGCGCGCAACAAGTGCCGCGGCTACAGGCGAGAGCTGCTGAATCGGGTGCTCGGTATTGGGCTCTCCGCCGGCCTCATCACGGATGAGCCGGAAGTCTCCAGGCCGCAGGAGAGAAGCCGGATAGGCAGGACGCTGGGCGGTCACGTTCGCGTCGAGCTTCAACCACAAGGGGCCGGGAACCACGGTGCGAGCCGCGTTCCATGTCCATGAACGCGGCCCAGCCCAGGTCGCCGTACCAGGATCAAAGACATCCATCGCACGACGGAGCTCGTCCTGCGCTCGGGCTTGTGCGACGATGCGGGCGAAGTTGCCAACCGAGACTTCCGATACCCCGAAATACACCGGCACCGTCTCGCCGCTCCGCTGCACCTCCACGCGGATGAACTCGAGACGCGCGCTCCCGCTGGTGAACGTGAGTTTCCCGGATTCATCCGTCTCCCCGCGCCAACCCGCCGCGCCCGGCCCGAGCGTGAGCGGATCGATCGAGGGCGGTTCTGGCTGCGACCCATCAATCAGCGCAGCCACTTCCGCCATCCGCGTCGAAGCAGTAGCAGGCAGTTGAGGGATGGCGCGGGCCTCTGCCAGAAACGCCGCGACCAGCTGGCGGACGGCGTCCTCCTGAAGACCAGGCCTGAGGAGAGCGCGGCGAACCTGCGTGAGCGCGACATTGAACCGGATCGCCGGTGGCAGCGTGGCGGTGCGGACCGAGAAATCCCCCGCCGCGAGGGCGATGGGCTCGAAGGTGGCAACGTCGGCGGCTCGCTGGGCGAGCGAGGCCCAGCGGGCCGCAAGCTCGTTTCGAACCATCGTGGCGAGTTCTTCCCGGCGTGCCGGGTCGTCAACCGACGCGGCAACGCGCAGAAGCGCATCGCGCACGGGCGCGGCATCCTTCAGGTCATCGGTCGTGGCGGGCCAGCCGATCTCGGGTGAGCCCAGCCTCCGGAACGCGGCCATCGCTGCCTCGGGCCGGTCGGGGCGAGCCTCGCGGATCCGCGCGATCAGGAGCGGTGACTCGGATTCGCGAGAGACCAGAGCCAGCGAATCAAGCCGACCCCGAAGCTCCGACAAGCTTTCGGCAATCACGGGCGACCTTGCAGCGAGTTGATCGAGTGTCTGCTGGGCACGCGCGAGTCGGCCAGAACTGCCGCCGCCTTCATCGGTCAGTGAGTCCGCAGCGTCAAGGCGGGACTGCACCGCCTCCAGCGCGGTGACCTGCGCGGCAAGCTCATCGATGCGAGATCGGTGCGCGCGCGCGAGCGGCTCAAGCGCGGTGCGAAACGCTGCCGCCTCGGGGCTTCCCGCGGCCGCGAGTGCATCGCCGAGCGCCTTCTCCCGCAGCTCATCAACCGTCTGCGCGACGCGTGATGCCCACATCGCGCCTTTGGCGCCCGGAGCGCGACGGATCCGTCCATCCAGATCATCGGCTTGCCGTGGTGAACCGAAAGCCGCCGCCGCCCAGCTGATCTCGCCCTCCAGCGATCGTGCGGCCTGCTTGAGCGCTTCAAAGTCCAGACCCGTGTGCACGGCCAGCAACCGATCACGACCTGCAATCCATGCCGCATTGAGCGCGGGAGAGTCGGCAGCAACACTTGCGCGGGATCGCAGTTGTTCGCGAACCTCTTCAGCCGTCGTCGCCAGTTCCTGCATCCTTACTGCGATTCGGGCTTCCAGTTCGGCCTGCACAGCCGCGACCTCCCGACGAATGCGAACGGTGTGCGTCTCGATCCGGTCGCGGTTGCGGCGGTTCCAAGGGAGTCGATCCGGTGAGATCTCGTGCGCCCCGGCACGAAGATTCTGGATGCGGTCGCTGGTGATCGCATCAACGGGCACATTCAGCAGTGGCTTGGCGAGTTCGGCAACCGCAAGGTTGACCGGCTTGAGCAGCTCGGCTTCGTCCCACCCGGCTCGAGGGTCGAGCGCAGGATCGAGGCGTGCGTGGCCCCGGACCTCAAACAGCCATCCCTCCAGGGTCTCGGCGCTGGCGGGAGCGGCGGCGAGCTGGCCATACCGCTCACCAGAGCGGAACGAGTCGGCGTCAATGCCCGACCATTCGTTCTCCAGGAACGCCTGCAGGCGAGACGCAAGTTCAGAAGCGATGTCGATACTTTGCTCGATCAAAACCACATCATCGCGCGTCGGCGTCGCACTCACCATTGCAGGGTCAGAAGAGCTTGCGGCCATCGCAAGCATTGATCCAAATGCCGCGGGTGCTGTCTTGAGCAGCGGATCCTCCGCCTGCGCGATGGCGTCGGCGGCTTGCTTGAGGCTTACCCACCGACCTTCGACGCGTTCAATCATCGTGCGCGTTCGGAGCAACTCGTCAAACGAGGCGGCCAGGTCGATCAAACCAGGCACTGCCGGAGAGGCGCCGACTGCGATACGTCGAACGTACTCTGCCTGCGTCTTCCAGCCGCGGCTCTCCCAGAGCTGTGCCAGCTCACCAAACCGCGCGAGCGCGGGCCACTTCTCGGGGAGCTCCTTCAGTAATGCGTCGATCGACTCGAGCGCGACGCGGGTGCGCTCCACGCTGGAGTCGGAGCGGGCACGCGCAGTGGGGCTTGCCGAGAGCGTCGTGAGATCCGCCCCGGCCTCCACACCTGCGAGCGTCCAGGGATCCGTCCCCTTCCCCGGGATCAGTGCGTGCGGAGCGAGAATACTCCCCAACTCCCTATCGAGCGCGGCATACCAGGCCCTTCGGGTGCGGTGCTGCGCACTGGCCGTCGGCGGTCGCTGCTCCAGCCTCGTGAGGAACGATCCATACCAGGTTCGATAGGCATCGCAAAGCTGTGCCCATCGAGCCGCGGCATCAGGGTTCCAGAGCGTCTCGGGCAGCGGCGCGGCCTGCCTCTGGAAAGCCCGCTCGGCAAGAACATACACGCCGACACCACCGGCAACCAGTGCAAGTGCCGCGACGCCAACGATCAGCGGCGTTCGCGATCGCCGCATCCCGCGCAACTTCTTGACTTCTCCAACAAGATCCTCAAGGGGAACAAGGTCGGAAGAGCGTTCGAGCAATCGCTCTGTCAACTGCCGCCACGAGTCTCCACTTTTCCCGAGCCGGCTCCACTGAGGCCCGGATTCCAGCGGAAGCTGGCCACGAAATGGCTCGTGCAGCACAAGCAGGTGGATCAGGCGGCCCAGAGCGAGTTGATCATCCTTCGCCGCCCGGGATCGATCCGAATCGCCATCAATCGCCGGATCCGCAAGCGCGACGCGGGTGAACAGTGACTTCGCGATTCCGTCTTTGCGCGCCGCACGCGGAGGCGGTTGACCCGGTGTGCCCGCCAGAAGCAGAACGTTGGAAGGCTCGATGCGCCCATGCGACCTCCCGCCCCCCGCTGGAGAAGCAATCTGCCGGAGCCCGGCAACAACACCGTCGACAATCACCGCGAGCGTGCGCCCATCGAGCTGCGTCCTCGCAGCAATGAGGCGCTCCGTCGTGCCTCGCGTTGCCAGGTCCGTGACCATGAACACACCGGCGGGCGCGGTCTCGGTCGCCGGCACGCGCCCGATCTCATAGACCTGGGCCCAGCGGGACTCGGCAAGTGGAACAGACTGAGCGGCACGCTGCTGCGCCTGAGCGCGTCCGAGGAACGCCTCAAGCGCGGCCGCGGCACGCCCCTCCCCCAAGATCGCGCCATCCGGCTGGCAAGTGCGGATCGCGAAAACGGGCTCTTCACTCGCCCCGGCACGGCGCGCAGACCACACCGCGCCGAGTGCGCCGCGGTGAAGTTCCGCAACCGTTTCGTACCCGCCGTAAATCGGCATGCTCACTCCGTCTGCACACCCCCCCACTCCGCCCATCCCCCTCGGCCACCGCTTCTACTGGGCCGGCTTCGCCTCGGCGGATCCGGCCCGCGGCGTGATAAACACCACCGCGTCTCGCCGAACCTCAATCTGAAGCGGGGCATCCGCTTCCCACTCTCGCGAAGTCAGTGAAATCGCCAGCCGGCGCGGATCTTCGGCACCTTGCCGGTCGTTCATACCACCGGGCAGGTTCGCAACGACGTACAACCACGTTGCCCCAGCCTTGCGCCACTTGGTCCAGAGCTCACTGTCGACCGGAATCACGAAGAGCTGTGATCGCTCCGGGCCGAAGCGAACGCTCAGCGCGCGGTCGGCGACCGACTTCCGCAGGGCAGACCCGGGCATCCAATAGGTCGAGAGGGGCATCTCGTCCCACGAACGGCGCTCCGCATCCGTCAAGCCCACCAGGTCCACCTGGATGGTCGGGCGGGAGCCTGAACGCGAAAGCGGCTCATCCAGCGCAACAACGACCTGATGCCGCTGCGGCGAGGAGCAACCGGTGAGCATCGCGGCGGAGAACAAGACGACTAGGGCGAGTGCAAGGCGCATGCGTACATTCCTCAAGAATGGGTCTCCAAGCAGTTTATCCATTCTGCGAGCCGCTGCTGGCGATGTGATACAGTGCATTTGGTCAGGATACGAATCCGTTCGAGAAGCACGGGCAATGGGTGGCGGCAACAGGAGCGACGCGTGAACAGGATCCTTCTGGTCGGGCTCGGGCCGCTGGGGCAGTTTGTCGCCAACGACGCCGCGAAGCGGGGAGTCGCCAGGGTCGTCGCAGCCGTGGACATCGATCCGGCGATCCTCGGCAAGCCGGTTTCGGACATCGTTTCCGAGTGCGGCTTTGGGACGAAGGTGCAGCGCTCGATTGAAGACATCCAGAACTGGGGGGAGATCGACTGCGCGGTCGTCACAACATCGTCTGACCTCGCAGCATGCATGGGTACCTTCCGCGAACTTCTCCTGCGCGATGTGAGCATCGTGAGCACGTGCGAGGAGTTGCTGTTTCCCTGGCTGCGTCACAAGGCGCTGGCCGAGGAGCTGCACGCCCTTGCGGTTGAGCACGGTGCGAGGATCATGGGCACGGGCGTGAACCCCGGCTTCATCATGGATGCGCTGCCCGTCGCGGCGACGGCGGTGTGCAAGTCCGTCCGCGCGGTGAAGTGCTGGCGCATCCAGGATGCGACAACCCGCCGGATCCCCTTCCAGAAGAAGATCGGCGCAACGCTCGACGATGCGGGCTTTGCCGCGCGGGTAAAGGAAGGCTCGCTCCGGCATGTCGGGCTGGGCGAATCACTGCACTTCATCTCGCACTACCTCGGGCTGGGCGTGGTGAAGTGGGATGAAACCATCGCCGCGGTGAAGGCCGACAAGGACCTGACGTGCGGACTCGGGACGATCCGGCGCGGCGCAGCAGCGGGAGTCCGGCAGACGGCGCACGGCTGGAACGCCGCGGGCGAGGAAGTGGTCACCATGGAGTTTCAGGCGGCGATCGGCCAAAGCGAGCCGCACGACCGCGTGGTCATCGAGGGCGAACCGCGGATCGACCTGCGGATTGAAGGAGGCGTACACGGGGATGTGGCGACGAGCGCGATCACGCTCAACGCGATCGACTCGCTGCTGGAGAGCAAGCCGGGCCTGCACACGATGGCGACGGTTCCGGTCGTGCGTTGCGCGGCGGGAAATGGCAAATCAGCAAGTCAGCAAATCAGCAAATAGGTCCGTCCCGCTCGCCCCTCTCTGCGCGGCCGTCTCAGAACTCGCGATCGTTCCGGCCCACCCGAGTACCCAATCTTCCCCTCCGCGCTCTCCGCGTCTCCTCTGCGCCCTCTGCGTACCTGCCTTTGCCTTCATTTACTGCTTTGCAGATTTGCTGATGTGCTACTTTCGCGCGGGGAGAGTCGTTTGCGTGCGCCGCTGACCACCCGCTCCCAGTCAAACGCAGGGCCCGGGTCGATCTTGTTCTTCTGCATGTGGTAGTGCCCGAGCAGGCCGCGATACGTCGCCATCTGGTCATCGGGAAGAACATCCGTCAGCAACTTCCCGTCGGAATCGCGCGGATAGTCGCACGGCAGCTCGGGGAAGATTGCACACAGCGCGGCCGTGAGCCTGATGAGCGAGTCATACTGCTCAGGCGTCAGGTCGAACATCACCAGTTCAGTCCCCTGAATCATCCCCCGCACCGGCTCGCCGCGGGCCGGGCGCCCAATGAAGCCGGGTGTGCGGATGCCGCCATCCCCCATCGTCTCAGGCAGCTTGATGTACCAGCCGCGCTCGTCACACGCATACCAGCGATCAAGCGGCGCAGGCACACCTGCTTCGGTCGGCTTGTACGCACCCATGTTCGCGATCTCGATTCCGATCGACCGATCATTGCTCGTCGTCGCGTGCCACGCACGCTCCTTCAGGTCGAGCGTCTGATAGATCGTGCCATCGATATCCAGCATGAAGTGGATCGACAGCCCACGAATGTCGTGCAGCACGCGGAAGCATTGCCGCGAAGTGCCGCACACATCGTAGTGGATCACGAACTGATCGACAGTCCGCTGAAGCGTCGGCAGGTCCCATCCGCCGCCACGGATGCGCTCGAAGTCTTCCGCCGAAAGCGGACTCGGCGCTCCCGAGGCAAGCGCGCCCGCAAACCTCACGCCGTACCGCGCGGGTGTCTCCGGGCTTCGACCAGGCGTGCCCGGTGGCGACCACGCGGCATCCTTCCACGGTACAAACCGGCGCTCTGTGCGATACGCGTCGTACCCGCCCGGATCGGTCCACAGGACCACCGGCGCGCCGGTATGAAACAACCGCCCGCACACCATGATCTCGTCGCCGCGGCGAACATTCTCGGCCCCCGGGCGAACGCAACCCGACATCACCATCGCCACCAACATCAGAACCCCGAGCCCGAACGACGGGCTGCGCGGCAACCTGAAGACGCAAAGGGTTCTCGCCGCAGATGAACGTAGATGATGAGGATGATGCCGATTCGCATGCATGATTGGACCCGCTGGAAGGAGAGCCACGGATCGGACGGATGACGACGGATCCGAGGGGACTGAGCAGTGATACGTGAGGTCAGGTTACCATGACTGCGATAAAGCGTGTGCGGCTAGTCTGGGCAGTCGTCGCCACGGCGGGCGCGGTGGGGAGCGCAGGGGCGAATGAGCTTCCACCGCCTTGGCGGAACCCCCGCGGTCACGCGGGGGCGCGCCGGAAGCATGATGAGTTCGAACTGCCGCGGCGAAGCCCAAGGCCCCGCAGTAAACTCATCTCGTGGGACATCCGCAGAACCCATCTCAGCCGATCGCGCCAAGTAACTGGCCACTGGCATACTTCATCACGTTTCGTACCTACGGCACATGGCTGCATGGAGATCAGCGCGGGGCCATCGATCGAAAACACAACCGGCTGGGCGATCCGATCGTGGAGCATGTGCCGTCGCTGTTGTCGCACCGCGAGGCATCGCTGCAGCAAGCAGCCATTATCTTGACATCTGAACAGCGTGCGTGTGCGGAATCAGCCATGCGCGAGACTTGTCGTCTCCGAGACTGGACGATCCACGCGCTCAATGTCCGCACCAATCATGTTCACACGGTCGTCACGGGGCAGGTCGAGCCGGGTCGTATCCTCGGGGACCTGAAGCGTTGGGCCACACGCGGGCTGCGAGAGCAGCGACTCGTTGGCGCTGACCGACTGGTGTGGGCCGAGGATGGAAGCAAACAGTGGCTCTGGGACAGCAAGACGGTGGCGGATGCGTGCGACTACACGATGAATGGGCAGTGAGCACGACGTACGCGGAAGTCCGAGCCTGCCGGAACCCGATACAACCGGCGCGCCCCCGCGTGACCGCGGGGGTTCCGATATGGCGAGAGAGGTACCCTACTGGCCATGCCCCCAACTCCTCCCCTCGACCGCTCGCACATCCTCACCGAGCAGCGGAACCCCCGCACCATGCGCCTGCACGAACTGTCCGTGCGCGAGTGCGTCGATGTGATCGGCGATGAAGATGCGCTGGTGCTGGAGGCGGTGCGGGCAGCACGCCCCGCGATCGCTGCGTTCATCGAGGCAGCGGA
>JBBRUT010000033.1:0-28153 GCA_038247555.1 Phycisphaerales bacterium | reverse complement strand
ACCCTTCATTTTGTGGTATTCTCCACACCATGAGGAAACGCACCTATTTCGTCGTTGGGTTCACGATGCTGCTCGCCATGGCGAGCCTAGTCGCTGGCCCGCTTACCCCACCCGTTGGCCCGGTCACCTCGACCAACAAGACCCTCCAAGAGGTCGAGCCGCGCACCGCGATCAACCTCACCAACACCCCCGGCGACGCTGACAGCCTCTTCAAGATCACCCAACCCGGGTCGTACTACCTCACCGGCAACATCACCGGCGTCGTGGGCAAGCACGGCATCGAAATCGTCGCCAGCGGCGTCACGCTCGACCTCATGGGCTTTGACCTCAGCGGCCTGCCCGCCGCGCTCGACGGCGTGTCGGCCACGGTCTTTAACCTCACCAACATCACCGTCCGCAACGGCTCCGTCCGCGGCTGGGGGGACGAGGGCGTGGACCTTCTATCATTCCTGGCGGTCAACACGGCCGTCAGGGATGTCCGCGCCAGCGGCAACGCCGGCCGCGGCATCACGACCGGCGTCGGCAGCACGATCACCGGGTGCTCAGCGTCGGGCAACACCTCCAACGGCATCTCGGCCGGCAGCGGCAGCACGATCACCGGATGCACGGCGTACGACAACACCGGCAACGGCATCGCCGTGGGCAGCGGCAGCACTGTGACGGGTTGCACGGCCCGCTCCAACTCCGGCGACGGCATATCCACGAGCGACGGCAGCACTGTGACGGGTTGCACGGCCCGCTCCAACACCGGCAACGGCATCGCCGCGGGCCTCGGCAGCACGGTCGCGGGTTGCACGGCCCGGCTCAACACCGGCAACGGCATCGTCGCGGGCAACGGCAGCACGGTGGCGGGTTGCACGGCCGCCAGCAACACCGGCAACGGCATCCAGGTTGATAGCGACTGCCGCGTGACTGACAACACCTGCGAGAGCAACGGATTCGGCGCCGGCAACGGGGCCGGCATCTTCGCCACCGGCGGCGACAACCGCATCGAGGGCAACCACTGCACCGACAACGACCGCGGCATCGACGTCGACGTCGCCGGCAACATCATCATCAGGAACACCTGCGCGAGCAACGCCATCAACTGGGTGATCGCGGCCAACAACTATTACGGCCCCATCATCAACCGCACCGGCGTTGTCACCGCCGCCGTCAACGGTGCCGCCGCCGCCGGCACCCTCGCCACCACCGACCCCAACGCCAACTTCTCGTATTAAACCCATTGTCAAAGCATAACTCAGGAGAGATCTCACATGAACACTCAGAACGTTCGCTTCTTCCGTTTCGCACTCATCGCCGCCGCCGTGCTCATCGCTTCTGCGGGTGCGCTAACCGCCGGCCCGCTCACCCCGCCCGCCGGGCCGGTCACCTCGACGTACAAGACGCTGACCGAGGTCGAGCCGCGGATCGCCATCAACCTCACCAACACCCCCGGCGATGCCGACTCGCTCTTCAAGATCACCCAGCCCGGCTCCTACTACCTCACGGGCAACATCACCGGCGTGGTCGGCAAGCACGGGATCGAGATCGCCGTGGCGGTCAACGGGCCCAGCGTCACCATAGACCTGATGGGCTACGAACTGGCGGGCGTCGCCGGCTCACTGAACGGGATCTCGGTGACGGTCTTCTCCACCCGCAACGTCGCGATCCGCAACGGCACACTGCGTGCCTGGGGCGGGGACGGAGTCGACGTGTTCAGCTTCAGCAGCGCCAACAACCTGCTCGACGGTCTGCGGGTCGAGGGTAACGGCGGGCGGGGCATCTCTGCCGGCGTCGGCAGCATGGTGACGGGCTGCACGGCCAGGGTCAACACCGGCAATGGCATCTTCGCGGATGCCAGCACGGTGGTGGGTTGCACGGCCGTCTTCAACGCCGGCGGCGGCATATTTGCGGAAGGGGGCAGCACGGTGACCGGTTGCACGGCCCAGCAGAACTCCGTCCGCGGCATCTTCGTGGGCGCCGGCAGTACGGTCACGGGTTGCACGGCCCTCGGTAACTCCGGCGACGGCATACACGCGGGCGAGGGCTGCACGGTGACGGGTTGCACGGCCTCCTTCAACACCGGCGACGGCATCGAAGTCTTCAGCAACTGCCGCGTGACCGACAACACCTGCGCCTTCAACGGAAACGGCGGCAACGGCTCGGGCATCTTCGCCTCCGGCGGCTCCGACAACCGCATCGAAGGCAACAACTGCACCGGTGCTGACCGCGGCATCAACGTAGACACCGCCGGCAACATCATCATCAGGAACACCTGCTCGGGCAACAGCATCGACTGGGTCATCGCGGCCAACAACGTCGTCGGCCCCATCCTCGACCGTCGCGCCCCGGCCAGCGCGGCGATCAGTGGATTCTCCGCCCCCGACTCCACCGGCTCCACACACCCCAACGCCAACTTCTCGTATTGACGTGCCACCGACTTCGGCTTTGCGAAGTCGGTGCTTCCGCACACCTTCACCCAGCAACTCCACTCCTCAAGGAACCCCACCATGACCCGCAAGAACGTCCCCGCCCGCACCGCCCTTTCCCTCGCCGCGCTCGCCGCTGCCGCCGCCCTTGCCCCCACCGCCCTCGCCCAAACCAACATCACCGCCGCCCACAAGTTCGCCTGGCAGGAGAACTGCGGGTGGACGAACTGGCGCGATGCCGGCAGCCCCGCCGGCACCCAAGGGGCGCGCATCGGCGCGACGTTCCTCTCCGGGTTCGCCTGGGGTGAGAACATCGGCTGGATCAACCTCGGCGACGGCACGCCCGCCGGGGGGGGCGGCGTCGGCTACGCCAACACCGATGGCGCGGACATGGGCGTCAACCGCGATGCCGGCACCGGCAACCTCTCGGGCTTCGCATGGGGTGAGAATGTCGGCCGGATCAACTTCTCCGGCGGCGCACTGGCCACGCCCGCGAACCCGGCCCGCTTCGACGCGGCCGCGCCTGGGGGGGGGCGCCTTCGCGGCTATGCGTGGGGCGAGAACATCGGGTGGATCAACCTCGATGACGCGATCCACTATGTTGGTGTGCTGTGCCCCGTCGACTTTGACGGCAACGGGGTGCGCGAGGTCTCCGACATCTTCGCGTTCCTGAGCGCGTGGTTTGCGAACGCGGCGGCCGCGGACTTTGACGGCTCCGGCCTCCCGGTTGCCGTGCCGGACATCTTCGCGTTCCTGAGCGCGTGGTTCGCGGGGTGTCCGTAACGGACTGCCCGCTACCTTCCGCTCCCATTCCGCAGCAGTCACGCCGCGGAAGGCAACGGAATCGCTCCGCCACTGACCGCTACCAGTTTTGAGCGGAACCTAGCCGTCACGCCCCCGCGCCCCCCACTCACCGCGGGGGCTCCGCCAAGGCAGACACTCACTGGAAGGGTGCCCGTGCCACGAAAATCACGGCGCCCACACGTTCGCCGTTGTCGTCTTGGCCGCGGGTGCGTCTGCGCCGGGCTGGCCGGTTCCGTTTCCGTTCGCGCCCCCAACTCCGCCCGGCGCGGGCAATATCGACTGCGCGACACCGGCCTTGATGAGCTCGACGGCGTGGACTTCCTTGGGGAAGGCCGCGGCACTGGCCGCGGGGACGGTTGCGCCGTTGAGGTGCATCTTGCCGGTAGAGAGGCCGGGGAAGTGTTCGCCCTGCCAGGAGGCGGGGTACTTGGTGTCATCCATCTCCATCGCGGCCTTGGTCGGGAATAGCGGCCGGAACGTATCGCACATCACGGCGAGTTCCTGCGTGTGCGTGGCCGCGAGGGAGGCCTCGATGGTGCCGGGGTGTGGGCCGTGGGGGATGCCCTGCGGGTGGAGGGTGAGGCTGCCGATCTCGATGCCCTTGCGCGAGCCGAAGTTGCCATCGACGTAGTACAGCACCTCATCGGAGTCGAGGTTCGAGTGGTTGTACGGGACCTTGATTGACTGGGGGTGATAGTCGAGCATGCGCGGCGCGAACGTGCAGATGACAAAGTTGTGGGCCTCGAAGGTCTGGTGGATCGGCGGGGGCATGTGCAGCTTGCCGGTGATCGGGGAGAAGTCATCGGCGTTGAAGATGAAGGGGTAGTAGCAGCCGTCCCAGCCGACGATGTCGAGCGGGTGATAGTGATACATGTAGCTGTGCACCAGGTCGCGCGCCTTGATGCGCACCTCAAACTCGCCCTTTTCATCCCACGTCATGGGGAACTCGGGGAGGCGCAGGTCGCGCTCGCACATCGGCGCATGCTCGAGGTATTGGCCGGTGGCCTTGCTGACGTATCGCGGCGGCGGGCCAATATGACTGCCGTTGGTGGTTTCGATGAGGAGGACCTTGCCGAAGGGGTAGTCGGTTGCTGGGGGTCCGCCATCTGCCGGCTTGCCATCGGCGCCGTTGGTGCGCTCATCCCAGATCAGCTTGTAGATCACGCCCTTGGGGATGACGAGGTAGTCGTGCGGGCCGAACTTCAGCGTGCCGAGCATGGTGTGGCAGACGCCGGTGCCGAAATGGATGAAGAGGCACTCGTCGCCCTGACCGTTCTTGTAGTGATACTGCATCTGCTCGGCGGGGTTGATCACCGCCATCTCGACATCGGAGTTGCCGAAGAGCACGACGCGGCCGGTAACGAAGTCCCCCTTGGGCTTCATCGGCGCGCTCTTCACGTGCCGCATCCGCATGATCTCCGGCTCGACATACTCAACCTTCGTCGAGTACATGGGCTTCCAGCCGTAGACCTGCGTCGGCGGGTGGATGTGGTACATCGTGCTGGTCGGCCCGGTGAAGCCCTCGGTGCCGAAGAGTTCTTCGGAATAGAGCGCGCCATCGGGGCGGCGGAACTGCACGTGCCGCTTGCGGGGCATCAGGCCGAGCTGGGTGTAATACGGCATGGCGATTCTCCCGGCCGCGGTCTTTGCGGGCCTTGACCAAATGTTACGCGCTTGATTGCCGGTGGCACTGCCCTCCAGGGCAGTGTCTGCATTGCCCACCGGTCTGGGGACCGGTGCCACCGAAGGCCGGCAAGAGTCAGCCCGCCGCGTAGTTTGCCGGGAATAGCCGGCGCTCCACCGACTCCACCAGCACATGCAGCAGCAGCATGTGCAGCTCCTGGATGCGGTCGGATTGCTCGCCGGGCACGATCCATTCAAAGTCGGCGAGTGAGGCGCACTGGCCGCCATCGCGGCCCAGAAACGCCGCGGCCGTCATGCCGCGATCCTTCGCCGCATCGATCGCGTTCACGATGTTGGGGGAGTTGCCACTGGTTGAAAGCACCACCAGCACATCGCCCTTCCGACCCAGCCCCTCAACCCAGCGAGAGAAGATCTGATCGAACCCGTAATCATTCGCCGTGCAGGTGATGTGCCCCGGATCGATGCACGCGATCGCCCCGAGCGCGGGCCGCTCCTTCCGGAACCTTCCCGTCAGCTCTTCACAAAAGTGCATCGCATCGCACGCCGAGCCGCCGTTGCCGCAGGCCATCACCTTCCCCCCAGCGCGCAACCGCTCCGCCAGTACATCGGCAAACGCGTCGAGCCTGTTGCTGTGCGCACGCTCCGCGATCAGCGCATCAAGCGCGGCGCGAGCCTGTTCCAGCGGGCCGAGACTAGCGGGAAGGGGTTTCGACACGCCGCAAGTCTATCGCTGCGGTTTGTGGAACAGGCGGGTGGGATCTCCCACGGAAGCCACTGGGACGGGCCGATTCATCCCCCCACCGCCACCCCCCCCTCAATCGGCCGGTCAGGCCAATGGGATGCACCCTGCGCGCCACCGCCGGATCTGGTACAACACGCGGCATACAACTCGCGCCCAAGCCGATGCCGGTTCCGATTGCAGGAAGCACGATGCCAGTTCTGTTCAAATCCACTTCTCCCTCGCACTTGCGCACCGCCGTCGCCACGATGCTGCTTGTCTGCGGCCACGCCGCGGCACAGCCCGACACCACCGCACAAGGCCGCGCCCCCGCCGCGCTCTCTCAGGGCCGCCAGCCCCCCCGAAACCCCGCCGCCATCACCGGGCGGGACTTCTCCGACATGCTGGTGCCCGGCTCGGTGCAGATCGCCAATGTCGATCTCGGCGGCGCGAAGATGTGGGTGTGGACCGAAGGTGGCGGCGGCAACAATCCGATCCAGCGACTGTTCATCCAGGGGGATGTCCGCGCTGACATCGGCACCTACCGCTTCAGCGCGGCCCAGGCGGTCATCTGGATCGAGCAACTTACCCAGGGCGACGCCAACCGCGCGCCCATCCGTCAGGTCGCAATCTACTTCGACCGCGTTTCCGATCCCGGCGCGGAGGCTGGTTTCGCGCAAGCCGGTGACCGCCTCCTTGTCACCGGTCTGCTTCAGGGCGAGCTCACCGTCCGCTTCGATGCCCTGCTCAAGGGTCGACCCGACGGCGCCGATGCGTCCTTCGTCCGCGAATCCGAGCGCAGGCTCTCCGACTTCCTGCGCGAGCAGGCAGGCTTCGGCCCCTCCGGCCAGCCCGCGCAGCCGGCCGGATCCGGCCCACGCCGGCCCGGTGTCGACCGGCCCTTTGAACCCAACTCTCCCCTCGTGGGCGCAGCCCAGCCCGAGGTGATCGAGCCCGAGCCCGATCGCCAGGAGCCCATCTTCGGCAAGGAAGGCGTCATCACGTTCGCCGTTGGCACCAACCGCCACCAGCCCGAGCCTGGTGCGCCCCCCGACGAAGGCGAGGCCGTCCGTGTCTACGCCGGAACCGATGGCCAGGACTCCACCGTCATGATGTCCGGCGGCGTCATGCTCCAGTACCTTCAGCTCTCGCGCAACCGCACGCTCCAGATCAACGCACAGCGCGCCGTCGTTTTCCTCGAGCCCGGCCCCCTCACCGAACTCCTCCGCTTCGATGTCGACAAGGTCAAGGGCATCTACCTTGAAGGCGATGTCGTCGCCTCCGATGGCACCTACACCATCCGCGGCCCTCGCGTCTATTACGACGTCCAGAGCAACCGCGCCACCATGGTCGATGCCGTGTTCAGCACGTACGAAGCCCGCCGCGGCATCCCCATCTATGTCCGCGCCAGGGAGATCCGTCAGCAGTCCGCCCAGCAGTGGGAGACCCGCAACGCCCGCCTCTCTTCCACATCGTTCTTCGATCCCATGCTGCAGATCGGCACCACCAGCGTGACTATCACGCAGCAGAGCATCCCGCAAACCGCGGGCGGGGGCGATGGCGATGTCGGGATCGGCGGCGCAGGCGGTGGTGGCCTTGCCGGTGCGTCCCAGGATGACACCCGCACCCGCTTTGACGCAAAGGGTGTGACCCTTCAGGCCGGCGGCATCCCGTTCTTCTGGTACCCGCGCTTCCGGGGCGAACTTGAGAACTTCCCGCTCAAAGACGTCCGAATCGAAAGCTCCTCCGGCTCGGGACAGGCGATCAAGACCGCATGGGACTTCTACGGTGTCACCGGCCTCGAGCCACCCGAGGGCATTGACATCAACCTCCTCGCGGACCTCTATTTCGACCGCGGCCCCGGAATCGGCGCCGAGGGCGACTGGCAGAGCGAAGACGCCCGGGGTCGATTCCTCGCGTACACGCTCCCCATGGACTTCGGCCGCGACTCTCTCTCCAGCGGCGCAAAGAAGGACTTTGACCACGAGCTCCGCGGCATCGTTCTCGCCGAACATCTCCAGAAGCTCAACGACCTCTGGACCCTCCAGCTCGAAGGCGGAACGATCTCCGACGAAACCTTCGTCGACGCGTTCTTCCGTGAATACGGGGTGAGCGGGCGCGAGTTCACAAACGCCGCGTTCCTCCGCCGCACCGAAGGCAACACCGTGCTCTCGGCATTGGTGAAGGGCGAGCACATCGACTTCACGCCCAACCAGTACCTCCTCCAGAGTCAGGGCTACAACACCGACAAGCTGCCTGAACTCCGCTACTCGCGCCTCGCCGATGACATCTTCGCGGGCAACACACCCGGCTGGCTGACCTACTCCTCCGATTACCGCGCTTCGCGTATGCAGCTCAACTTCACCGAGCCCACCGCCGCGCAGCTCGGCTTCGATACCCTCGGCCGCGCCCGCGCCGCCTTCGGCCTCGCGCCCGATGAATCCATCGGCGACCGTCTCCGCGCCCGCGGCTTGCACGAATCCGACGTCATGCGATTCGACACCCGACACGAGCTGGTCGGCACGTTCGATCTCGAGCCCTTCAAGCTCAATCCATTCGTGGTCGGTCGCTTCACCGGCTACGACGAAACCTTCGACGAGTTCTCCGGCGACACCCAGCAGGACTCCTACCGCACGTGGTACTCCGCCGGCGTCCGCGCCTCGACCCAGATCACCCGCGTCAATAACTCCGTCGAGTCCGATCTCTTCGACCTCCACCGCACGCGCCACATCATCGAACCCAACGTCACGGTCTGGTACGCCGGCGCGAACCTCTCGCAGAACGATCTGCCCGTCTACGACGACGAAGTCGAATCCCTCGCCACCGGCGGGGCGGTCCGCGCCGGAGTCACCCAGACCTGGCAGACGCAGCGCGGCGGTCCCGGACGCTGGCGAAATGTCGATTTCCTCACTCTCCGCACCGACTACGTCTCCAGCACTGCCGATGCCGACCGCGAATCCCCCATCGGCCGCTTCTTTGACTACCGCCCCGAGTACTCCTTCCTCGGGGATTTCGGCGTCGTCGACATGACCTGGCAGCTCACCGACGCCGTCGCGCTCTCCGCGGGCACCATCTACGACTTCGATGATCGCCAGCCCGCCCGCACCACCGCTGGCGGCCTCGTCCAGCACTCCCCCGACTTCGCATCCTTCGCCGAAGTCCGCTACGTCAACGCCCTCGACACCACCTACCTCGACTTCGGCGTCTCCTACAGCCTCACGCGCCGCTACGCCATCACACTCGGCGCCACTTACGACACCGATGAGGGCGACTTCCAGCGGGTCAACTCCACCATCCGCCGGCGCGGGCCCGAAGCGACCTTCGGGGTCTCGCTGAGCTATGACAACATCGCAGACGAAACCGGCGTCGGCATCGTCTTTGAGCCTCAGGGTGTCCGGCAGGATCAGCTCGACCGCCTCCGCGGCCTCGGCCGCTGATCCACTTTCTATCTTCCCCTCCAAAGCTCCCCCCCTGCCGCCCGTTCCGCAATCCCGGGCCCCCGGATACGCTTCAGACCCTCCTTCCTCGCCTCTCACGCACTCCCCAACGGAGCCGTCCCTTGTCGATTACGCGTCCGCTGGGTTTCCGTGCCGCGGCCACAACCGCAGGGATCAAGCCCTCAGGTCGGCCCGATCTCGCGCTCATCGTTTGCGACACGATCACCCCGCTAGCGCTCAAGGGACACGGCGCGACCATCGAATCCCGTCTCGCCTCCGCCGCGGTCTTCACGCGCAACGCCGTCGTCGGTGCGCCCATCGAGGTCGGCCGCCACTGGCGCGCACGCCATCTCCAGGGCCGGGCCAGCGCGCTCCGCGCAGTGCTCATCAACGCCGGCTGCTCCAATGCCGCCACCGGCGAGGCCGGCGTTCAGGACGCCAAGCTCACCATGCGCATGGCCGCCAGCCTCATTGGCTGCTCGCACGATGAAGTCATGCCCTCATCGACCGGCGTCATCGGTCACCGCCTCCCCGTCAGCAAGATCGAGGCCGCGCTCCCCGCGCTCGTCAAGTCTCTCGCCCGCGGCCACGAGGCCGATGCCCAGGCCTCGCACGCAATCATGACCACCGACCTCGTGCCCAAGCAGGCACACCGCGAGATCGAGGTCCACGGCCATGCCATCCACATCGGCGCGATCGCCAAAGGCTCAGGCATGATCGCCCCGCGCCTTGATAGCGCGGCCGACACCGGCGGCTCTCCCTACGGCACCATGCTCGCGTTCATCACCACCGACATCTGCCTCAACCGCACCTGCCTGCAGCTCGCCCTCCAGTACGCCTGCCGCGAGAGCTTTGACTGTGTCAGCGTCGATGCCCATCCCTCCTGCTCCGATACGGTGCTCCTGCTCGCCAGCGGCGCAACCCCGGTTCGCCCCTTCCACCGCGAGGACCCCGAGTTCCACGGTTTCCAGGCCGCCCTTACCAGCCTCTGCCAGGAACTCGCAACCAAGGTCGTCCGCGATGGCGAAGGCGCAACCCGCCTCTTCCGCATCGATGTCCGCGGCGCGAGCGGCAACGATGCCGCAGCCGCCATGGCCCGCGCCGTCGTCGATTCCCCGCTCGTCAAGTGCGCCATCCACGGCCGCGATCCCAACTGGGGCCGCATCGTCACCGCCGCGGGCAACACTGGTTTCGCCTTCGACCCTGCCGAGGCGTCCCTGACCATCGGCGGTGTCGAGGTCTATAGCGCGGGCGTGCCCACCGAACTCGGCAAGACCGATCCGCGCCTGATCGCCGCGATGAACACCGACCCCGTGATCTGCGAGCTTATCGTTGGCACAGGCCCCGGCCGGGCCTGGATGATGGGTTGCGACCTCAGCGCCGAGTACGTCCGCATCAACGCGGACTACACGACCTGATCCGCGTTACCATCCCGGTGTGAGCCCCTCCACCCCTGCCCCCACCCGCATCCGCATCACCGACGTCTCCCCGCGCGACGGCCTCCAGAACGAGTCCGGCGTGATCCCCACGGCCGACAAGGTTCGGCTTGTGGAGTTGCTGAGCAAGACTGGTGTTGATGAGGTCGAAGTCTCTTCGTTCGTGAGCGTGAAGTGGGTGCCGCAGCTTGGGGACGCGGCGGAGGTCTTTGCGTCCCTTCCGGACCAAGCCAGTCCTGTGCTGTCCGCCCTCGTCCCCAACGATCGCGGCATGCAGGGCGTGCTGGATGTCAACTTCCGCGCGGGACGCAAACAGCTCAGCAAGATTGCTGTTTTCACTGCCGCGAGCGAGATGTTTTGCAGCAAGAACACCAACGCGTCGATCGCTGAGACGATCGAGCGATTCAAACCCGTGGTCGAGATCGCCCGGCGCGAGCAGTTGGAGATTCGCGGCTACATCTCCTGCGTCATCGCCTGCCCCTTCGAGGGTCCGATTGCGCCCGAGCGTGTCGCCGCTGTGGCCCGCATGCTCGCGGATATCGGTATACAGGAAGTCGACCTGGGCGACACCATCGGCGCGGGCACACGCGAGAGCGTCCGGGCGATGCTGGCCGCGGTCGAGGGCGAACTGGGTGCTGATTGGATGAGACACGACAAGGTCACGCTCCACCTCCACGACACTTTCGGCCGCGCTGCGGAATGCGTGAAGGCCGCGCTGGAGCTTGGCATCACGAGCTTTGATGGTTCGGTGGCCGGGCTTGGCGGGTGCCCATATGCCAGCACGCCCGGCAAGCGTGCGCCGGGCAATATCTCGACCGAGACGCTTGTGCGGACGATACACGATGCGGGCTTCACGACGGGTGTCGATGTTGCCGCGCTCGAAGTCGCCGCGGCCTTCGCCCGCGAGATCGTCGCCACCTCCCGCGCACGCGCGGCCGCGGACCCGTACCGGGGCGGCATGGCATGATCCGCTCCTCCCTCGCCAACCGCATCGCCACCATCGCCCTCGGTCGCCCCGAGAAGAAGAACGCGCTCACCCCCGCGATGCTCACCAACCTCAACGGCGCGATCGCCGCGATCGATCCCGCCGCCAAGGTGCTGCTGCTGTGCGGCGATGGCGATGCGTTCTGCTCCGGCTTCGATCTCTCGCTCTGCCGCGACAACTCCGATGCGTTGCGAGACTTGCTCACCGGCCTTTCCGCGGCCATTGCCGCCCTCCGCGACCTTCCCATTCCTGTCATCATCGCCGTCCACGGCGCGGCGATCGCCGGCGGCTGCGCGCTCCTGGGCGGCGCAGATATCGTCATCACCCACGCCGATTGCAAACTCGGCTACCCCGTCGTCAAGCTCGGCATCTCCCCCGCCGTCAGTATGCCCTTCCTCATGCCCGCCGTCGGCCCATCCGCCGCGCGTGCACGCGCCCTCGATCCCGCTCTCATCTCCGGCGCCGAAGCCCACCGCATCGGCCTCGCCCACGAGTGCCTCCCCGCCGCATCAGAAGTCCTCCCCCGCGCGAGCGCCATCGCCGCCGATCTCGCCGCCAAGCCCGCCATTGGCCTCATCGCCACCAAAGCCTGGCTCAACGAGCTTGACGCCACCGCCGACCCCGCCCGCGCTTCCCGCGGCCTCTCAACTTCGCTCTCCCTTGTCGGCTCTCCCGAAGAACGCGATCGCCTCGCCCAGCTCTGGACACGATAGCAACCGCCGCGACCCGCTCGCAAGGATCCTGCCGTGCCGCTCGAAGCAACTCCGGCTCCCTCACCCCCAACCATCGACGCCGCCGAGCGCACGCTGCGCTCCATCGGCGATGGCTACTCGCCGAGCGAATATCAGCAGCTCATCCTGTTTGAGCCGTTCACAAGCACACATCTCGCCGCTCTGGCCGCCTGCTTCTTCGCCGCCATCGCCGTGATACTCACCGCCCGCCGCGTCCGCCCGGCTGCGCCCCTCCCCCCGGTTGATCCGTACACCGTCGATCCCGCCGGCCGCGTGCTTGGCGCACTTGCGCTCTCCCACTGGGTCGCGCATCAAGCCTGGTGGGCGATCCCCGCCCGCTTCATCGCCGGCGACAGCCTCCCGCTTCATATGTGCGATCTCACCGGCTGCATCGCCGCCTTTGCCCTCCTCACCGGCTGGCGTCCCCTAGCCGTCATCACCTACTTCTGGGCCCTGGGCCTCTCCACCCAGGCCTTCGTCACGCCCGTCGTCGAGTGGGGCCCCCTCATCACCGAGTTCTGGCTCTTCTGGGAGAGCCACACGCTCATCGTCGGCGCCGCCGCATACCTCGTGCTGGTTCGCCGCTTCCGGCCAGGCTTCCGCGACCTGCTCCTGGGTTATGGAGCGCTCGTCGCCTACGCCGCCATCATGATGCCGATCGATCTGCTCATGGGATGGAACTACGGCTACATCGGCAACATCCAGCCGACCACCGCCACGCTCATCGATCACCTCGGCCCCTGGCCCTGGAGGTTGATCCCCATGGCAGCGATGTCCGCATTCATCATGACGATGCTCTGGCTCCCATGGGCGATCTTCCGCGCCCGCACCGCCCCCGCGCCCCACCCGGATGCGTCCTCTCTCCGCTAGACTGCCCCAATGATCGCGCTCTGCGCCCTCATCCTGCTTGCCGGGTTCGCCGTCGCCCTCCCCGCGACATGGGCCGCTCGCGCCTTTGGCCACCGCCTCAACGCGCTCGATGGCGGCGGTGTCGCCGGACAAATCAAGGAAGCTCCGCGCAAAGTGCCCAACACCGGCGGCATCGGGATCTTCCTCGGCGTCGGCCTCCCCCTCGCCGCCGCCCTCCTCGCCCTCTCCACCGGCGTGGCCGACCGCCTTTCCGAACAGTTCCAGGGCCTCCACGCCCACCTCCCCGGTCTCATCAGGCGTCTGCCCGAGGCCGCCGCCTTGCTGGCGGGGATCCTCATCCTGCACATCATCGGCGTCATCGATGACCGTCGCGCCCTCGGCCCCTACAGCAAGCTCATCGCGATGCTGTTTATCGCCGCCGCCGTCATCATCATCACCGATACCCGCCTCCTCGAACTCCTCGACCACATCCCCTTGGGCTACTGGCTCTCTGTCGCCCTCACCGTCTGCTGGGTCGTTGCCATCACCAACGCCTTCAACTTCCTTGACAACATGGATGGCCTTTCCGGCGGCGTCGCCGCGATCTGCGGCGCTGCGTTGCTCGCAAACGCGCTCGTCGCGCAGCAGTGGTTCGTCGCCGCGATGCTCGCCCTCACTGTCGGCTCGCTGCTCGGCTTCCTCATCTTCAACTTCCCGTGGAAGCGCACCGGCGCAACCGTCTTCATGGGCGATGGCGGATCGCTCGTCGTCGGTTTTCTGCTTGCGTTCCTGTCGGTCCGCATCACCTGGGCGGGAACCACGGTGGCGACAGCCGCCGATGGCGCGACGATCAGCGGCGCAGCAACGGGCCTCGGCGCGCCCGGCTGGGCGGTGCTCACCCCCCTCATCGTCCTGGCTGTACCCATCTACGACTTCCTCTCCGTCACCCTCATCCGCCTCTCCCAGGGCCGCTCCCCTTTCGTCGGTGATCTCCAGCACTTCTCCCACCGCCTCGTGCGCCACGGCCTCAGCAGACGTGCCGCTGTTCTCGTCATCTACGGCTGCACCGCCGTCACCGGCATCGGCGCAATCGCCCTCCCCAAGCTCGACGGCTGGCAGGCCGCGCTCGTCGGTCTGCAAACCCTCCTCGTGCTGATGGTCATCGCGCTCTACGAGTGGGCGCGCACGCCCCCCGACGTGGGAACGCCGCTGTGAAGCGCTCGCCCCTGCCCATTCCTGCCGCCCCCACAAGCGCTCAACCCGCATCAACCATGCGGCTCATCGGCCTCGCTCTCCTTCTCATCCCCCTCTTCGCCCGCGCAATGTCTCTGCTCAGCATGCTCCCCGGCTGGGACCTTGACCCCCTCCTCATGCCCATGCCCTTCACCGGCATCGGCCCCGCCGAATCCATCACGCTCGACGGCATCGCCCTCATCGGCGCGGCCATCCTCGCCGCTTTCGCACCGCGCGCTGCTCAACGTGTTGATTGGCTCATCGTCACGCTGCTCATCCTCGGCGTGGCCGGTGTGCTGCTGCACGCAACCGTTCGCTCCGGCTTGCCCGAATCAGGCACACTCGGCGACCGTCGCATCGGCATCGCCTGGCTCTCCGCCATTTTCGGTGCCGGCGCAATCTGGCTCTGCCGCCGCGATGAGTCTCTCCAACGTGTCGCCGCCGCGGTCCTGCTGGGCTTCGTCGGCATGCTCGTCGCCAAGGCCGCTCAGCAGATCCTCATCGAACACCCGCTAACTGTCCAGGCCTATCGCGCGGACCCCGCGCGCTACCTCGCCGGACAGGGCCTGCTCCCCGATACCCCCATGGCCCGCGGCTTCGAACGTCGCCTCCTCCAGGCCGAAGCTACTGGCTGGTTTGGCCTCGCCAACGTCTTCGCCACCATCATGGCCGCCGCAACCGTCACCGCCGCGGCGTTCGTCGCGCTCGCCCTGCTACGCCGCCCGAGGCTCCCCGTCGTCCCGACCACCATCCTCGCGCTCACCGCCCTCGCAACAATCTTCGGTCTCTCTACCGCCGGCGCGAAGGGCGGCGCACTCTCCGCCGCAGTTGGCTTCTCCGGGCTTCTCCTCGCCGCCGCGAGCGCAAAGCTCACACTCACCCCGCGCTCACGCACGCTTCTCGGCAGCGCATTCGGCCTCGCCGCCATCCTCGGCCCCGTCGCCCTCATCATCGTCCGCGGCCTGATCGGTGAGAGAATCGGCGAGCTCAGCCTCCTCTTCCGCTGGTTCTACATGCAAGGCGCAACGCGTATCTTCGCCGGGAACCTCCTCGGCGTCGGTCCCGACGGCTTCCAGCAGGCGTACCTCCTCGCCAAGCCCCCCATCAGCCCCGAGGAAGTCACCAGCCCCCACAGCATCATGTTCGACTGGCTCGCCGATCTCGGCATCCCCGGCATCGCATGGATCGTCCTCCTGCTCATCGCCGCCGTCGCCATCGGCCGCGTGCTTGCCGCCGCGCCTGCCGCCCCCCAAGCAGCACCCACGCTCCTTCCTCCCGCTCCTTCAGCGCGCGCAGAGGTCCGCCTCATCCTCCTCATCCCCGGCGTCGCAACCCTTCTCGCCGCGTGGCTCGAACGCGGCGCGGTCACGCCCGATGGCGCGCTCGTCCGCCTCTTCGGCCTCGTCGCCTGGTGCACGATCGCATGGGCTGTTCTTACCCTCGCACGCGCCATGCCCGTGTGGCCCACCGCTTTCGCCGCCGGCGCAGCCGCACTTCTCGCGCATATCCAGATCGATGTCGCCGCGACCTGGCCCCAATCAACAGGCCTCGTCTTCATCCTGATTGCGCTCGCCGCCTCCGCGCTGCGCCCCCCCCACGCACCCACCGCTTCGCGCGATGTGCAACCACCGGCCGCCTCAAGGGGACGACTCCCGGCGTCGTGGGTTCTCGCCTTCGTCGCGGGGCTTGTGGCAGTGCTGCTCTTCCCTCATCGCACCTGGAAATGGCAGACAGGCCTGCTCGCCGGGAAGCAATCGCTCGAGCAAGTCGCCGACCTCAACCAGCGATTCGAAGCGCTCGCCGCCGGCGATGCCACAGTCTCCCCCGCCGATCTCGCCGAATCGGTCGCCGCCGCCCTCCGCCAAAGGCTCCCCCAAAGCGCAGCTGCCCCCATCCTCGCGCCGCGCACCGGTGAAGAACTCCGCCTCGCGATGGCGAGGCTCGAATCGATCGACCTCGATATCGCCGCGCGGCATCTGCTCGCCGCGACCAGCAACCACCCCGGTGAGTGGCGCACCCGCCGCGAGGCAAGCCGCCTCTACCTTCGCGCCGCCTCCGCCGTCCAGGCCGCGGGCGATCAGAGTCTGCTTTGGAAACATCTGGACAGCGCAGTTTCCGCCATGAGTTTGCCCGACGCCCTGAAGCCCGACAGCCCCAACCTGTCGACTGGAACGGCTCCCGAGTGGCGGTGGCTCGCCATCGTCCACCAAACTCGCAGCACCATCGGGATCGACACTTCCGAGAAGACCCTCGATCTCCAGCGTGCCGCCGCATCCCTCGAGCTCGCCGCCGCCCTCGACCCCTACAACATCGAGATCGCCCTCCGCCTCATGCGGGTCTACACCCAGCTCGGCGATGCCCCCGGGGCCTCCGCCGCGGCCGCGGCATGGGCCGGTAAAGTCCTAGAGCTTGACCCCCTGATGAGGCTAGATAAGGTCGCCCGCGGCCTCACCGACACCGAGCGGGCCGAGGCCCACCGCACCCTCCAGAGGCCTTGATCCGGCAGGCTTTTGCGCTACCATCCCCGCTTGTTCGCCGCTTGGCGGGGTCTCCTTCATATGCCCCGTCCGAGCGTCCTGAACGCTCCCGCGAGGCGACCCCATGGCCGATCCCGACGCCAGCGAAGAACCAGACAGCTCCGGCTGAGGCCCCGCGCTCAGCCCGCCGGGCTTTGATCGCCCCTTACGCGACTCGCCCGGTCCCGCCGGTCCCTTCCAACATCCCCCTCGCTTCCGCCGGCCCGGCCGCGCGGCGAGCGGTCCGAGACGACACAGCTTCCAGCCCATCCAACAAGCGAACACCAACACCGCATTCGTCGCCTCGCGTTTGAGGCGGCCCAGATGAGACCTTCCATGAGCAGCGACAAACTCCATATCCGCAACATCGGTATCTGCGCCCACATCGACGCCGGCAAGACCACCGTCACCGAGCGAATCCTCTACTACACCGGCAAGAACTACAAGATGGGCGAGGTCCACGAGGGCACCGCGACCATGGACTTCCTGCAGGAAGAGCAGGAGCGCGGCATCACCATCCAGTCCGCCGCCACCACCTGCCCGTGGACCAAGGACGATGTTGAGTACAAGGTCAATCTCATCGATACCCCCGGCCACGTCGATTTCACCATCGAAGTCGAGCGATCCCTCCGCGTCCTTGACGGCGCGGTCGCCGTTTTCGACGGCAAGGAAGGCGTCGAAGCCCAGTCGGAAACCGTCTGGCGTCAGGCCGACCGCTACGAGGTCCCCCGCCTCTGCTTCGTCAACAAGATGGACAAGATCGGCGCCGACTTCGACTTCTCCTTCGCCACCATCAAGTCCCGCCTGGGCGCCAACGCCATCCCCATTCAGTACCCCATCGGCAAGGGCCACCAGCTCGAGGGCATCATCGACCTCGTGAACATGCGCGCCTTCTACTACGACGCGAGCGAGAAGGGCGCGGTCATCACCGAGAAGGACATCCCTGCGGAATGGCAGGACGTTGCCGACGAGTGGCGGCACATCCTGGTTGAGCGCACCGCCGAGCTCGATGAGGCCCTGACCGAGAAGTTCCTCACCGATGAACACTCCATCACCGCCGCAGAGCTCAAGGCCGTCCTGCGCAAGGGCACCATCGAGCGCAAGTGCTTCCCCGTCCTCTGCGGCGCGGCCCTCCGCAACGTCGGCGTGCAGAAGGTCCTCGACGCCGTCGTCGACTACCTCCCCGCGCCCAGCGAGTGCGAGCCCATCGAAGGCACCGACCCCCGCGACAAGGACAAGAAGCTCACCCGCCCTTACACCGATGAGGCCCCCTTCTCGGCGCTCGTCTTCAAGGTCGTCTCCGACATGCACGGCGACCTGACGTACATGCGGATCTACTCCGGCAAGATCAAGAAGGGCGACCGCGTGGTCAACCCCGTCAACGGCAAGCGAGAGATCGCGTCGCGCATCTTCGAGATGCACGCGCAGGATCGCGAGCCCCTCGATGAGGCCTCCTCCGGAAACATCGTCGCCGTCGTCGGCATCAAGGACTCCTACACCGGTGACACGCTCTGCGACTCGGATAACCAGATCGTCCTTGAGCGCATGACCTTCCCCGAGCCGGTCATCTCGATGTCCATCGAGCCCAACACCCAGGACGACAAGCGCAAGCTCTCCGAGGCGCTCACGGTCATCCGCCGCGAGGACCCCTCCTTCCGCTCCAACTTCAACGAAGAAACCGGCCAGACCATCATCGCCGGCATGGGCGAGCTCCACCTCGAGATCATCGCCAACAAGCTCAAACGCGATATGAAGATCGGCGTCACTGTCGGCAAGCCGAAGGTGTCGTACCGCGAGACCGTCACCAAGAAGGCCGAGTGGGTTCGCGGCAAGTTCGTCAAGCAGACCGGCGGCCGCGGCCAGTTCGGCGACTGCACCATCAACCTCGAGCCCTTCACCGCCGCGCAGGCCGAGGAGGAAGAGCTCGACTTCACCGACTCGGTCGCGTGGGAGAACAAAGTCGTCGGCGGCTCGATCCCCAAGGAGTTCGTACCCTCGGTCGAGTACGGCGCACGCCAGACCGCCAAGACCGGGCCGTTCGCCGGCTACCCGCTCATCAACATCAAGATCACCCTTGTTGACGGCTCCTACCACGCCGTTGACTCCTCGCAGATCGCCTTCGAGCAGGCCGGCCGTCTGGCTCTGCAGGAAGCCGTCGCCAAGGCCGGCCCGACCCTCCTCGAGCCGATCATGAAGGTCGTCATCACCTGCCCGGAGGACTACGTCGGTAACGTCACCGGCGACATCTCCTCCCGCCGCGGCATGATCGTCAACACCGAGGACCGCGCCAACGTCAAGCTCATCACCTGCGAAGTCCCTCTCTCCGAGATGTTCGGCTACACCACTACCCTCCGCGGCATGTCCCAGGGCCGCGCATCGAACACGATGGAGTTCCTCGAGTACCGCCAGTTGCCCAGCAACCTGGTGAAGGAAATCAAGGAAAAGGGCGAGTAAGCACCCGTCCGCCGCACGGGCATCCGGCTCGTGTCCTCATCCCGCTCCCCCAACGGGCATCGCTTCGGCGGTGCCCGTTTTCTTTTCTCGGGCACAACTCCTCCTGCCCGTGCACGTTCTCCCACCTAGGCCTTTCCCATCCCGCCCATCCGGCAAGCCCCCGATCAATGCCTCGTTCCCGACCTCCTCCGCTTGCCGACCGGCCCGATTTGGATTACCGTCCATCACCGCAAGCCCCGAATCAGCATGGGGTTGAAGTGCCTCGCGAGGATCACAAGCATGGCCACCGCCACCCGTTACCAGACCATCCTCCTCTTCGGCGCTCCCGGCGCCGGCAAAGGCACCCAGGGCAAGATCCTCGGGCAGATCCCCGGGTTCTACCACCTCTCCTGCGGCGAGGTCTTCCGCACGCTGGATGTCAGTTCCAAACTGGGACGGACTTTCCGAGAGTACTCCAGCCGCGGCGAACTGGTGCCCGACGATGTGACGGTCGGCATGTGGCACCAGAACATCCACGCCCAGACGATCCTCAGCCTCTACAAGCCGAATGCCGACCTGCTCATCCTCGACGGCATCCCGCGCAACCCCGCGCAGGCCGTCGTGATGAAGAAATACATCAAGGTGCTCAAGATCATCCATCTGGTCTGTCAGGACAAGGACAAGATGATCGAGCGTCTTCAGCGCCGCGCGCTGAAGGAAAACCGCTTCGACGATGCGAAGGTCGATGTCATCCGCCGCCGCTGGGATGTCTACGAGAAAGAGACCTACCCGGTGCTGGAGTGCTACCCGGCGAACGTGATCGCGGAGGTCAACGCGATGGGCTCACCCGCGCGAGTGCTCCAGCACGTGCTCGAGCACCTCGTGCCGGTGCAGGAGAGCCACTTCCGTAATCCCATCACCGGCGAGCCGGCGTGAGCGTGGCCAGTTGTCGCTCCGACCCTTCTCGCGTGCCACATGCTTGCACATCGCCCGTCATGACGCAACTGCCACGCACCATTCCAGCCAGAACACTCTGAAACTGCGATGCCGCAGAATGCGGCTTGCCGGGCTTTCGACTCTCGTAGACTTGTCGGTGACTCGAACACGCAAGATCTTATCGCTCGCGGTACTGGTGGTCGTGTGCTATTCCGCGGCCGCGGTTGGCGGGCTCGCCACAGCCGGTTCGGTTTCGGACTGGTTCCAGACGCTGAATCGCCCTTCGTTCCAGCCGCCGGACTGGCTGTTCGGACCGGTCTGGACGGTGATGTATGGACTCATGGCGGTGGCCGCGTGGTTGGTGTATGTGAAGACAAGCCGGTTCCGTTCAATCCCGATGGCGCTCTTTGCAGTCCAGCTGGGCCTCAACATCGCATGGTCGATCATTTTCTTCGGACTCCACCGTCCCGGACTCGCCGTGCTGGACATCCTCTTGCTCTTGGTAGCGATCATCGCCACGACCATTGCATTCTGGAAGGTGTCAGTAACCGCGGGCTCGCTGATGCTGCCCTACCTCGCCTGGGTCGTGTTCGCAGCAGTGTTGAACTTCAGTCTTTGGCAACTCAACGCGTAGCGAGCACACACTTGGTCGGCGATGCCCCTTCACGCGCCACACAGCGGGTGGCATGATCGTTCCTCTCGGCCATGAGGTGGCACCGACGACATGGAGTCATCGAGGTGGGTCCAGTGCGGTCATGCATCAACACCCAGTCGCCGCTTACATCGCGCTGCCAAGGCCCATGCACCGCCGCCAAGCGCTCACCTGCCCGAAGTGGCTCATCGGATGCGCCGCGACGATAAAGCTGCACACAGCGCCGACGGTCGGGAACATCTCTTTCATCCGGCCCTCGCCAGGATTGGGCGCGGCAAGCTGTCCATCGCTGGCCTCGGCGATCGCGGCTAGCGCCGCCTCGCTCGCCGCCTTGTGGAAGGCCACGATCTTCTCCATCGACGGATAGATGTTCCCGGCCGGGTCGTCCTTGCACTCAACACCCGCCTTGAACAGCCCTTCCCAACCCTCGGGCACCGCCGTCACACCCTTGGGCAACCCAAGCATGTCCATCACCCGATGCGGATACATTGCCAGATGCCCATAAACAAACGCCGCATGATTCGACTGGATCACCTTTCCGCCCGGCGATGCGAACCTCGCAAACATCGTGGGCGTCACATCCTTGAGCATCATCTCGGAGTACATCTTCGAGAGGTTTCCGGCCGGAACAATGGCGTTTGCGATGCTGCCCATGGCATGATCTCCTGATGTTCTGCGTGTCCGTTTGGATGTGATCATAGTCCCCGCTCCGCGCCCCTGCGTCTATCCGCGATCCCCTACGCCCCTACAAACCGTGCATACATCGCCCGCGCGCGCATCAGATCCGTCGTCCCCTTCACAATCGCCCGGCCATCCCGAAACACCGTCATCTCCAAGCCCTCGGCCTCCAGCTTCACCCTGATCAGATGCGGCGTCCGCTGCACCTGCCCATGCTTCACCAGTCTCTCAGCAAGCGCATCCAGTTCAACCCCCCCTCTCGCACCCGCACTCGCTCCTGGCAAGACCTGCACACTCGCGCTCCCGCAGATCGACACCGTGCCGCTCACACTCGCCTCAAGAAACTCAAACCTCCGCGCCCCGCAGCACACACACGCCGCATCGCGCGCTTTGCTCAGATCCAGCCGCCGCCGGAAGTTCGTCCACAGATCAAACTCCAGGAGCGTCGGCGCGATCAGCTCCTCTCGCCCCAGCAGCACCTTGATCGCTTCCGCGGCCTGGACATTGGCGATGATCCCCGTTGCGCTCGCCAGCACGCCCGCGGTGTCGCAGGTCGGCGTTGAGCCCGCAGCGGGCACCTCCGGGAACACGCACCGCATGCACGCCCCACCCCCGCCGCCCGGCAGTACCGTCATCTGCATTCCCCGCGTGCCGACCGCGCCGCCATACACGTACGGCACACCGTGCTTCACCGCGATGTCGTTAATGAGGTAGCGGGTCTCGAAGTTGTCTGTGCCATCGAGCAGCACGCCGGGCCATGGACCCACTCCCGCCACGCCCCGCCCATCCAGGTTCAGTAGACGCTCGGCATTGCCGGAGTTGAAATCCGCGACGTGGGCATCGATCCGCACCGCCGAGTTCACACGCGCCAATCGCGCCGCCGCGGCGACAGCTTTGGGCGTTCCTTCGCGTGCATCGGCTTCGTCATAGAGCGTCTGCCGCTGAAGGTTGGTCCACTCGACGATGTCCCGGTCGATGAGCGCTACCCGGCCCACTCCCGCACGCACCAGAACTTCCGCCGCGACGGTGCCCAGGGCACCGCACCCGATAATCGCGGCGTGCGAGCCGAGCAGCCGCCGCTGGCCCTCTTCGCCGATGCCCGGGAGGAGCATCTGGCGGTGGTAGCGCCTCAGTTCCCCTTTCGGTCCGCCATGTCTCGTGTCTTCGTTCACGAACGATCGTAACCCCGCGCTCCCGCGACCGTGCAGCCGCTCCGGTCTCAACGCTTCAGGCCGTTTCAACGGCCTTCTCGCCACAAGCGCGATAGCCGCTTGACGACCGCCTGCTGGTTCGCGATCCTTCCCCAATGACTCCCCCGCCCCCGCAATCATCCCCGCCTCCCTGGACCGCACCATCACCCCTTCCCACCCGCTTCGATACCCACCGCCTCATGCTTCGCTTCTTTCAGCCCGAGGATGGTCCGGGCATCTACCACGCGATCGAGACCGATCGCGCTTCGTTCCTCCCGTGGCTCTCGTGGGTCCTGACGCACAATCGCAGCGTTGAGGAATGCGTCACCGCGATCACCGCGGCCGCCGCGAAGCGCAGCAGCGATAATCCCTCCATCGACGACTTCACCCTTGGAATCCTCGATCGCCACTCCGGGGGCGTAATCGGCGGCACCGGCCTGCACCGCATCAACCTCGCAGCCCACGAAGCCGAGATCGGTTACTGGATCCGGCCCGACCGTCGCCGCGAGGGTCTCTGCGCTGAGGCCGTCGCCGGGCTCATCACGTGGGCCTTCCAATCGCCATCGGCCGGCGGCTGGGGCCTCCGCCGGATCCACATCCGCTGCGCAGGCGCGAACATCTCCTCGCAGCACATCCCCACCAAGCTCGGCCTCCGCATGGAGGGTCGCATCCGCCACACCCGCTGGACCGAGGGCTTCGGCTGGGACGACACGCTCATCTGGGGCGTGTTGAAAGACGAGTGGGACGAACACGCCGGCCGCGCCCGAGCCTGATCGGCATTCCCGGGCCTGAGCCGCATTGCCGCGCAGGCCCGCTTCAAAACGAAACAGGGCCCGCCCTGCGGCGAGCCCTGCGATTGTGTCATCTGTTCGTAAGCCGGATCAGCGGGCGAAGTGCGCGAACGCCTTGTTCGCTTCCGCCATGCGGTGGACCTGCTCGCGCGTGTTCATCGCGTTGCCCTCTTTGCGGGCCGCGGCGTAGATCTCTTCACCGAGCCGGTTCGCCATGGGGCGACCCTTCTCCTTGCGTGTTGCCTGAATGATCCAGCGGAACGCCAGCGACTGCTGACGCTTGCGATTCACGGGAATGGGCACCTGGTAGTTGGCGCCGCCGACACGCTTGGAACGCACCTCGACGAAGGGCTTCACGTTCTCGATCGCCATCTGGAAGACCTGAATGGCTTCCTTGGGAGCGTTCGGATCGGTCTCCTTCGCGAGCTTCTCCTGGATCATCGCCATCGCGTCATACACCACACGCTGCGCAGTGGCCTTCTGGCCGTCGCGCATCACGCAGTTGATGAACCGCGACAGAACCATGTCGCCGTAACGGGGATCGGGGCGGAGCTGTGAGTCCGCGGCAGTGATACGTCCGGCCATCGTCGAATCTCCTTGAGGCTCATCCGCCGAAGCTCAACAGAGCCGCGGCCTTGTGTTCACCGTCCGTGCCTGGCGAGCACCCGGACGATTACTTGCCATTGTCCCCCGCCACCCCGTGACAAAGCGATCTGTTTACTTGCCCTTCTTCGCGCCATACTTGGAGCGGGCCTGCTTGCGCTTCTCAACGCCGAGGCAGTCGAGCGTGCCGCGGACCACGTGGTACCGCACACCGGGAAGGTCGCGTACGCGGCCGCCGCGGATCAGCACGATCGAGTGCTCCTGCAGGTTGTGGCCTTCCCCGCCGATGTAGGCGGTGACTTCGCGGCCGTTTGACAGGCGGACCTTGCACACCTTGCGAAGCGCCGAGTTGGGCTTCTTGGGGGTGACGGTCTTGACGCTCAGGCAGACGCCGCGCTTCTGCGGGCACTCGTCGATGTCGCGCACTCGCGACTTCGCGTGAACCGGCTTGCGGGGATTGCGAATCAGTTGATTGATCGTGGGCATGGCGATTCCGGGTCCGTATCGGGGGGTCTGTACTTAGGGCCGAAAGTGTAGCGGGGGGAGGCTGTTAGGCAAGTGGCCAGCAACCGGCCGCCCATGCGAACATTTCCCGCACCTACAGAATGGTGCGTGGTCGCACTGCTCTCCTGAGCATTGCGTGCATTGCCCACGGGTCTTGAGACCGGTGCCACCGAAAATCAAAGTCACCGACCCACCTTGCTCCGCGTGATCTCCGCATACGCATTGTGGTTGTGGATCGACTCGAAGTTCTCCGAGCTGATCGAGTACCACGTCACCCGCTCATCGGCCTCCAGCCCCAGCGCGAGGTCGCGGATGATGTCCTCGACGAACTTCGGATTGTCGTACGCGGCCTCGGTCACGTACTTCTCATCGGGCCGCTTCAGCACCGCGAACACCGGGCACGACACCGACTTCTCGATCGTCCCCGCAAGGTCTTCGATCCACATCCGGCCCGTGAACCGCACCCTCGCCTCCACAAGGCACCGCTGGTTGTGCGCGCCGTACTTGCTGATCTCTTTCGAGCAGGGGCACAGGCTCGCGCCAGGCGCAACCACCCCCATGATGAAGTCATCCGTCGCGCCCGTCCGGCTGGATGTGCAGCAGAACGAGACCTGGTAGTCCATCAGCCCGAGCGCACCGGTCACGGGCGCCTTTCGCGGAATGAAGTACGTGAACTCCGCTTCAAAGTGCGCCTCCTCCGCATCCAGCCGCTCGCGGATCGCCGCGGTGATCTGCGGAATCTCCTCCGGCGAGATCGGTCCGGGCGCGGCCATCCCCGCGTGCTCATTGAGCACCTCGAGGAATCGCGACATGTGCGTGCCCTTCTGATAATGCGGGAGCGACACGTACATGCTGATCGTCGCAACCGTCGTCTGCTCATCCCCCGAGCCCATCAGCCCCGCAAACTCCTTGGGCACCCGCAGGCGGATCGGATACGTCACATCCTTCACGCCCACCTTGTCAATGGGCACCTGCCGAGAGTCGCTCGACGCCTGCACATCCGGCATGCCCGCCGCGACAGGGCTCTGAACACCCTTGTTCGCGGCCATGCTCAACGGAGGAATCAACGCAGGAGTCTTCATACTGACCAAGTTGCTCCCCTTCCTGGTGTTCTTGTGCCTCATGGAATCGCATCGTAGGCGGCGCCGGATTCGGACCCGTCTACAGCAAATCCCCCAATCCAACGACAACATCGTGTAGTGTGAACTCTTCTCTCCCGCTCACCGCTCAGCTTTACCGCAGCCACCCATCCTCAAACACCATCCCATCCGCCAGAGCCGCCGCGCTCCCACGCTCCAGCATCCCCGCCACCGGATACGCGCAATAATCCAGTGAGAAACTCGCCGCGGGCCGATGGTTGCCAGACATCCCCAGCCCGCCGAAGGGCAGCTTGCTCGATGCACCCGCGGTGCCGGCGTTGACATTCACACACCCCGCGCGTGCCTCAAACAGGAACGCCTCCGCCACGGCCTGCGACTTGGTGAACACCGACGCCGCAAGCCCATACCGCGTCGCGTTGCACTGCTCTATCGCCTCCTCGAACGATGACACCGTCGTCATCCGCAGCAGCGGACCAAACACCTCTTCATCGCACCCCGCATCGAAGCCCTTGGCCGCTCCCGGCGCGCTCGTGAACCGATCGACCAGCATTACGCCCGGCGAGAGATACCACCCGTCCGTCCCCGCGCCCGCCATCCGCGACACCTTCACCGGCGCGGCTTCCTGTACAACCTGCGCCCCCGCCTTCTTCCCCTTGGCCTGAAAGTTCAGCACTGCATCCCGCGCAGCGCTCGAGATGATCGGTCCCATGAACACCGGCTCCTTCGAGCGCGGGTTCCCCACCACCAGGCTCGACGCACACTCACACGCCGCCCGCAGAAACCGATCCGCCACCGCCTCGTGCACGATCACCCGGCGCGTGCACGTGCACCGCTGCCCGGTCGTGTTGAACGCGCATCGCACGACTTCGATCACCGCCTGCCGCAGATCCGCATCATCCATCACCACCGCGGCGTTGTTCCCGCCCATCTCCAGCGCGACCAGCCGACCCGGCCGGTCCAGATTCGCTTCCAGAATCTTCCGCCCCACCGGCCACGACCCAGTGAACAGAACTCCGTCGAGCCCCTCGTGCGTCACCAGCGCCGATGCAATATCCGCGCCCCCCTGCACAAGGTTGATCACCCCGCGCCCCTTGTCGGGCGCGCCGCCCTTCGCCAGTGCCTCCGCCAGCATCTCTCCGAGTAGTTGCCCCACCGCCGGAGCCTTGTCGCTTGGCTTGAATACCACGGTGTTGCCCATTGCCAGCGCCGGGATGATGTGCCCATTGGGCAGGTGCGCCGGAAAGTTGAACGGCCCCACCACCGCCATCACGCCGTGCGGCCGAAACCAGCACCGCCCGATCCGCTGCGGGGCAACCTCAAGCTCATATCCCTCCATCCGCCGCAGACCCCCCACCGGCGATGCATCCAGCGTGATATCCACCTTGCTCGCAAGCGCAGACGCCTCCCCCTTCGCCTCCCACATGGCCTTGCCCGTCTCATCGCAGATGAGATCGGCCATCTTCCCCGCGTTGAGCTTGCACAGATCCGCAAACCGCTTCAGCACGCCAAACCGGTTATCCCTCCCCCATCGCGACCACTCGGGCAGCGCATCCCGCGCCGCTTCCACCGCCGCGCCCACATGCGCCGGCCGCGGGTTCCCACGCCACACCACTTCATCCGGCCTCGCCGGGTTCCGGGTCTCCACCGTTGCCGCGCCCTTGCTCGGGCTCGTCAGTTCGACCCAGTCCCCATCAATCAGATCCGCCGCGCCGCGGCCAAGACTCGCGTGCCTCACTCCGATCATCGCTTGCTCCCGCGCTTCGCCGCCGACTTCGCTGCCGCTTTCGCTCGGTCGGATGCGGCCGACTTCCGGCCGTTGGTTGATGGCGCGGCCGCCGTCAGCTTCTCCGGCTTGGCGCGCTCAAACACCGCAATCGGCGTTGCCCCCACCATCATCCCCGCCTTCACCTCCAGTGCCTCAATCGCCTCTCGCGGCAGCCAAACCGTCCCCTTCTCGCGCACGTCATACACCGTCTGCACCGCGCGGAACTCCCCCTCCGCGCTCTCCGCATCCAGCACGCTCACGATCCCGTGCTGCCTGCAGGCATCGGCCGCCGCCTCGCCACCCAGCGGCGCGCTGATCGTCTCGCGTACAGGCAGGAGTTCATCCGTCTTTGCTTCAAGATGCGGGCCGCCATCAAACGGGTCGACATGATCGCGGTACGCAAAGCCAAGCTTCTCCAGCATCCGCCGCGCAGGCAGCGTCTCCGGACCAACCTGCGCGATCACCCCCCGCGCCTCCGGCGGAAGCAGCGTCAGATAGATCTCCTCCCGCGGCATCAGTGCCGTGATGAACTCCTTGGAGTGCTGGCAGAACCGATCCGCCTCCAGGTACGTCAGGTTGATGAACCTCCGCCCCAGATACTCCCACAGCGTGTTCCCGCCGCCCTCACCCTGATGCGTGATCGCCCCCATCATCTCCGCCAATATCCGGTCAGAAAACATCTGCCTATGCAGCGCGACAAAGTGAAACCGAACGTGCGACAGGAATCGCCCCAGCTT
>JBBRUT010000032.1:0-28532 GCA_038247555.1 Phycisphaerales bacterium | reverse complement strand
GGCGGCAGCGTACAGCTCATCTGGCCCCCTCTGTCACGCTTCGCGTGGCGTCTCCCCTGTCGGTGACGGGGGAGAGGGCTCCAAGGCAAGGGGACTCTGCCTCTTGGCCATCTGGAACGCCGTCGCATTCACTGCTTGATCTGCACCCGCACCGCGCCGTCATCGTTCTGTGTCGCTTCGAGGAACGTTGTGCCCGGCGACAGGTCCATGCTGAACGGCCGCGCGGTGTTGGGCAGCGCATCGATCGACACGAACACCGAGCCTGCTTTGTCCGAGGCGCGGACCGGGCCGATGAAGGTCCGGTCGCCGGGGCCGAGGCGCTTGTTCGCCGCGAGCACCGACTTCTCGCCGATGCCGTGCGCTCGCGTCACCAGTTGCACGAACACCGGGTTCGGCGTCCGGTTCGTGATGTCCGCGGCGTAATCCGCCTGACATCCCACCATCCCGCCCGTGGCCAGCATCGCCGCCGCGCTCACGCAGATGGCCGACATTCGCCGCAGCATCCCGCCGCGGACAGCGCTCTGAGTTCTCGAAGTCATGACCCGCTCCGTTCGTTGTTAGTGAAGCCTTACATCATACCGCCGTGCTGGTGAAGGCGTTGCGAGTTGGGCCGTCGGGATTACGGCGAGAAATTTCGCCGCGACTTGCTTCCCCCTCCCCTTTACACCCTCTTCGCAACCTTGGCTGGACGCCCCCTCCCGGGCCTTCCCTACACTACCCGTGTGTACGAGATCACTGTTGAAGACGAGTTCTGCGCTGCCCACGCCATCATGATCCGCGGCGAGCGAGAGCCAGTTCACGGCCACAACTGGAAGGTCAGCGTCACCGTCGCCCGCGACACCCTCGATGCCGATGGCCTCCTCCTCGACTTTCATGCCCTCGAAGGCCTGGTCCGCGAGATTCTCACCCCCTTTCGCAACCGCGATCTGAACGCCACCCCCCCGTTTGACCGTACCAATCCCACCGCCGAACTCGTCGCCAAGCACATTGCCGATAGCACAGTTTCGGGCCTGAGCTCCCTGAAAATGGGGATGCTCAAGGTGCTTGGAGTGCGCATCACTGAAGCTCCCGGGTGCAGTGTTGTGTATCGACCCTGACCCGCCGCGGCGGGACGACCGATAGCAGCATGTCCGCCACACCTCCGGCCAAGGAAGTCCAGCATCGTGAGTATTGCCGATCGAAAATCCTCTACCGGCGTGACCGGGGCAGGCACATCCGGCCTTCGTCTTTCCGACCAGGCGCCCGCGGGGGCTGGCGGCATCGCCGCGCTCACCACGCCGCTTCCCCTGCGTCCGGATGTGTTCGAAGGCTCGACCTATCTCAACCGCGACCTCTCGTGGCTGGAGTTCAACCGGCGCGTCCTGAACCTCGTGATCGATCCGCGCACCCCGCTGCTGGAACGCGTCCGTTTCCTGGCGATCTTCTCCTCGAACCTCGATGAGTTCGTGATGAAGCGCATCGGCCTGCTCACTCGCCGAATCCGGCTGGGCGTTGGCGCACCTGATCAGGACGGCGTCCCCGCCGGTGCGCTCCTGGTCGCGATGCGCAAGACCATCCGCGAGATGCAGGCCACTCAGACCGACTGCTTTGAGAACACCATCCGCCCCGAGCTCGAAGCCCAGGGCATCGCCATCGTCGACTACGCCACGCTTCCCAAAGAAGACCGTCGTATGCTGCGGCAGTGGTACCGCAAGAACGTTTTCCCCGTGCTCACGCCGCTCTCTGTCGATCCAGGTCACCGGTTCCCGTTCATCTCGAACCTCTCGCGCAACTTGGGCGTGCTCCTCACCGAGCCGGGCGCGGGAGGGGGGGGCAGCGAAACCGAGCCGCTCTTCGCGCGCGTCAAGGTCCCCAGTGTCCTGCCGCAATGGATCCGCATCCCCGACGCCGCGGATGAAGCCCTCTCTCTCCGCACCAATCCCAGCGCAGGCGGCGGCCGGGGCCGCTTCGTCTCCCTCCGCGACATCATCCACAACAACTTCGACGATCTCTTCCCCGGAATGAAGATCGTCGAGATCGTCCCCTTCCGTGTGACCCGCGACTCCGAAAGCGACGTCGAGGAAGAGGACACCGAGAACCTGCTCGAACAGGTCGAAGAGACCCTGAAGAAGCGTCGCTTCGCCGCGCCCGTCCGCGTCGAGATCGGCCCCAGCCCCTCCCCGCAGATCGTCGAGCAGCTCGCCGTCGAACTCAAGATCGATGCCTCCGACTTCGACGAGCGCCCGGGCTTGCTCGACTACACCACCCTCACCGAGATCGCCGACCTGGATCGCGCTGACCTCAAGTGGCAACGCTGGCAGGGTGTTGTCCCCACACGGCTAGCCGAGCACGCCGGGGATATCTTCAGCGTCATCCGCCAGGGCGATGTGCTGGTCCACCATCCATTTGACTCCTTCACAGCCTCCGCCGAGCGATTCATTGCCGAGGCGGCTCGCGACCCCGATGTTCTGGCGATCAAGCAGACGATCTACCGCACCAGCAAAGACTCCCCCTTTGTCGCCTCCCTCGTCCGCGCGGCCGAGGCCGGCAAGCAGGTGGCTGTTCTGATCGAACTCCGTGCACGCTTCGATGAGCAATCCAACGTGCGCCTCGCCCGAATCCTCGAGAAGGCCGGGGCGCACGTCGCCTACGGCGTCATCGGCTACAAGACCCACTGTAAGGCCGCCCTTGTCGTCCGACGCGAGCACGACGGGCTGCGCTCCTACGCCCACCTGGGCACCGGCAACTACCACCCACGCACCGCCCAGCTGTATACCGACCTGGGTTTGATCACCTGTGACCCGCTGGTTATCGACGATGTCGCCGAGCTCTTCAACTTCCTTACCGGCCGCTCACGCCTCGATACCTATGAAACCCTTCTCGTCGCACCGCTGAACATGAAGCAGCGCTTCATCGAGATGATCTCCCGCGAGGCCGGGCTGGCAAGAGAACACGCTCTGGGCCGCTCCGCCGTGGGTGGGCGCATCATCGCAAAGATGAACTCCTTCGCCGATACCGATGTCGCAGCCGCCCTCTACGAAGCCTCCCGCGCCGGCGTGAAGATCACCCTCTACGTCCGCGGCTTCTGCTGCCTCCGTCCCGGTGTCCCGGGCCTGTCAGAGAACATCCGCGTCGTCAGCGTCGTGGGCCGGTTCCTCGAACACTCGCGCATCTTCCACTTCGGCGCCGGCAGCGAAGACCCGCTCGAAGGGCACTGGTACATCGCCAGCGCCGACTGGATGTACCGCAACCTGAACAACCGCGTGGAGTCCGCCGCGCCGGTGCAGACGCGCGCCGGCCGCGCCAAGCTGGCCCGTATTGTCGAGATCATGTCGAGAGACCGCCGCGGAGCCTCGGAGCTGCTCCCCGATGGCAGCTACATGGCGCTCCGGCCCTCCGCCGATGACGCGGAAGACTCGCCGGAGATGCTTGGCACCTTCGAAGCGCTGATGCGCGAAGCCCGCCACTGATCGCGGCGTTACAGCACGCCCTTAAGCTGCGTGCTCGGCTTGAACCCGCAGGTCATGGACGCCTTGATCTGAATCGGTGCCTTGGTGATCGGGTTGACCCCGGTCCGGGCCGATCGCTGCCGTTTCTGAAACGTCCCGAACCCCACCAGCGCGACCTTCTCGTGGGTTTTCAACCCCGACGTGATGCACTCAAGGACCGCATCCACCGCCCGTGCCGCATCCGCCTTGCTCGTTTTGAGCTCGGTTGCCACGGCGTCGATCAGTTCGCCCTTATTCATCTTGGCTCCTTCGCCCCAGTCGGTTCCTGGGAGGGTTCGGGCACCGGTTCGGACACCTCCGTGGGGCCCTTGCCGACGCTGCATGAAATCCAGCCTATCAACATCATTTCTCGTGTCAATCCGGCACGGGCCCGGGGACAGGGCATAATTAGCGCGATGACCGACACCCCGACCAAGCCCGCCGTTTCCCCACAAACGGTCTCCGAACCCGACATCAAGCAGCCCTGGCTGTGGAATGTCGTCCTGCTCAACGATGAAGAGCACTCTTACGAATACGTCATCCGCATGGTCCAGAAGCTCTTCCGTCACCCCGCCAACAAGGCATTCCTCGTTGCCGACCGCGTCGACAAAGACGGCCGCGCCATTTGTCTCACCACCCACAAGGAACACGCAGAACTCAAGCGCGACCAGATCCACGCCTTCGGGCGCGATCCGTTGATCATGTCGTGCAAGGGCTCGATGTCCGCCATCATCGAACCCGCCGAGTGCGGCGGTGACGATGACGATGATGCCGACGACAAGAAGCCCTGATCTCTCTGGTTGATCGGGTGGCTCAGCTCCCCGGCATCCGCACGCGGAACAGCCGGTACGGTTCCACCGGCCACTCGCCCGTGCCGTTGAACATCGGAGTGCGGTGGATCTGGCTTGTCGTGAAGTAGAGCCATTTCCCCGGCGCGGGCCAATCGCCCTCCATCAGCGGACCCGCCGGGCCGATTGCCAGCGAATCCGGCCAGCTGATTCGCGGGTCCCGCGCCAGCGTCAGCATGTTGCCCCGCGCATTCCGCCGCACGATCGCATCGTGCTCCAGCGCGGTGAAGTAGATGTTCCCCAGCCGGTCTGCCTCCATGCCGTCGGTCACGACGCTCTTGCCCAGGGGTTGCACGCTGTCCTCGATCTGCCATTCACTCGACATCGGCGATGTCAGTACCCGTGTACTGATGCGGAAGAGCCGGTTGTCTGTGAGCGACTGCCAGTACAGCCAGTTGTTCTGCGCATCGAGCGCAAGCCCATCGGAATGCACCCGCGGCGTGCTGCCATCGGCCGTCCGCAGTTCCCGCCCCTCGAGAATCGGCGCAAAGCCGTAGTGCGCCTCCGTCGACTCGTGATCGTCGAGCACCCGCCGCGAACTCCCCGTCGCGAGGTCGACGACGATGATCGCCCCCATGCCAGAATCGGTGATGAACGCGTGCCCCGCCGCGCCGCTCCGCGTGTCGATCCGCACGTCGTTCAGATAGCTCTTCTCGCGAGCGATGGATTCATCAAACCTGATCACCCGCACCACGCTGTTGCTGACAAGGTCGATCTCCACCAGCTTGGGGCCCCCGCCCGCATGCCGGAGCACCAGATCGAGCTTGGGCGCGGCAGGGTCGAGCACCCAGAGCCGGTCGAGCGCATCAACGTGCACGCTCTGTACGCATACGAACACATCGCCCTGCGGCGGGTTCGACAGGTCCTCGTTGAACTGGTTCCACCCCGCATCCGGGTATGCCACCAGCGACCCATCGGGCATCACCTCGCCCACCGCCATCTGATAGGCCCCGCCCCATCGCGGGAAGCTGACAAAGACCCGCCCGCGCGATGACACCGCAACCCCCGTCACCTGATGCTCAGGGAAGTTCGTGACCTCAATCAACTCCGCGCGGATCGGCGCGGGGACATCAAAGCCCGAGCAGACCTTCGGAGAGCATCCACTTGTACCGAGTGCGATGCCGCAGAGCGCGGCAGCGGGGGCGAGCAGGAACGTGAAGTGGTGTCGCATGCGGGAATCGTATGAGCATGAACGAGTGTGGAGTGGTCACTTTGCTGCGGTTTATGGGGGAGACGGGAAACCCTTCGATGCGAGGAAGGAGGCAGGCCAGCTTGGAGCGCGAGAAAGAAGTGGTGTGGTCGAGGGAAATTGTGGATGAAGGAAAAGAAATGTGGGGCGGATCGCGGCGGGTGGGTCATTCGATCTCAACACTCCCGAGGAGCAAGATCTCGCGCTCGCGCTGCTGCGCTACCCCATCGCGCTGCGCGGCGGAGACCGAGTCGCTTCGCGACAGCCGCTTGCGGCTTTACGCGTTGACGCAGCGTGTGATGGCAGACGGGCTGGCGATCCTGGGCATCAAGGCTGCGGAGCGGATGTGATCGTCAATCCCCCTGGAACGTGTTTCCCTGCCGGATGTCTCCCGTCTCCAGCCCCTTGCGGAACCACCGTGCACGCTGCTCCGATGTTCCATGCGTAAATGACTCGGGCACGACGTACCCGCGCGATCGCATCTGCAACCGGTCATCCCCGATCGCCGCCGCGGCACGCAGCGCTTCTTCAACATCTCCCGGCTCGAGCACGTTTCGCTGCTTGTTGGCGTGGTGCACCCACACACCCGCATAGAAATCCGCCTGCAGCTCCAGCCGCACCAGCAGCGCGTTCGCATCCGCTTCGCGCATGCGCGCACGCCGCTGCTGCACATCATCGGAAACGCCGAGCAGGTTCTGCACGTGGTGCCCGATCTCGTGCGCGACCACATACGCCTGCGCCGCATCGCCCGCGGCGTGGTACTTGTCGCTCAGCTCCTGAAAGAACACGAGGTCGATGTACACGGTGGAATCCGTCGGGCAGTAGAACGGGCCGACCGCCGACGATGCCGTTCCGCACGCTGAATCGACGGCATCGGTGAACAGCACCAGTCGCGGCGGGTCGTACGTTTCGCCCGCCTGCCGGAAGATCTCGCCCCAGACCTGCTCGGTATCGCCGAGCACGCGCGCGATCCGATCCGCCGCGGCATCCTGTCCGGGCGAGAGCGGCACACCCTGCTGCGCGCCACCCCCGGTGCCGACGCCCGAGCTGATCAGTGCCTGCGGGTTGCCGCCAAGCGCGAGGTAGAGCACGATGATGATGAGTCCGCCAACGCCCAGCCCGCCGCCGACGATTGTGCGTCCGCCCATGCCGCGGCGGTCTTCAACGTTTCCGCTCCGCCGCATGTTGCCGAATCGCATGACGTTCTCCTTTCCGCGCAGCGTACGCCGTCGGCATTTGGAGGGCGCGGGAGGGCAAGCGCATGCAGATGGAATGAAAGAATGTTCACCGGGGCGGATGGCTCCGGGGAATGGACCATTGTTGTGGGAATGGGCGTGGCGCTTTGAAGAGCGTCAGCAGTTGGCGCGACGCGTGCGGGGTGGGCGAGCTGCTGAAAAAACCGTAGGGCACGAGAGGGCGGGGGTAGGGGGCGATCACTCCACGCGGCATGCACCGTCTTCACACGTGTGCTTTGCGCTTGAACCACCCAGCCGGAATCGGTTTCGCGCGACCCATCGATAGAGCGCATCGATGAGGTGGCGGAATCCGGGGACGAGGTACAGCCAGAGCGCGGGGCGGAAGTACCAGCGGGTTGCGAGGATGCGGAAGCCGGCTTCTGCGCCGGCGATCACGCGACCATCGGGGAGAATGAGCTGCATGGCTTGTTCGCAAGCCGCGGCGGAGACCTGCGGGAAGCGCTCGAGGACGCCGGGCTCGCGGAAGGAGAGTCGCTCGACGGAGCTGGGCGCGGCGAGATGGAGCAGACGCTCTGAGCCGCGGCGGCAGAGAGAGCAGGAGCCGTCGAAGAGGAGGACCATGGGAGAGGATATAGGGTGGGGAGGATTTTGGAATGCGGAATGCGGAATGCGGAATGCGGAATGCGGAATGCGGAATGCGGAGTGGGGAAGGCGCGACCGACCGTGGGGTACGAGCCCGAGCGTCCTAGCCTCAGTCTCAGGAGGTCCACATGGCTGGCTTTGGTGATCTGAATGTCGACACGTTTTTCGAGCAGCTTGGCGCGAAGACGCCCGCGCCGGGCGGCGGGGCCGCGGCATGCATGGCTGGGGCGACGGCTGCGGCGCTTGCGCACATGGTGGTGGCGTATTCGCTGGGCAAGAAGAACCTGGCGGAGCATGAGACGCACCTGCAGCAGGCATCGGCGTCGCTGGCCCGGGTCCGCGCGCTGATGTTGCAACTGGCCGATGAAGATGCCGCGGCGTATGCGTTGGTGAACGAGTTGCAGAAGTTGCCGGAGGGGGATGCGCGGCGGGAGGCAGAGTTTACGGGGGCGGCGGAAGCGGCGGTTGCGGTACCGCGGGCCGCGCTGGCGCTGTCTCTGGACATGCTCCGGCTGGTGGAGAGTTTGTGCGGGCGGAGCAACAAGTTTCTGAGGTCGGATCTGGCGATCGCGGCGGTGCTGGGCGAGGCCGCGGCCCGGAGCGCGTGGTGGAACGTGAACATCAACCTGCCCCTGCTGACGGATGTGGCGGAGCGCGGGCGGATCGGGGCGGAGGGTGAGCGGGCGTGCGCGAAGGCGAGAGAGATCCGGGCGGCGGTGGAGGGGGCGTGCGGAGGGGGTGAAGTGGATGTATAATTGAACACTGCTCAGGAGTCCGGCCATGACCTTCGAACGAATTACAGTGCATCCCGATGTGATGGGTGGCCGCCCGTGCATTCGTGGACTGAGGTTTCCTGTGTCCCGGTTGCTGGGGCTGCTAGGAGCTGGGCAGAAGGAAGAGGAGATTCTTGCGAATCATCCAGACCTTCAGTGTGAGGACATCCAGGCGGCCTTCGCCTATGCCGCTGCGGTCATGGATGAACGGATCATCCTGCTCAAGTCGGCATGAACTTTCTCGTTGACCAACCTGTGAGTCCGTTGCTCGCGGCATGGCTGCGAGAGAACGGTCGCGACGCGGTGCATGTGCGCGAGCGTGGGCTGTCGGCCGCGGCAGACTCATCGCTCGTTGAACTCGCGATTGCCGAGCAACGGGTGCTCATCACAGCTGATCTCGACTATCCGCGCTTGATAGCCCTGAGCAGACAGGATCGACCTGCTCTCACTTTGTTCCTGGCTGGAAACATCACAGATATCCAGATGCTGGGTTTGCTCCAACGTGTGTCGCGCGAGGTTGAGCCGGGTCTCCTCGTACAGTCAGTTTCGGTTGTCCATGAGCACTCGATCCGTGTGGCAGCGCTCCCGCTGATGGCACAGGACTGAGCAGAACTGAGTCCAGGCTCTGGGGTGACGCGGCGAGGGGATGTGTCGCCATTGAACCTACACTCTGTCCGTGCCTGAAACTGAAGTGCCCCAGAATCTTCGTATTGCCATCCTGCTCGAGATGCTCGAGGAGGTCAGCCGCGCCACGCAACCCGAGCAGGCGACGCAGTCATACGCCGCGAGGATCGGGAAACTGCGGCCGCTGGATGGGATCGTGGCGGCCTCGGTGCGGAAGATGCCGCCGGGGGAATACAAGGTCACGCGGCGGGGGCGGACGGCCGAACTGGGCGGGCCGGTGGTGCACAGCATCACCGATCCGTGGAAGAACTGGGACCGGCTGCCGGCGTATCGCGGCGGGTTTCTGGGCGAGCTGATCGCGGCGGAGGAGCCGCGGCGGCTGTGCAACATCGATCTGCGGAATGATGAGGCGCTGGGCGAAGAGTTTGGCGATATGCGGTCGTGCCTGGCGATCCCGATCTTCGATGGCGGGAAGGTGCTGAACTGGAACTTCCAGTTCAAACGCCATCCGGACGGTTTCTCAGAGAAGGACCTGGAGGAGCAGTTACTGCAGGTGAACATGTTCGGGTCGATGACCAAGAACCTGGTATCGCTTGAGCAGATCCGCCGGTTGAACGACCGGTTGACCAAGCAGTTCGAGGAAGTGGCGCGGGTGCAGCAGGCGCTGCTGCCCAAGTCCAACCCGCACATCCCGGGGATGGTGTTCGCGACGAGCTATCTGACGAGTGAGCAGGCGGGCGGGGACTACTACGACTTCTTTGAGCTTTCGGGCGGCCGATGGGGGTTCCTGATCGCGGATGTCGCGGGGCATGGGCCCGGCGCGGCGACGGTGATGGCGATGCTGCACGCGATTCTGCATGCGCACCCGGGGATCAGCGACGGGCCCGGGGCGGTGCTGGAGTATGCCAACGAGCGGATGTTTGCCGCGCAGATGGAGCAGTCGTTCGTGACGGCGATCTTTGCGGTGTACGACCCGGCAACGCGGGTGCTGTGCTATGCGCGGGCGGGGCATCCGCCGCTGCGACTGAAGGACACGCGCACGGGGGAGGTGAGCGTGCTCGATGGCGATGGAGGGATCCCGCTGGGGATCATCGAGGATGAGAAGTTCGCGCAGCACAAGGTGCAGCTCGAGCCTGGGCAGACAGTGGTGCTGTATACCGATGGCATTACCGAGGCGTTTGATGGCGAGCGGCGGATGTTCGGAACGGCCGGGCTGGATGCCGCGCTGAAGAAGTGCTCCGGTGAGCCGGATTGCGTGGTTGATAGCGTGCACGCGGCGCTGTTTGAGCACACCGGGAGCCGGACGCGGGATGATGATCAGACGCTGGTGGTGTTCAAGATTGAGGATGTCGGCACGGAGGCGAAGTCGTGAGCAAGCTTGCGGGCAGAGCGCCGGAGGCCGAGTGGTTTACGATTCCGGACCGTGAGAACGGTCGTGACGGGACCGGGCTGAGCTTTGGCTGCACGATGTGCGGCAACTGCTGCTCCGGGCCGGAGGGGTATGTGCTGGTGACGGAGGAGGAGATCGCGGGGCTGGCGCAGCGGCTGGGGATGTCGGCGGCGGAGTTCGCCAAGAGGCACACGCACATGACCAGCGAGGGGCGGTCGCTGAAAGAGAAGAAGAGTGAGAAGGGCCTGGATTGCGAGTTCCTGGATCGGGAGAAGTTTCCGGGCAAGGCGGTGTGCGGGGTGTATGAAGATCGGCCGGCGCAATGCCGGACGTGGCCATTCTGGCCGAGCGTGATCAAGAGTCGGCAGACGTGGGAACGGGCCAAGCGCGTGTGCCCGGGGATCGACAAGGGGAAGAAACACACGCTGGTGCAGATCCGCGTGCAGCGGGACGCGTGCGAGATCTGATGGTGAGTTTGGGGGGGCAGGGGAACACCATGCATCGATCGCAGGAGGATCGTGAGCTTGCCCGGTCATGGCTTGAGGCGGTTGCGCGCGAGGACGTGCGCGGTGATTTGGAGCGGGTATACGCGGCGGCCGCGGCGGAGATTGCCGCGCGTGGGCCGGCGTGCTGGGCGTCGGGACGTTGCTGCAACTTTGAGAAGACCGGGCACCTCCTGTATGTGACGGGGCTGGAGGCGGCGTACACGGTGCGGATGCGCGGGGATGAAGGGAAGCAAGAGCAACCAGGCTCGCGCCCGGGCATCCACTCGCTTCATGTGCTGGGGACTGGCGGCGCGTGCCCGTTTCAGGAAGGCCATCTGTGCGGGGTGCATGAAATCAAGCCGCTCGGATGCCGCGTGTACTTCTGCGATCGGTCAGCGCAGGGGTGGCAGCAGGAGTTGAGCGAGCGGCTGCTGGGGGAGATCCGGGCGATCCATGAGCGGCACGGGATCGAGTACCGGTATGGGGAGTGGCGGGGGATGCTGAGGGTGGTGAGATGATGGGGTGAGGGGCTCAGTGGGTTGCAGCGTTGGACTTCACGAAGGTGTATCCGCCGGCGGTTGCGCCCCAGACCTGGGTTCCGTTGCTGTCATAGCCGCGGTCCCAGGTGATCATGCCGTAGGGACTGATGCTGGCTTCGCTGGTGGCGTAGCTTGCACCCTGAAGGGTGCTTTCGCAGCCTGTGCCCGTGGTGGTGCCGGTGAAGATGGCGCCGCACTGGTGCCAGGTGAGGGAGATAGAGCAACCGTTCTTGTGCGAGAGCATTTCGGGGGAAAGCCCGGCGAGCTTTGCAGGGTTCTGCCATGCGCCGGCGAAGCTGAGGGCGGGCTCGGGGAGCGTGTACACATCGGAGGTGAAGGCATTGCCGGGATTGTCGGTGAGGCGATAGACGCGCTGGCGGTACGGCTTATCGAGCGTGCTGGCGACGGCCTGCTCGACATAGAGCCATGTGCCGTCGGTGCGTTCTGGCCAGATCTGCACCATCTCGAGGCGGATGTCGCGGAAGTTGGTGGGGTCCTCGGCGGCCTGCTTGGCACTTGAGAATGAGCCCACCATGTAGTCGCGCAGGGTTGCGATGCTTCCGGCGTGATCATCGTGCGAAGTGGCGCATCCTCCGGCGAACAGGGTGAACAGAACGAGCGAGAGGGCGGCGGTGGTGAGCTTCATGAAGCGATTATTGGGGGCAACATGTTCTGCGGCGAGGGGTGAAGATCGCTTCCCGTACGGCTATGGTTGCGGCGATGAACTTTGAACCCATGATGGCCGCGTTGACAGAAATGCTCCTGATGCTGGAGTTCAACGAGGATGTGATTCTCGATGACGACGCCGCCGTGGGCGCGATGGATCAGATTGCCTCGACGCTCAAGGGGCTGGGGTCTGAGGAGCGGTCGGCATTCATTGCCTACCTGCAGAAGCGGGCGAGCAAACCCGGCGAGGAGAAGCAGTTTCTGCTGACCCTGCCCGAAGTGCTCGGGATCGCCAAAGTCTGAACATTTTGACCGCTACCACGCGCTGCTGAGGCGGGAGACGCCGCGGCGGAAGGCGCGGGAGATCCGGACAGTGAGGCCGCGCTCCATCGAGGCTTCGGAGAGCCGTGCGCGGGTGGCGTTGTCGGGGTCAGTTTCCCACTCCTGGGAGATGAGGTGGGCAAGCTGAGATTGGTCGAACTCAGCGCCGGGCGTGGCGGGGGGAAGGCGGATCGCGCCGATGTTGGGCACGCTGCCGCAGCCGGTGAGCTTTTCGAAGGGCCAGTGGTCGAAAAGCAGCTTGGCGCCGCGCTCTCCCCAATGCACTTTTTCGCCGGACTGCTGTTCGTAGGCCGAGGCACGCGCGGGGAGGTTGATGTCGTGGAGGATTGCCCAGGCACCCGGGGCGAGCGCGGGCAGGAGGCCCAGAAAATCGCCGACGGGATAGGGGTGCTGGTGGCAGGCATCGATGAAGACGAGCGCGAGGGGCCCGGCGGCGGCGCGGGTGGAGGGGACGGGGGGGGCGAAATCGCGGGCGATGTCGGTCGCCACACCGGGGGCGTGAAAGACGGCGCGCTCGGTGAGTTCGGGGGTCATGATTTTGACGGCGTAGCCGACGGGGGTTGATGGGTCCCAGTAGCAATGCGAGAGCAGGTCGTAGCTCTCTACGGACCACCTTTCATCGCCGGTTTCGCGGCCGCGGGCGATGGCCATGGCTTTGAGAAGCACGGCGGTGGAAACACCGCTGGCGGTGCCGAGCTCGACTACGCGCTGGGGGCGCAGGCACTGGATCATGTCAAAGAGGAAGAGAGCATCGTCGAGAAGGACCGCGCCGCGAGCATCGGCCGGTGGGATATACCAGGCGGCGAAGCGGGTAAGAGCAGCGGGATCGGCGGCGATACCGAAGCGGTGGCGGAGCCGATGGTGCGCGGGGAGGTAGTCGGCGAGCGTGCGCTCTCGCTGCTCGCGATCGGGGGTGCCGATGAGCGGACTGGTTTCGCCCGATGCAGATGGCAGGGTGGTACTCACGGCCGAAGGCATCATAGCGGAAGAGGTTGGGGTCCCCCCATCATCACCCCCCGTCGCCCCCTATTCGGCACCCGCCTTGCCCCGCCTTCCCCTCGATGAGTGGCCCCTACTGTTGACCTGTGACCGCTGTTTCGGGCGAGATTTCGGGGAGTCAGGGGCTGCTGGGGCCGGGGATGTCGGTGCGCGAAGGCATCGGAACCCTCTCGCCGCGGCGGCCGGTGCAGGTCGATGTGAGTCCCCGGGCGACGGTGCGGGTGGTGCGGATCGCAGTGGTGGTGCCGTGTTATAACCGGCGTGCGGATGCGGAGGCGGTGCTGGAAGATCTGGCGCGGGTCGAGGTGGAGTGGGGAATACAAGCGGATGCAGAAAGAGCCGGCACGGAGTGTCGTCCCACCAAAGGCCGGCCCACCAGAGTCGATCTGCGCGTGCTGCTGGTCGACAACGCATCGGACCAGCCACTCTCGACCGTGACGGGTTCGTGGGCGGGGAAGAAGCCGGGAGAGGGTGGCGTGTGGCTCGAGCATCTGCGCTCGCCGACAAATAGCGGCGGGAGCGGCGGGTACAACCAGGGGATGGCGAGGGTGTTGTCGTGGTGGCAGACGGCAGGCGGGTGGGACCCGGAGTATGTGTGGCTGGTCGATAGCGATGCGCGGGTTGCGCCCAAGACACTGAGCGCGCTGCTTGAGGTGATGGAACGGGATGCATCCATCGTGGCCGCGGGGAGCGTGATCTGTGATCCGCTCACGGGTCAGGCGTTTGAGCTGGGCGGGAATCAGAACCCACGCACCGGCCACTTTGAGCCGATGGTGCTGGGGGAAGTCGGGGTTGTGGGAGGTGACGATGGACTGGTGGATTGCGACTACGTCGCGGCATGCTGCGCGCTGGTGCGGAGCGATGCGATCCGCGCGACGGGGCTGTTCCCGGATCGGTTCCTGAACGCGGATGATGTCGAGTGGTTCATCCGCATGAAACAGACGACGGGCGGGCGGATTGTGGGCGTGCCAAGCAGCCTGGCGATGCACCCGCGGTTTGACCGGTTCCCGACCTGGACGCGGTACTACATGTGCCGCAATGCGATGGGCCCGCTGGAGGCGGTGGGGGGCGGGGTGTGGAGCCGATTCGTGCGGGCAAAGCAGGAAGTGCTTCGCGCCGTGCAGCAGGCGATCATGGGGCGGATGGACCTCGCGGGCCTGCATGTGCGGGGCTTGAAGCACGCCGCGGAAGCGAAGACGATCGGGATGGCGCCCGACGGTGTGATCAAGCTTGAGCCGACGCGCCCGTGGAAGCATCTTCGGGAGGACCTTGAGCGGCAGCTGTCTTCGCGGGCGAGGGGCGCGGGCACATGGGTGCTGAACGATCTTGCCATCGGGCCCGAGGCCGAGGACGAGATGCGCAGGCATATCGAGCAGATGGGCGGGGTATGCAGGTGGCCGACGCCGAAGCGCGAGCGAGGGGTTGCGGCATCTGTGCTGGCCGCGGCCGGGAGGTGGTGCTTCGGGCCGCGGGCGGATGTGGCGGTGGTGCCGGCGCGCGGGAGGCCCTCGGCGTGGCTGTCGGGGCGGGTGATGGTGCAGGGGACGCCGCCGGGGTATGTGATCAAGCGGTATGGGCGGGTGCGGACGATTATGAACGCGGCGAAGGTGCTGTTGGTGGGCGGGTGGCAGGGTTTGCGATGCACCTTCCGCGCGGCGGAGTTCTGCGAGTTGCCCGAAGCGCCGTCAGGTCCGGTCGCAGGAAGAGGGATGGGGGATGTGAGGGATCGGGCGGCGTTGCCGCCAAGTGCACAGACTGGCTCTCGTTCGAATGAACAAGCAGGAGAGAGTGGAGGAAAGACAGGAGCCCCCACCGGCCGCGCTGCGGCCACCTCCCCCATGGGGGAGGTTGGTCAAGCAGGCCGCCAGGCACACGCGCCTTCACTGACAGTTATCGTGCTGAGCTACAACCGGTGGGATGCGTTGCGGGCGACGCTGCAATCGTTGCTGGCTGACCCGACGGTTCAGGCCGCGGGAGGCGCGGAGTCGATTCTGGTTGCTGATAACGGCTCAACGGACGGGACGCCCGGGAAGCTGGCTGCCGAGTTCCCCGGTGTCGGTGTGATGGCGATGGACACGAACCTCGGAGTCGAGGCGTTCAATCTGGCGGTGGGCGCATGCGAGAGCGACCTGGTGCTGGTGCTGGATGACGATGCAACGGTGGTTCCTCGAGCGCTGCGGAGCGCGGTGGAGTGTCTGGAAGCGCGGCCGGAGCTTGGGGCGGTAGCGTTTCTGCCCCGACACCCGCGGACGGGGCGCGCGGAGTGGTCGTTTGGGGAGCGTGACGATGTCGGGCGGTGGACGAGCGACGCGTGGCCGGTGATGGGGTGTGCGAACCTTGTGCGGAGGAGGGATTGGGCGGCCGCGGGCGGGTATGAACAGGAGTTTTTCCTGTACCGCAACGACACCGACCTGGCGCTGAAGATGCTTGCGATGAGGCGAGGGGTGTATTTCGATTCGACCTGGGTGGCGCTGCACGACACCGCCGCGGGCGCAGGGTCACGCAAGAGTGCTCGCTGGCACCGGATGGCGACGCGGAACTGGGTCTGGGTGTGCAGGCGTCACGGCCGGGGCGCGGCGCGTGTGGGCGCTGCGGCGGCGGGTTGGGTGTGGGCGCACGCGCTGGCGGGGCTGAGCCCTGCGCGGCAGTGGGCGACGCTGCGGGGTGGGGTTGAAGGCGTGGTCTCGGCGCCGCCGCCGCTGAACGCCGCAGTAGCGCCGGATGGCTCGCACCTGGCGGGGCTGCTGGCTCTGCGGCGGGGCGCGAAGAGGCATCGGCGGGCGTAGTTGACATTGCACACGCGTGTGCGGGGTGTTATCAGCACCGAGGTTGGGTTGTACCGAACGTGAGGCCGCGCCCTTGAAATGGGGCGGTGGTTCTGGCTGAGTTGGTTCAGCGTTCCGTCTATACGGGCGATCCTCCCGAACGGGTGAGACCCTCGGGCAAGGGAGGATCGCAAAGTTGCTTCATCGACGCGACGAATCTGGAACGGCGGACGTTTGGCGCATGGGCCGAGCCCGGCGCGCGGTGGGTGTGTGCGCAGCGGAGGGCTTCGGTGTCGAGTCGCTCGAGGCTCGGACGCTGCTGTTTGCGTGGAGCGCGCAGGAGGTTTATCTCGCCGAACTCGTGAACCGCGCACGGGCGAACCCGACGGCCGAGGGGACTCGGCTGGGGTTGAACCTTGCACAGGGCCTGAGCAGCGCGGAGCTGGCGCGGCTGGTCCCGCAGGAGCCGTTGGCACTGAACCAGGCGCTCACGCTTGCGGCGCGGGCGCACAGTCTGGACATGGGGACGCGGAACTACTTCAGCCATACCTCGCCTGCGCCGGAGTTCTCGACACCCACATCGCGTGCGCAGGGATTTGGGTATCCTGGGACGGCGGGCGAGAACATCGCGGCGGGATATAGCACGATTGATGAGGTGCATCGCGCTTGGCTGCAGAGCCTGGGGCATCGCAAGAACGTCCTCTCGCTGCATGCGAGCTTTGACGCTGATTTTCATTACGATGAGCTGGGCGTGGGTCTGGCGTTCGATATCGGCGGGAACTACAACAACTACTTCACGCAGAGCTTTGGGTATCAGGGGGCGAACCCCGTCCGGTACGTGCTGGGCGTGGTGTATGACGACGCCGATTCGAGCAACTTCTACGGCCTCGGCGAGGGCATGAGCAATGTCCGCGTCGATGTGCGCTCGGGCAGCACGGTGGTGGGGACCTATACCACGGACGCGGCGGGGAACTACCAGATCGCGGTGTCGGCGGGGTCGTACACGGTGCGGTTCACGAACCTTGGGACCAACCAGACGTTTGATCGTCCGCTCTCGGTGACGACGTTCAACGTAAAGGTTGACGCGAAGGAAGAGCAGATCAATCCGCCGCCGGCGGCGGATGACCACGCAGACAGCGGTGAGTGGGCGCAGGCGACGGTGATCGCGATCGACCCGGAGAACGGCAACGGCACGCAGATAGGGCGGTTTGAGGCGGTCGACGATACGGACCTGTTCCGCTTCACGGCTCCACTTGCGGGTGTGTACCAGATCTCGGTGAACGCGCTGGGCGCCAACCAGCATGTGCTGACGGTGTTCAACGACGCGCAGCAGCAGATCACGATGACTCCGTCCGGGCAGCCGCACGCGAGCTATGACCTGACCGCCGAGGCGGGCCAGTCGTTCTATCTTCGGGTCTCAGGCAGCGTCGTCCAGCTCAACGGCCTGTACGTCGTGCTGATCGAGGGGCCGGGCGTCGTTGGCGAAGATCCGGAAGATGATCATGCCGACGGCGGGGAATGGTCGCTGGCGACGGTTATTGCGATTCATCCCGACTCGGGCAACGGTTCCGAGGCGGGTCAGTTTGAGGCGGCGGATGACACCGATCTGTTCCGTTTCACCACGAGCATTGCGGGGATCTACAGGATCACGATCACCGCGCAGAGCTCCAACAACCATGTGCTGAGCTTGTTCAGTGCTGCACAGCAGTTGATGGAGACGTCGCCGAGCGGGCAGGCGGATGCGGTGTATGACCTGACGTCTCCCGCGGGGGCGACGTTCTACCTGCAGATCTCGGGGTTGATTACGCAGCTCAACGGCAACTATGTGGTGACGATCACCGGGCCAGTGACTGACCCAGATCCTGACCCCGATCCGGATCCCGATCCCGACAACGGGCACCTGGCAGTTCCTTCGCTGCCGCTGGGCGGGGCGGTGATGGTCGATGGTCGGCTGGCGGTCAGCTATCTGAGCGCGGAATCGCGGCCAATGTTTGCGATCCGCAACAATGATGGCACGTGGGAACGGATTGACCTGCTGAGTGCGGCGGGCGGTCCGGGCGTGGCGAGCAAGGTGGTGACCTGGTCGGATGCTCGGGACGGCTCGACCTATGCCGCGACTGCCTCGGATACCGGACTCATTGTGTACGAGCGGCGCATTGACGGCACCTGGGTGGTGCGGAATCTCAGTTCGCAGTTGAACAAGCCGCGGATCGCGGGCGACCTCACGGTGTACATCGAGAACAACGGGCGGGCGCACCTCGCGGGATTGAACGCCGCGGGGATGCTTGTTGACTACAAGATGATGGCGGGCCGGAACGTGAGCGGGTTGTGGAAGTGGTCGTTCCTGAACGTTCAGAACCACCTGAACGTCCGCGGCCGCGGAGCGCCGGAGATGGCGGGCCAACTCGATTCGTTCGTGACGCCGAACAACAGTTGGAACGTGGTCGGGCTGGATAGCTCGGGCAGCATTCAGTTGTTCTTCAAGGAGCGTGGGAAGCGGTGGGACGTGGTGGACCTGTCGGGGTTTGCCGGGACACCGGTGCTGACGGGTTCGTTGTCGGTCTTCCAGGGCGAGAATCGCTCGATCAGCATCACCGGTATTGCGGCCAACGGGAATGTGTGGATCACCGGGTTCACAGAGTTGGGCGGCTGGCAGGTAACCAACGCGTCGCAGGGGAAGAAGGTCGCTCAGAAGATGCGCGGCGGCGGGCTGACGACGTATGTCAACGGCAACGGAGTGGCGTTCATCGCGGGATTGAACGCGGTGGGCAAGGTGCTGGTGTACCGTTACAACCCGGCGACGGGTAAGTGGCCGTCGAGCGTGGTGACCAACATCGTCGGAGGGGGCGCGCCGAATCTGAGCGGTCAACTCAGCGCTTCGGTGACCAGCGATGGGATGGGTGTGAGCATCATGGGCCAGACCGCGGGCGGTCGCATCATCCGGTATACGTGGAGCCCGGGCGAGAACTGGCAGGCGGAAGATGTGTCGGAGCGGTTGGCGGCGTGAGACGGTGAGAGCCTCACTGTCTCAAACCAGATTGGGCGGTCGCTCACCCGCGAGAATCGAACGGGCGTTGTCGCAGACCATGGCCGTCATCTGTTCACGGTAACGGCGCTCGGCCGAGCCGATGTGCGGTGTGAAGACGGCGTTATCGCAGGTGAGCAGGTCGGGGTTCACCTTGGGTTCGAACTCAAACACATCAAGACCTGCGGCGTAGATCGTGCCAGCCTTCAGGGCGTCGGCGAGGGCCTGTTCGTGCACGACCGGGCCGCGGGCGGTGTTGACGAGTACCGCGGTGGGCTTCATAAGCTTGAGGCGCTGGGCGTTGATGAGGTGGCGGGTACCGGGAGTGAGCGGGGTGTGGATGCTGACGAAGTCGGCGCGGCGGAGGCCGTCATCGAGGTCGATGCGCTGCGCGGCAAGGGGGGCCTGCTCGAAATCGGGGTGGGTTGAGCGGGCGACGTAGAGGATCTTCATGCCGAAGCCGAGGCCGCGGAGTGCGACTGCGCGGCCGATGCGGCCTGCGCCGACGATGAGCAGGGTCTGGCCGGTGAGGTGCACGCCGAGCCAGCCTGTGGGAAAGATGTTGCCGGCCCTTTCGAACTTGCCCGCGCGGACGAAGCGGTCGCCCTCGCAGACTCGCCGTGCCGCGTCGAGCATGAGCGCGAAGGCGATGTTGGCGGTGCCCTCGGTGACGGCATCAGGCGTGTTGGTGACGAGGACGTTGCGTTTGCGACAGGCGGAGAGGTCGAAGTTGTCGGTGCCGACGGCGAAGTTGCAGACACCCTTGAGCTGGGGGCCGGCGGCGTCGAGGAACTCGTCATCGACCTTGTCGTGGAACATGGAGACGATCACGGAGCTGCCGCGGATGAACTCGAGAAGCTGGGCGCGGGACATCTGCGGCTCGGCGGGGGCGATGCGGAGGGTTGTGCCGGGGATGGAGGGCGTACCGGGGATGTCGCGGGTGATGGAGACGAGGGGAGAGGTCATGGGGGCTCGATTTTGGATTCTGGATTGCGGATTGAAGCACAAGAGGAGCGGCAGGCGCAGCATCAAGGTAAGGGCTGGAACGCCGCGCGAGCTTCGGTTTCGGTGATGCGCTGGTCCCAGGCGATGGCGTGGGCCTGCGGCATATCAATGCGGCGGCGGTGTACGGCGGCCTGGATGCTGTCGGCGGGGTCAGCGCGGACGATGGGCACATCGCTGCCGAACCACAGGTCGCGTCCGGGGATGAGGCCCGAGGCGATCAGTTCGTGCAGCGGGAGCACGCGGTCGAGGCGATGGGGGAGGTAGCGGTTGAGCGCCTCGACATCTGACAGCAAATGACAGGGCTGGACGCTGCACACCACACGCAGGGCCGCGAAGCGCTGGACATCGGCGGTGTCGATGAGCTCGCAGTGCTCGATGCGGTGGCGCTGGTCGCCGGCGCAGCGGCGCGCGCGTGCGCGTGTGACATCTTCAATGGCATCAAGCACGAAGCGGACTGCGCCATCCCCGATGGCGTGCACGGCGAGGTGGAGGCCGAGTCGTTCGGATGTTGCAAGGTGTGCGCGGAGCGCGGCGGGATCGGCCATGATCTGGCCACGGGGCATGCCGGGCATGGGGTGGAGATAGTCGACGAGCATCGCGGCGGTGCGGCTGTTGAGTGTGCCATCGGAAAAGACTTTGCCGCCCGCAAGGCGCAGGCGGGGAGATTCCCAGTCGCTGCGGGCGGCAAAGTCCGCTTCGAGGCGGTCGGCCGGCGAGTACAGCCAGACGCTGAGGGGGAGGTTGCCCGCGCGGTGGAGCGCGGCAAGCGCGGGGCCGAGCCAGGCCTGCGAGTGGAGGTCGTGAACCTCGGTGAAGCCGAGCGCGGCGAGATGGGCGAGTGCGGCGGAGAGGTGCTGCGTGTGCTGCGCGGCGGTGGGTTCGGGCGCGGCGTTCCAGACCGCGAAGGCAGCGCCTTCGAGCAGGAGGCCGGTGGCGGCGCCAAAGTTATCCACAACGACGATGCCATTGGGTTCGATGCGCTGGCCGGGGGCAACGCGGGCGGCAGAGAGGGCGGCGGTGTTGGCCGCGGCGGCGTGATGGTCGAAGGACATCAGCACGCAGGGGTTGTGCGGGGACGCGTGGTCAAGCTCGGCGAGCGATGGCCAGCGTGCCTCGGGCCAGGACTCGGTGCGTGTGCTGTGGAGGCGCAGCCATGCGCCGGGCGCGGCGGAGCAGGCATGGGCACTGATGAGTTCGAGGCAGACGCTGAGTGTGCGGCACTCGGCGAGGGAGGGCATGGTCAGGGATTCACCGAGGGAAGCGAGATGGGCGTGTGCCTCTCTCACTTGGTGCCTCCGGATGCGAGCAGGTTGGCGAGCATGAGCTCGGCGGTGGGAATGTCCGCCGCGGCGTAGGGGAACTCGAGCCGGACGATGCCGAAGGGCGCACGGACATCGAGGCCGTCGGGGTCGACGCCGACGCATGATGCGTCGTCAAGATCGATGCCGGCGATGCCACGGGCGGCGCGGGCGAGCTGGGCGCGATCGGCGTTGGCGGCGCGGATGAGGCGGAACTCGGCGGTGCCGAGGCCGTTGGGCACGGTGAGGGCGGATTCATCCATGCAAGACTCGCTGGCGTCGTGTGCACTCTTGATACCGAGGACGCGGGAGGCTGTCCAGACTGCGGAGGCGGGGGCGATGCCGTGATAGACGGACCATCGATCGACGGCTTCGCAGCCTTCGGGACGCTCGATTCGCGAGGGGATGACGAGTGCGGTGGCGTCGCAGTCGGTCTGGGAGGGGAGGTGGAGGGTGAACTCGGGGTGGGTCGCCGCGGCGGCTTCGACCGGCATGACGATCCGGCCGTCGGTGCGGTCGATGACGAGGCTGACAGGCGCGGTGCGGTCACCGAAGGCGAGGGTGGCGTCGCGGAAGCGACGCAGGAGGCGCAGGCACCAGACGGCGGGGGCATCGTCATTCATTTGGCTTGATTGTGTGTGGGGCCGGCGGGATGTTCCACCGGGATTTGGAACGAGTTGCGGGCCAAAACGAGCACGGGGCCGGCCCTATGGGCCGACCCCGGTGTGCTTCGAGTGGTGCTTCAAGGGGGCCGGAGCGACGCGCTCCAAAAGGCCCCGTTCCGCGATTCAGTGTGCCGCTTGCGCGACGGTTATGGACGAAAACAGTGAGTGTGTAGACGTTGTAGAGGATGGGACTCGAACGCTGAGGCTTGTGGCCTTAGCGACGGGCCTTCTTCGCAGCCTTCTTCTTACCGGTCTTCTTCGCAGCCTTCTTCTTTGCCTTCTTAGCCATGATGATCTCCTCGGGCTCCGTGCGGAGCGTTGAAAGACTCGAGCGGCTCTGAAGCACCACTTTGCTGTCGTGCGCCGCCGAATGGGACAACCGACTATCGGAATGAACAAGCCCTGTGCTTGAGCAATCCTTGCGCACGATACACTGCTTGCGCAGGAGAAAGCAAGTCGATGGTCAAGTCATCCACATCATTGATTGTTCATGGAGCGGCTGGTCGGATGGGCGCGCGCATCGTTGCGCTGGGGTTGATCGACCCTGAAGTGCGCATCACACGCGCGCTCACGCACGCGGGCTCAGCGCTGCTTGGCGCGGAGTCCGGCGCGCCGGGTGTGCGGATCTCGATTACGCCGAGCCCATCAGAAAGCGCTGATTTTCAAGGCGTTTTGATCGATTTCTCGTCTGACGCGGGCGCTGCGCACGCGGCGGCGCTGGCCCGCGCATCGCGATGCGCGCTGCTGGTCGGGACGACGGGGCTGAGCGAACACACGCTCGCCGCGCTCCGCGAGACGGCCGCGGTGTGCCCGGTGTTGATCGCTCCGAACACTTCGCTGGGTGTCGCGGTGGCATCGAAAATTGTTTTTGAACTTGCTCGCGCTCTCGGACCTGGCTTTGAATGCTCGATCGTGGAAGCGCATCACAGCCGCAAGAAGGATGCGCCCTCTGGCACCGCGCTTCGGCTTGCCCGCGCGGTGCGCAGCGCGGGGCACGAACTGCGCGATGATCAGGTCGTGTCGATGCGCGGGGGCGATGTGATTGGTGAGCACACGGTGCGCTTCGCGGGGCCGGGTGAGTACGTCGAACTCACGCATCGCGCGACGACGCGCGACCTGTTTGCGATGGGTGCGATCCGCGCGGCGAAGTGGTTATCCGCGCAGCGTCCGGGTTGGTACACCATCGAAGACACGCTCGGGATCGCGTCGTGATGTCGTGAAGATCGTGAAAGATCGCCACACGATCGCAGTGGCCACGTATGGCCACTCGTGTGCGCGGACTACTTCCACGCCGCGATTTGTGTGCGTGCAGCGGGTGTTGCAAGCCAACCCATGAGTAGTCCCGGCAGCAGCACTTCCCATGCGAACACGGCGAGCGCAAGCACACCTGCGCCCTCGCTGGATGAGCCTCCGGGTGCGACTTGTTTGGCAGTGGCGTACACCAGCACGGCGGCTGCGCAGGCAAAGACAATCTTTGCCACACCCCACGAATGGGCGAGTCGAATGCTCCACCGGCGCTGCAGCATGAAGCCCACACCGGTGACGATGAGCATGATGCCGAAGACAAACGCGAGGGTTGTCGCGCTCCAGCCCAAAGTTTTCCACAATGCACTGGTCGCGGGGGCGGGGTTTGTTGAGCTGAAAGGTCCGCTGAAGTGGCGCGTGACCAGTCCGATCATCGTGATTGGCCCGATGATCGCCTGCAGCGCACCTGCGCCGGCGAGGATCAACCCCGTGACCAGCGGCCAAATGGGATAGTCAGGGTCTTGCGGGCCAAAGAGCACCGGGTTGATCGCGGTGGCAGCGGGCGCGGCGGGAACCGAGGTTGGTTTGGATGCCGCAGCGACGATCGCGAGGTCGGAATCTTCCTTGCGCTTCTGCTCGGCGATGACCGTGAGGCGGTCGTAGTAGGTTTGCCCGGGGGTTATCGGGGGTGGAGCGAGCCGCGCAGCGCCTGAGTCCGAGCCTGATCCCGAACCGGATACTGGAGCATTGACCGCGCCGTCCTGTATCCGGAGAAGTCGATCAAACAGCGCCTGCCTTCCTCTTGCGACCATCGTGCCGCCTTGGTACGCGCTGGCGATCGCCGCGAGGAAGTGCGCCGGGGACTTGTGGCGGAACATCGGCGACTTGTTGAGCGCACGCTCGATCGCCTCGCCGAGCGGAGCCGAGATGCCGCGGGCGAGCAGGCGATCGACGGGCGGCGCTTCGTTGGCGTGGCGGTTGCGGACCTCCTCAAGTGAGCCTGGGAACGGGGCTTCGCCGAGCAGGAGCTCAAAGGCGGTGACGCCCAGCGCGTAGACGTCCGATTTGGCGGAGATCTGGCCTTCGAACATCTCCGGGGCCATATAGGCGGGGGTTCCTGCGATGCTTGCGCCGCCCTCCCGCATCACACCGGGGCGTGCAGAGAGCTCGCGCGAGAGGCCGAAATCCGTGACAAAGGCGTTGCCCTCGCGGTCGACGAGGATGTTTGAGGGCTTGATGTCGCGGTGGATGCGCTGCTGCTCGTGCAGGTGGCCGACGGCGTTGCAGACATCGGTCATAACCGCGAGCAACTCGTGCGGGGTGAGCGGATCGGTCTTGCGGATGAGGGAGGAGAGCGAAGGACCGTCCACATACTCCATGACCAGGAAGGGAATCGCCTCCACGGTCGCGGCGTGGAGGATGTTGGTGAGGTTTCCGTGGCGGAGCGCGGCGGCGGCGCGTGCACCTTCAAGAAAGGCGAGCAGGCGCGGATCATCAGGCCCCTGCACGGTCTGAAGCAGGAACTTCACGGCGACGCGGCGGTGGAGAAGCTCATCGGTGCCGAGCCAGACGACGCCCATTGCGCCCTGGCCGATCTGCCGCTCAAGACGTACGGAGCCAACTTGGCGTGGGATGGTGACCATCTGCCCCGGCTCGCCGAAGGCGAGGTCGGTGGTGCGTGTGAGCGAGATGGTTTCCTGGGTGTTCATGAGCGGCGGAGCAAGGCAGGCCACAGATCAGCACGGATAATGACGGATGAAGAGAGGATGTAGGGGAGAAGGCGGGGAGAGAAGCAGAATGAGTGCGATGACTGTTCGTTCGGAGTTGGTGAGGGAAGATTGCAGATGTCGCTGACAGTGCATGAGTATGCACTGAAGAGTCTACCAGTGCATGCGGGCGACGCCGCGGCAATGGGAGCGGAGGAATCATCGAGTCGGGGATTCCGCACGATCGCCTACGCTCCGCAACGTGACAACGACCGCAAGCGATCCGACCAAGACCCAGACAAGCCCGGGGCTTTCGCCGTTCATGGGCGTGATCACGATTGTGCTGACGCTCATCGGATGGTCGAGCGTTCCGCTGTTCATCAAGCACTTCGCCGAGTCGATTGATCTGTGGACTTCCAACGGGTGGCGATACGGGTTCAGCGCGTTTCTGTGGATGCCGGTGGTGCTCTGGGGTTTGTATCGCGGCGGGATGCCGGCGGGGATCTGGCGGAAGTCGCTGGTGCCGTCGGTAATGAACGCGATCGGGCAGGTGGCGTTCGCGTGGTCGTTCTACAAGATTGATCCGGCGACGGCGACGTTCGGACTGCGCACCCAAATCATCTTCGTGGCGATCGGGGCGTATCTGCTGTTCCCGTCGGAGCGGCGACTGCTGCGCGATCCGCGGATGTGGGCGGGGATGGGGATGGTCGCGATTGGTGTGGGCGGGACGATTTACTTCGGGCATGGGCTGCCGCGGGGCGATCAGGCGATGGGGGTGTTGCTGGCGATTGGCAGCGGGATGTGCTTCGCGGCGTACGGGCTCGCGGTGCGGCACTACATGCACGGGTATCACCCGGTGACAGCGTTTGCGGTGATCTCGCAGTACACCGCAGGGGTGATGGTGCTGCTGATGCTGGCGCTGGGTGAGGAGCGCGGGCTGACGGTGCTGAACCTGCCGACGAACCAGATCGTGCTGCTGCTGGCATCATCGATCATCGGGATCGCGCTGGGGCACGTGTTCTACTACATCTCGATCGCGCGGCTGGGTGTGGCGGTGTCGAGCGGGGTGATCCAGCTCCAGCCGTTCATGGTGAGCCTGGGGCAGACCGCGCTGGGGTGGCAGTCGCTGTCGATGATGCAGTGGGGGAGCGGGCTGGTGGCGGTGGCGGGCGCGATCGTGATGCTGGCGGTGCAGTGGCTGCTCACGCGGGGAGATGCGAAGCGGGCGAAGCTGGCGATGTGCCCGGAGTGCGGGTACTCGCGGGCAGGCTTGCAGCCGGGGGCGAAATGCCCGGAGTGTGGGCGTGCGCCGGCGGCGGGCGGGGAGATGGTGGTGCCGGAGGAGACTCGCGCGACGATTGAGGCGGGGGCGCTGGATGCGATGCCAGCCGCGGTGACGGGGGAAAATATCAAATCGCAAATGAGCAGATAGCAAATGAAGGCGGGGGAGGGGAAGCGGGGAAGAGAGGAAGCGGGAAAGCCACGAAGCGACGAAGCGGGAAAGTGAGAGGGGAAGAGTGCCGCGCGTCTTCAGCGTCTGCTTCGAGTGCCCGGACGGTCTGCTGATCTGCTGATCTGCTGTCCTTTCCGCCCGCAGCTACGCTGCGGCATGGACATGACCCCTCAACGCTGGGTGAACACCAACGCGTACCTGCGCGAGGTGTTCGGGAAGCAGGATGCGGTGCTGGAGGGCCTGATGCCCGCGGCGGCCCAAGCGGGGATTCCGTCGATCGCGGTGTCGGCGGATGTCGGGCGGCTGCTGAACATCCTGGTGCAGATGGCCACGACGCGGCCGGGCGCGACGGGGCGTGTGGTGGAGCTCGGCACGCTCGCAGGGTACTCGGGCATCTGGTTGGCGCGTGGGCTGCCAAAGGACGGGAAGCTAATAACGGTCGAGCCGGAGGTGAAGCACGCGGATTTCAGTCAGCGGATGTTCGCCGCGGCGGGGGTGGCGGACCGGGTGGAGATTCGGCGGACGACGGGGATCGCCGCGCTGGAGCAGCTTGGGCGCGAGGTTGGGCCGGGTGGCGTTGACGTTGTGTTTTTTGATGCGATCAAGACGGAGTATCCGGAGTACTTCCGGCTGGCCAAGCCGCTGATTGGCCGCGGCGGGCTGCTGATCGCCGACAACGTGCTGGGGTCGAGCTTCTGGATCGATGACCCGGTGGGTTCGAGCGAGACGCGGGATGCGGTCGATCGATTCAACCGGATCGTCGCGGCGGATCAGGACTTTGATACGGTTGCGGTGCCGGCGCGGGAAGGAGTGATGATGGCGAGGAAGAAGTGAGCGGGTGAAGATTGCAATAGAGATCTGATCCATCGGCGCCGCCGCCATTTCAGCGTCATGCCTTGCGGCCTATTGTTCTCTTGACGGTATCTATTCCTCTCTGCACATTGGGGTGCATTGGAGTGTGATCCATGTCTTCCGAGCAACTGATGCGGTACGTGGGCGGAATCAGTCTCATCGTCATCCCAGTCTTTGGATATGGGATCACCCATTGGCGTCTGGGACGGAAGCGACCTCAGGTTCCTGGCAGCGTTCCGTATCCCCCGGACTTCAGTTCGATTCCCGGATTGCCGCGGGCTGCCCAGCGGTTCTTCACGAAGTGCGCTCTGATATTCAAGTGGTGGATGTTGATCCCAAGCATTGTTTGTGGGATTGTTTTGTTGATTGACGCGATCATGCACACCGGGTGAAACGCGGAGGTGTGGATGTCAATATCGGTAACCGTGAAGGCGGCGGGTGGCAGCGGCGCGACTACAAGCGGACAGAGGGGTAAGCGATTCGCGCCGCGAACCCCGCGGGTCATTGTCGCGTCCGGCACTCATCCAGGAACTCCACGCCGCGGCGAAGGTGCGGGATGACGATCGACCCGCCGACGATCAGGGCGACATCGAGCGCTTCCCAGATCTGCCGGTCGGTGCAGCCCGCGGCTACGCATTGGTCGATGTGGTAGGCGATGCAGTCGTCGCAGCGGAGAACGGCCGAAGCTGTGAGGCCGAGCAGTTCCTTGGTCTGTTTGTTGAGTCCGCCCTCGGTCGCGGTGTCGCGGTAGGACTGGTCATCGAGCGCGAAGAACCGCTTGGTGACGAGCGTCGAGCCGCCGCCCTGACCTTCCGGCTTCCCGGCACCGAGGATGCGGTCGTTGAGGCGGGTTCGGAACGCGTGGAACTGGTCGTATCGTGACATGATGTCTCACTTTACCACGGCTCTGGTGCGGTGGGGGTGGGCAGGTCCGCGGCGGTGCGGGCGCGGGATGAAGGTTGCCACTATCCTTGCGGCATGGTCCGTGCCGCTGACCCCATCCTTGCCCGTGAAGCCGCGACCAACATCGTGCGGCGGCTGCGCGAGGCGGGGCATGTGGCGTACTTTGCCGGCGGGTGTGTCCGCGATGAACTGCTGAGCCTGCGGCCGACCGACTTTGATGTCGCGACGGATGCGGTGCCGGCGCGAGTGCGCGAGCTCTTTCCACGAACAGCCGAGGTTGGAGCGGCGTTCGGCGTGGTGCTGGTGTACGAGCAGGTGGCATCGGAGAAAGCGGTCATCGAGGTCGCGACGTTCCGGTCGGATGGGCCGTACACCGATGCGCGGCGGCCGGACACGGTGCATTTCTCAACGCCGGAGGAGGATGCAAAGCGGCGGGACTTCACGATCAACGCGCT
>JBBRUT010000031.1:0-28854 GCA_038247555.1 Phycisphaerales bacterium | reverse complement strand
CGCGAGCTGGTGAGCCAGGTGGCTCTCTTCGCCTCGGCGACGGCGCGGGCGAGGAGCTTGAGCGGACCTTCCGACTGCGTGTTGATGTCGGGGTGGAGGTTCATCAGGTTGCGCATCCAGGTGGTGCCGGAGCGCATGTGGCCGCTGATGAAGAACATCTTGTATGGCTGGCCGTCGGGCGTGTGAGTCGGGACGTGGATCATGAGGTTTTTTTCTCTTCGCGGCTGGGTGGGACGGTCGTCGGCTGCGCGGACTGGGGAGTGAGGGGCTTGGGGGTCGATGCAGCGGGCGCGACGTCGTAGCCGAGTTCGCTCAATCTCGCACCGGCACGTTCGAGGAACCAACCGTGGGATTGGGCATCAATGTAGTTGCGCCAATCTCCCACTTCACCGCGTCGGTAGAACGACCGCGGGGCTTCTCTGCCGAAACCCGGCGCGGTGTGACTCTCGCGTGACAGCGGCGATGCTTCGGAAGGCTTGACGCCGAGGAACGTGTACATCCGGGCGCGGTGCGTTTGGGTGTCTGCGTGCAGTTCCTCGTAACTCAACCGCAGAAGGGAGGACGCGTGGCCATCGGCTTTGAGTTGCCTCATCGTGGCGAGGTCGTGACCGGTATGGTCGGACCATCCAGCGGCGTAGTGCTGGACCCAGGCACGATCCGCGAGGAGGCGCCGGGCGGCCTGGCGAGCGGCATCCGCGGATTCTCCGGCAGCGGGAAGAACCTGCTCGAAGATGGGCCGCACTTGGGGATGCATGATGTCCGGCCGCGCGGTTTTCAGGAGGTGAAAAGTCCACGAGACCAGGACATCACGTCCGTCGCGAAAGATGATGATGTAGCGACCGGCGGGAGGCGGGATGAGCATGCGGAGCATGCGTGGAGTGTGGTCGCCGACTTCGGTCGCCCCGGGCTTGCCGCCGTGTTCGGCGGGCCTGTGCGCCTGAGCGGTCAGACAGCCGAGTACAAGCGAGGCGAACGCCCGCTCGGTTTCACTCCTGACCGGTTCGCGGCTGCCGACGTACCAGGGCTGGGACTGGAAGCCCTCGATGCCGTTGCGGATCAGGTGAAAATGGAACTCGCCGTCGCAGAACACCCGGGGATGGAGATTCAGGAGCGAGCTGACCCAGTTGGTGCCGGAGCGAGGGTGCCCGCAGACAAAGAACGGACGGACAAGGGGAGTGGGATCCTCCAGAGCCCCACGCGCGGGGCCGAGTCGTTGAATCGTGCGGCGGATGACGTTCACCAGCGTGGACCCTTTGCACTCAAGAGCGCGGCAGCGCGGGGGCGGAGGCTACCAGTTCGTGTTCTTCTCATACCTCATCTGCACCAGGGCCTCGGCGGCTTCTTCCTTGAAGATCCGGGTGATCCGATCGGTGAAGGAACATCGCCATTCACCACTCTGTCCCTTGCGGGTTGCGGACTTGAGATTCTCGCTCTTGAACCCGGGGAGCGTCTTGGTCTCGACGGAGGGGGGAGCGGCCTCGGCAGGATCAAGGCCGAGGAACCGATAGATCGCTGCGCGGTTCCCTTCAAGGTCCGCGTGCAGGTCTTCGTAGCGGATGAAATGAACAGGCGTGCCCCGCGAGATCAGACGAGGCATGGCCTTGAGATCGTGCAGGCAAGACTCGGCCCAGAATCGTGAGAGGTACCGTACCCAATCGTCGTCGCCGAGGAGACCGATGGTGGTATCGCGGAACTTCTCGGGGCTGAGCTTGTACTCGGGCCCCCAGCGCCGGAGCAGGTGCGCGAACTGCGGGAGCATCGCACCTGGGTTGTTGGTGCGGAGCATGTGGTAAGAGCGGCTGATGAGCAGGTCGCGCCCATCGCGATGGAGGAGAATGTGCGGTGCGCCCGGGAGCATTGCCTTGAGGATTCGCGGCGAGCGGTCGCCGAGCATGACGGCTTCGGGGTGAGACCGGGTCTGCGCGAACATGCTGCGGCGGATGCATCGTCGGAGGGATTCGTGTGCGATGTCCTGGAGGACGCGGGACTTGGCGGGGAGTCGCCAGCGCCGTTTAAGGTATGAGGAGAAGCCACCGTGGATGAGTTCGAAATGAAACTCCCCCGTCATGTAGGCTTTGGGATGGAGATTGATGAGGGCCTGGACCCAGTGGGTTCCGGACTTCCAGCTGCCGCAGAGGAAGAAAAACTTGTACGTGCGTTCGCGGTCGACAATGGTCCACTCGTTGCCGACACCTCGGTCGGCGCATGCGTATGGATCCGCCGGCGGAGGGGCGAGCCAGGGCCTCACCATGGGCCGGAGGATGACCTTCAAAGGGCGCGGCACCGCGGCCTTGACTTTGTTGATCAGTCCCGCATCGGCGCCTTGCGTGGTCATGAGATGCTCTGGCGGACAATCAAACCCGGTTTGGCGGCTTCGTCTGGCGAGTGGTGAATGCGGACTTTAGGCAGACTCGATGATGGCTCATTGGATGGAGGCCGCGGAAGCTACCAGTTCAGGTCCTTCTCGTAGCCTGCCTGGACGAGGGCTTGACCGGCTTCCTCCTTGAAAATGCGGGTGATCCGGTCGTTGAAGTAGTTTCTCCAGTCGCCGGTCTGGCCCTTTCGCGTCGCGGACTTGAGGTCCTCTTTCTCAACGCCGGCGAGGGTCTTTGTCTCTCGCGAGAGGGGCTGGGCCCTGGCAGGATCGAGCCCGAGGAAGCGGTACATGCGCTCGGCACCTTGCGGGGTGTTGGCGTGCAGGTCTTCGTACACGATTCGATGAACGGGCGTGCCCGAGTTGATGAGCTCGTTGCACATCCGGAAGTCGTTCTCGACGTACTTGGCCCATTCGCGGGCCGTGCGGCGGACCCACTGATCATTGCCGAGAAGACCTGACTCAGGGTCGCGGAAGCGGTCGGGATTCGCAGTGAACTCCGGTTTGAATCGGTCGATGTCATCTTTGAAGCGGCCGCCGAAGACGCCGTTCTCTTTTACACGGAGCCAGTGGAAGGACCACGACACGAGCACGTCGCGGCCGTCGCGCAAGAGCCAGAAGGTGGGAGCGCCGGGCAGCACCGTGCGAAGCATGCGGGGCGTGCAGTCGCCAAGCCACATGGAGTCGGGCTTGTTTCGGGTGGCGGCGTAGATGGTTCGACGGACAAGGTTCTCCATAGCGTCGCAGGCGACACGCTTGGTCTTGGGTCCGCTGGCGACAAACCATGAGGGAGAGGTGAATCTGTCGAGGCCGAGAAGCATGGTCTCGAAGTGGAACTCGCCCTTGATGTTCACCTGGGGATGAAGATTCAGGATGCGCTGCATCCAGTGGGTGCCGCTCTTCCAACAGCCGCAGAGAAAGAAGTAGCGGTGCGTCAGACCGGTGTCAGGATTCACCACCGACCATGGGTTGTCGGTTGGCTGATCACAAAATGAAAGCGCTGCGTTTGAAAGGGAAGGCCCCTTCGGGGCGGAATTCACGAGCGATGGCGCGACGACCCGCACAGCAGGACGAAGGGCCGCCTTGACCGATGCGGGCACGACGGCTTTGACCTGGGTGAGCAGGGGCGAAGGAGTTGTTCCGGAACTGGAGGTCCGGTTTGAGCTCATCGACCTTGCTCCTGGATTCGTCGCGTTCACGACGACTCAAAGCCTGCATTTCTGGGTCCCGAAACAACGAAGGGAGCGAGGAACTTCGTTACCAATGCATGATAGGACAGCACCGGGCAAAGCCCGGCGGCCGCGAGCCGTAAATGAACTGGTCGCCACTGATCGGTGCCTCAGCCCTCGACGACGCCGAGGAGCTCGGATTCGCGGAGGATCAGGAGCTTGTCGCCCTTGAGCTCGACCTCGGTGCCGGCGTACTTGCCGTAGAACACGGTGTCGCCCTTGCGGACGGACATCTCGGCGCGTTTACCGTTCTCGAGGCGCTTGCCGGGGCCGGTCGCGACAACCTGGCCGCGGACGGGCTTCTCTTTGGAGGTCTCGGGGAGGTAGATGCCGGAGGCCGTTTTGGTTTCGGGGTCGGCGGGCTTGACAAGGACGCGGTCTTCGAGGGGCTTGATGGCCATGTTCAATTCTTCCTTCTGTACCAGATGACAGGTCAGCGACTGGACTTGCGAGGCACTGACCTTGTTCGCTTGATGAGCTTCCCCCTCACCGACCCCCACGCAACCGGCTTATCGCCGGCGTTTTCTTTCCGTGCCTGTTCGAGCGCGAGCAGATCCATTGCATCCTCGTACGCCTCGCACATCCGACGGTACTCACGCATCGGCATGACCACAAACGACTCCTTGCCGCTCATCAGCACGCTTGCGTTTCGACCGATCTCTTTGGCCAGTCTACGGGCGGTCATAGATGTCCTTTCGGTGGCCAACTCGGTGGATGATTACGACACCGCCTTCAACATCGAACAGTACGCGATAGTCTCCAACACGCAGGCGATAGGCCGGGCTGAAGCTCTTGAGCCTCTTGACATCCCCTTCCAATCCACCAGCGAGCGAGTCGATGCGCAGGGCGATGCGATCTCGTTCCCGAGCGGGAACCTTCTCCAACTGCCGTAGCGCCTTGGGAGCGATTTGGACTCGATACCGCATATGCCCGCGTCGCCCTTGCCTTCATGCTGCATTCAGACCTTGGGACGACGGCCGACGGGGGCCTTGCCGCCGCCGGCCTGCTGGTGGCCGGAGCTCGGCTTACCGCCGCCGGCCTTGTTGGGGTTCTTGTGCGAGGCGGGGCCCGTCGACTTTGTGCTTGCGGGCTTGAGGGGGTTGTTGCCACCGAGACCGCCCGCACCACTCCGACCGATCAGATCACTTGCTTTGGCCATTGGGAAACTCCTTCGAATACTTCTGAGCCTGGCTAGAGCAGGCGATTGAACTCGTTAACAGTCAGCCCGGCATCGCGAATCAGCCCTCGCAATAGTCCTTTGGCGAGTTCCCGATGCGGGGGACAGAGAGGTGTCGGTGGGGAGGCTCGCTGCGTCGAAGAGTCACGTGGGTGCCGGTCTGGTAGTTCACGTCGTTACCCAACCGCTGAAACGCTCCGCCGCATCAGCACCCGAGATAACGGGGAGCTTCCAGAGTGTAGAGCCCGGACGGATCTCAGAAGCCCATGCCGCCCATTCCACCCATGCCGCCCATGCCGCCCATGCCGCCCATGCCCGGCATGCCACCACCGCCGCCGCCGTGAGCGTGGCCGTGGTCATGATCATCCTTGTCCTTGGGCTTCTCGGTGATGACGCAGTCCGCCGCGAGCAGCATGGTGGCGACGCTCGATGCGTTCTGGATCGCACAGCGATCGACCTTTGCCGGGGTGAGGACACCGGACTTGAGCAGGTCACCGTACTCGAGCGTGAGGGCGTTGAAGCCGAAGGCACCCTTGCCCTCGCCGACCTTGGCGACGACGACCGTGCCCTTCTCGCCGGCGTTGTCGGCGATGGTTTGCAGAGGAAGCGACAGGGCTCGGAAGACGACATCGAGGCCCGCGGCGAAGTCGTACTTCGCCTGCCCGACATCATCGGCGGTCTTTTCGTCGCCCTTGTCGCCGGGCTTGCCGTAGACGGAGCGGTACTCCTTCATCGCGGCGATCGCATCGCGAGCGCGGATGAACGAGACTCCGCCGCCGGGGACGACGCCTTCGGCAACCGCAGCGCGGGTGGCGTGGAGGGCGTCTTCGAAGCGGGCCTTCTTCTCCTTCAGCTCGGCTTCGGATGCCGCGCCGACGTTGATCTGGGCCACGCCGCCGGAGAGCTTGGCGAGACGCTCCTGGAGCTTCTCACGGTCGTAGTCGCTGGTGGTCGCATCGATCTCGCGCTTGATCTGCTCGATCCGGGCCTTGATGTCCTTGACGGCACCGGCACCCTCAATGATCGTGGTGTTGTCGGCATTGACTTCAAGCTTTTTGGCCATGCCGAGGTGGGCGAGCTCGACCTTCTCGAGTTCGATGCCAAGGTCCTTCATGATCGGCTGTGCGCCGGTGAGGACGGCGACATCTTCGAGCATGGCCTTGCGGCGATCGCCATAGCCTGGCGCCTTGACGGCGCAGACCTGGAGCGTGCCGCGGAGCTTGTTGATGACCAGCGTCGAGAGGGCTTCGCCGGAGATGTCCTCGGCGATGATGAGCAGGGGCTTCTTGGCCTGCATGACCTTCTCAAGCAAGGGGACGAGCTTGGACACACTCTCGATCTTGTCCTCGTAGATAAGCACAAGGGCCTTGTCGAACTCGACGCTCATCTCGTCGGTGTTGGTGACGAAGTTCGGGGAGATGTAGCCGCGATCAAACTGCATGCCCTCGACGACATCGACGGTGGTGTCCTGGGTCTTGCCTTCTTCGATGGTGATGACACCATCGGCGCCGACCTGGGCGAACGCATCGGCGATGATCTTGCCGACTGTGGGGTCGTTGTTGGCGGAGATGGTGGCGATGTTCTGGATGTCGCCGCTCTTGGGGGAGCGGTCAACGGGCTTGCTGAGCTTCTGGATCTCGGCGACGGTCGTCTCGACGCCCTTCTTCATGCCGCGGATCAGCGCGTTGGCGTCGACGCCGGAGGCAATGTGGCGGAGGCCTTCGCGGAAGAGGGCTTCGGCAAGGACGGTGGCGGTGGTGGTCCCGTCGCCGGCTTCGTCGCTGGTCTTGCTGGCGGCTTCTTTGACGAGGCGGGCGCCCATGTTCTCCGCCTTGTTGCGGAGTTCGATCTCCTCGGCGACGGAGACGCCGTCCTTGGTGACGGTCGGCCCGCCCCAAGATTTGTCGAGGATGGCGTTGCGGCCACGGGGGCCGAGTGTGCTCTTGACTGCGCGGGCGAGTTTCTCAACTCCGGCGAGGAGGGCCTGACGTGCGTCGATGTCGAAAGTCAGTTCCTTCACGGCCATGGGTCGAATCTCCGGGGCTTGGGTACTTGGGTGGATCTGAGGATGGACTTGGGATTTTCCCCACCGATATCGGTGGGGGCAATCGTCAACGTACGAATGGGCGGCGCAATCACGCCCTATCTTCGTGATGGCAAGCCGGGTGCCAGACGGTATGCGGACGTCGGGCACTGAAACGCTGCCGAATTCTGTGTGTCGCGGGGCCAGACGCGGAAACCGGGGTGTCAGGCCGGTCTTTGGCCGCCCCACTGCTGCCGGAATGGCAGGCTTGGATGTGCTAACATGCCGCGATGATCGCCACCGCACCCTGTGCCACCCTCGCCTCGACCGACATCGGTTCGTACATCCCGTTGATGCTGCTGATTACCGGGGCGGTGATCTTCGGCATCATGAACGTTGTGATGTCGCTGATGATCGGGCCGCGGCGGGACGGTGCGGTGAAGAGCCTGACGTACGAATCAGGCATGAACCCGGTTGGCACCGCCCGCAAGCGGTTCAACGTTCGGTTCTATCTGATTGCGATGGTGTTCCTGGTGTTTGACATCGAGATCATCTTCCTGTACCCGTGGGCGACGACGTTTGTGAACATCGATCACCAGAGCCCGGACGGGTTGATCTGGCTGGGCCGGATCCTGTTCTTCATGGCGACGACGGCGGTTGCGTACTTCTATGGGCTTCGCAAGGGCGTGTTCCGATTCGACTGAGTATTGCGAAGCGCCTGCTGCCGGTGCGACTCGAGTTATGGCTCCCTGCGCTGGTGACGGATCGCGAGGTCCGGCTCGGGTTATCGCGTTGGGTGAGAGGCTTCCGCAAGTGGGTGGATGGTCGGGCCGATACCTGCGACACGTATCCGGGCGAAGGGCATGTTCATGCCTTGCGGCCGCGTGTTTTGCAGGACCCGAACCGGCATGACCAAGCCGCCCGCCAACCAAACTCCCGACGGGCAGCGGGTGCTGGACGTGATCGCCTCGGGCCGGGTGAGCGTTGCGTTTCAACCGATCGTCGATCTGAATGACGGGATGATCGTTGCTTATGAGGCGCTAACGCGATTGGAACCGGACTCGGGATTCTCGAACCCCGGCGAGTTGTTTCAGGCGGCGGCGGCGAACGGGCTGCTGTGGGAGCTTGAGTCGCTGACGCGGAGTGCGGCGATTGAGACCGCGGCGGGATGGCCGGCGGATATTCGGCTGTTCCTGAACACGACGCCCGCGGTGTTTGCCGACGCGCGGTTCTTTGACGCGCTGCGTGGAGCGATCTCGCGGTCGCAGGGGCTCTCTGCGGAGCGGATTGTTCTGGAGATCACGGAGCTGTCTGATGAGCAGGATTTCCCGGGCCTCGCGGAACAGGTGATCCGGCTCAAGGATGCGGGCTTTGAGGTGGCGATCGACGATGCGGGGGCGGGCACGAGCGGCCTGAACCGGATGATGGTGCTTCGGCCCAAGTGGATCAAGCTCGACCGGACGTTTGTGCACCGGATCGACTCGGATCCGTATCGCCAGAATCTGGTGCGATTCTTTGTGCACTTTGCGAGGCTGAGCGGGGTGAGCGTGATCGCCGAGGGGATCGAATCGAAGGTTGAGCTTTCGACGGTGATCGGGCTGGGCGCGAGGTATGCGCAGGGATACTACCTTGGGCGACCGGGAGAGCGATCGCAGACGTTTGATCCGCGGTTTGTGTCGGAGGTGCGCGGCCGCTGGGCGGATGTGGATGCGGTGGTCGCGTCGAACCCGTCATCGGCTTCGCTTGTGAAGGTGTGCCACCCGGTGCTGACGGTTGACAGCACGATCCTGATCGGCGATGCGGCTTCGCTGCTCGATGCCGACGCGTCCATGGTTGGAGTTGTCGCACGCGATGGGCGCAGGGTTCTTGGTTGGGCGAGTCGGCAGCAGGTGCTGGATGAATCGGCGACGCCGCGTGTGTCGCGGCCGGTGAGCGAGATCCTGCGCAAGGGGACGTATCAGCTTCCGCCGACTGCAACGATTGAAGAGGCGCTGGAGCTGGCGTGCCTGCTGGAAGAAGAGACGATTGCGGATCCGCTGGTGATCACGAGCGGCGCATCGGTGGTGGGGATTGTCCGGGTGAGGGACCTGCTGAAGGCGGCGGCGCACGAGGGTCGGCTTGGGCAATCGTGGCGCGCACCGGTGACGGGGTTGCCGGCGAGGATTCGCGCGGATCAGCACCTCACGGAGTTGATCCGGCGAGCGGGGGATGCGAGCGCGCGGGAGTCGGCGGGCTATCACACGGATGCGGCGTTCGTCGACATCCGATCGTTTGCGGATTACAACTCGGCGTTCGGGTATGAGCTTGGGGACCGGTTGATCCGCTCGCTGTCGGATCTGATCACGGCGACGGTAGTGTCGCCGGGGGGCGAGGTCTTCCTGGCGCACCTTGGGGACGACCGGTTCCTGCTGACGGGGCCTGATGGGACGCTGGAGCCGCGGCTGCGGATGCTGATCCAATCGTTCGATCGGCAGAGCTCGCAACTGCCTGCGCGGGGGCTGGTGGGCACGCCGACGGGGTTTGCGCCAGGGCTGCCGTGCCCGCGGATGACACTTCGGGTGCTTTTCCTTCCGGATGTATTCGGAAGGGTTGATCATCCGCGCGATGTGTATCGGCTTGAGCAGCAGCTTCGTGGCGTTTCGGCATCGCGGAGCGGGAACGGCGCGGGAAGTTCCTGGATTGTTCGCGACTGGCGGCGGGACCCGATGGCGCGACGATTGTCGGCATGAGTTGTGCTGACGTCAGGGCGAGGGGAGCGGTGAGAGCCATTCCGCCGGCAACTGGTTGGGGGGCGAACCCGCCTGAACACGGACGGAGCCGTCGTACCAGGCGACGTTGAATGACTTGGCGCGGCCTGCGTGGAACGCGCCGACTCGGAGCGCCACATGGCTTGGCTGGCGAAAGTCCAGCACGCTGGCGGTGCGCGTCGGGGGCGGAACATTGGGATCCGCCGAGGGGGCATCAATCGCGGAATCGAGCATCATCGGTATGCGCGAGGGGAACTGCACACGGTCGAAGGCGACGTGGGCAACGCGGCCGGGCGCGGGGTCATCGAAGCTTCGGGCATCTCCATCCTGGCCAGCCTGCCCGGTCGCGTTCATCGCATAGGTGCGGGTCATAGCCTCCGGGTAAACCCGGTCCACCGTTGGACACACGAGCACGGAAGAGTTTGAATAGAGCTCGGCAGCACCGGTGCCTTGCCGACCGGAATCCGTCTGCACGACCAGCGCCCAGTTGGGGAGCGCGGCGTAGGGCTGGCCGAGTGCGGGGCCGATGCCGCGATTGTCGTCGGCGTAGGTCCGACAGATGATGTATGACTGACGTAGGTTCGCGAGGCAGACCGATGCGCGTGCGGCCTCGCGTGCACCGGCGAGCGCTGGGAGCAGCAGGCCGATGAGCACCGCGATCACGGCGATGACCACCAGGAGTTCGATCAAGGTGAAAGCGCACGTTGAGCGAATGCGGGGCCGACGGGAGAGATTGGGGGTCGTAGGCTTCATCAGGAGGCGGGCGGCGCATCCGGTCCGCTCGGCAATGGTATTCGCACTGGGTCTCCAGCCAGAGGGTGTTCAAGTGATGAATCGATGTCTTGTGATAATGGCGCTCGCGGTCCAATCGGTTCTGACCATTCCGGCGTTGGGTGGGCTTCAACCCCCTTCCCGGGCTGCTCCTCCGCCTGCTCCTCCTTCCCCCCCTGCCACGCGGGAGAGGCAGTACTGGATGGGGGTCATGGATACCCGCTCGCCTGCGAACCCCACGATGGAGTTTCTGGTGACGCTGTGGCAGGAGGGGCAGGCGTGGCGAGGGACGCTTGATATCCCGCCGTCGGTCGGTGTGGGCGGGGCATGGGCCAACGAGTTTGTGGCGGCGGATGTGAGCCCGGAACGGATCGAGCTTGTGCAGGCCGCGGGACAGCCGGGAGCTCAACCGAATCTGTTTGCATTGGTTCGTAATCCCGTCGGGGGCGACAGCGCGAGCGGGCGGGTGATCATCGGAGGCGCGGCGGAGATTCCCGCTCGCATTTGGAAGGTTTCGCCGGCGGTCGCGAGGGACTTTATGCCTCGTCGCCCTCAGCTTCCTCAGCCACCGCTGCCGTATGAACGCAGGGTGGTTGAGGCTCCCAACACTCGCGAAGGACAGACGGTGGGGCTGCAAGGGATTCTGACTCTGCCGCCGGGAGAGGGGCAGCACCCGGCGGTGGTGCTGGTCAACGCGTTTGACGTATTTGATGCGGATCACACATCGTTCGGGCACAAACCGTTTGTTGTGCTAGCGGACCGGCTGGCGAGAGCGGGCATTGCCACGCTTCGTACACACGATCGGCCGATGTCGCGCCGGGGACTTGCCCCGCGGACTCAGCTGACGATTCAGCAGCTTGGGGTAGAGGCCGCGGAACGGGCCAGGTGGCTTGCGACGCAGCCGGGGATTGACCCGGCACGCATCGGGCTTGTGGGGCTGAACGAAGGAGGGACGGCCTCGGTGATCGCGGCGAACGAGGCAGGTGAGCTTGTCCGATGCGTCGTGCTGCTTGCGCCGCTTGCGGTGACTGGAATCCAGCAGCTTCGGGATGAGTTCTCCGAGGCGATTCGCGGGGAAGGAGAGACAGCGGAGTTTGCTGCGAGTCGTGCCGCGAGTTTCATCCGGCCGTATGAGATGCTGGCCGCGACAGCTCCGGAGCAAGAGGTTGTGGAAGCGATCAACGCTGAGATGACGATGCAGCGGGCTGCGCGTCGGCAACAGCTTGGTGAGGCATCCGCGGAGGTCGTGAGCGGGCTTGCGAAGCAGCAGTATCTGATCATGAATACCGCCGAGTTCCGTCAGGGGCTGACGTTTGACCCGGCGGAAGCGCTGTCGCGGATGACTCAACCTGCGCTGGCGATCATTGGTGGGAAGGATCCTCGGTTCATTGCGGGGAGCAACGGTCCTGCGCTTGAACGCTCGCTGGGGGCGCGACAGGGCGTGGAGTCGATCATTCGAGTGGCAACCAGTCTGAATCACCGTCTGCAGCCGGCGCAGAGCGGAAGCATGCAGGAGATTCAGGAGATCGAGCTCACGTTTGATGAGGGGGTTCTGGAAGAGGTGGTCAAGTTTGTCACGCGGCACCTGAATGTCGCCCGCATGCCGAAGGAGGAGAACCGGTGAAGCTTCTGACACTTTTGGCGGCCGTCACACTCGGGTTCATCTCTGCCGGGGCAGGGGCACAGCCGTGGCTCGCGGATGCGGGCCAGCAGGCGGGGCCGACATTGCCGGGCGAGGAGATTTCCGGGTTCACGGTACGCGCGGGCTACGAGGTCTCAATCGCTGTCGAGACGCTGCCGGGGGCTCGCTTTCTCGAAGTTGATGACAAGGGGACGCTGTATGTTTCGCGTCCTGCGCGTGGCGACATCATCGCGCTGCGAGATGAAGATGGCGATGGGAAGTTTGAGAAGCGCGAGGTGTTTCTCAGCGGGCGGCCGAGCGTGCACGGGCTTTGCTTTGCAAACGGCTTTCTGTGGTTCTCGACTTCGGGCTCGGTGGGGAAGGCGAGGGATACGGATGGCGACTTGAAGGCGGATGAAGTTGTTGACGTTCTTCCTGAAGGCACGCTGCCGCGGGGCGGGGCGCACTGGTACCGATCGCTGCTGGTTACGGATGACACCATCTACACATCGATCGGGGACAGCGGGAACATCTCTGATCAAAGCGAGACCGAGCGGCAGAAGATCTGGACGTTTGCGCTTGACGGATCGGGCAAGCGGCTGTTTGCCTCGGGCATTCGGAACAACGAGAAGCTCAGGATGCGGCCGGGGACATCGGAAGTGTGGGGAGTGGATCATGGCGGGGACTGGTTTGGCGCACCGCTGGGCGAGTTTCAGGGGAATCAGGCGATTACCGATCTGAATCCGCCGGATGAGTTCAACCGGTATGTCGCGGGCGGCTTCTACGGGCATCCGTTTCTGTGCGGGAATCGGGTGCCGCGGTATGAGTACCGGGATCGGGAAGATCTGCTTGACCTGGCGGGCAAGACGATCGTGCCGGAATGGAATGTCCCGGCGCACTGGGCGGCGAACGCGTTTTGCTTCATCGAGAAACCGGTGGCCGAGGGATCCAAGGGCATGCCGGCGGATCATGTCGGGGATGCCTTTGTTGCGTGCCGCGGATCTTGGAACAGCACGACCCCGGTGGGTTACTGCATTGCACGGATTCTGTTTGACGATGGCAAGCCGTACGGGCAACTGACCATCGTGAGCACGATCGAGCGCACAGCGGAAGGAAGGGGTCCGGGAATCGTGCATGCGCGGCCGGTCGATTGTGTTCAGGCGGGAGATGGCTCGGTGCTGTTCTCCTCTGATCAGCCTGGAAGGGTGTACCGGATCCGACACGCTGGCGGAAAGTGAGCAAACGGGGAATGAAATGTTGTTGCGGCGTCGCGGTGGGGATGGCAGGGGCGATCGGCAGCGTGCTGGTGGGCGCGTGCAGTGCGCCACCAGCTCCACCGGATCCGCCGAAGCCGCGCGGCGGTGGCGAGATGATGTTTGCCGAGATGCCGCGGGTTGCGCCGATGGCGTATTTTGAACAGCGGTGCGCGAACTGTCATGGTCCGATGGGAATGTTCTACGGAGAAGCGTTCGCGACGACGCTGGATGATGCCGCGCTGATCAAGGTGGTTCGCGAGATGGTGGAGGGTCCGGCCCAGAGTTCGCTCGATGATTTGAGTCTGAAGGCGTTGGTGGCGTTTCACCGTGCGCTGCGGTCGCAACCCGCATCGCCGTTTGTGTCGGTGAGTGCTTTGGCGGAAGGGCAGCTTCGGGGTGAAGTCACTCCGGATTCGACGGTGAGCATCGTTGTCGACGGGGTCGTGGTTGACGGAACTGTGGAGGGGACGGAGTGGAGCGGGATGTTGCCGAGCGGGTGGGAGCGGGCGAGAAAGATTCTGATGGTTGCAACGAAGACGAGCGGCGGCGGAAGAACCGAGATCGATGTTGTGAACGATTCGTTCTCTCACCAGCGATAGCAGGCACGTTCGCGGTGCGGGGCGTGTACGCTTGCTGGAACACCTGCGGAGCGATCAATGCCCCTCCAGCCGCCGCCCATGAAGGGGTCATTGAAGATCGGCTCATTCGCCGGGATCGGCGTGTTTGTTCACTGGTCGTTCCTGCTGCTTCCGGCTGTGATGGCGGGGACGCGGCTGATGGCTGACGGCCCGCTGGCGGACCGGATTCTCGCGGCGGCGGTCAGCGTGCTGTTTGTGCTGGCAACATTTGCGTGCGTGGTTCTGCACGAGTATGGGCACGCGCTGACGGCGCGGCGGTTTGGCGTGCGGACACGTGACATTGTGCTGCTGCCGATCGGCGGGGTTGCGAGGCTGGAGCGCATGCCGCGGAACCCGGTTCAGGAACTCTGGATCGCGCTGGCTGGTCCGGCGGTGAATGTGGTGATCGCGTGCGTTCTTGCGGTCATTGTTTTCGGGATCGCGTTTGCGAGGGGCGATGTTGCGTCGGCGTTGACCACCACCGGGGTGATGGGCTTTGCGACGATGATGGTGGGCGTCAACATTGCGCTGATCGTGTTCAATATGATCCCCGCTTTCCCGATGGACGGCGGAAGGGTGCTCCGGGCTCTGCTAGCGATGCGGATGGAGCATTCGCGAGCGACCGCGATGGCGGCGCGGGTCGGGCAGGGGATCGCCGTGATCTTCGTCGGTGTCGGGCTGTACTTCGGGATGTTTCTGCTGATGTTTGTGGGCGTGATGGTGTTTCTCGGGGCCGGGACGGAGGCGCGGCAGGCCAGGCTTGTCGGGCGATTGCGAGGGCTCACCGTGCGGGATGCGATGGCCACCGACTTCCGGCTGCTGCCCGCGGAGATGCCGCTTTCGCGGTGCGAGCAAGTGCTGTTGGAGGGGTCGCAGCAGGATTGTCCGGTCGTGGATGTAGAACCGGATTGCTCGGCGGGTCGGTACATTGGCATGCTGCTGCGGCCGACGTTGCGCGATGCGGTGCAGCGGGGCTTGGGCGGGGAGCCGGCGGCGAAGTTCGTTGAAACCATCGCGCCGGCTCTTGAACCTGAGGAGACGGTGTTGGAGGCCCTTGAGCGCATGCAGAGCGCGGGGGTGTTTTCGGCCGCGGCGATGGAGGAGGGGCGCGTGGTGGGGCTGGTCACGCTTGCGGAGATCGGGCGGCTCTTGCAGCTTCGTGCGGCAAGGTGATGGCACGCGGATCTGCCCCGTGAATGTTCAGACGGTGATGGTTGTGCCCAACTCCGGCAGGTGGCTGCGCAGGCCCAGATGCTCGCGCAGCGCACGCGAGAGGCCGGTGCGCTGCGGCTGTTCGCCGTGGGTCAAGTAGACCGCTTTGATCGTGCGCTTGAGTGAAGATGTCCATCCAACGAGGTCTGTCTGTCCGGCGTGGGCACTGAAACCGCCCAAGGTGTGGATGGAGGCTTTGACGGCGATCGTCTCGCCGCGGATGCGCACACGCTCGGCCCCTTCTACCAACTCGCGGCCGAGCGTTCCCTCGGCTTGGTATCCGACGAACACGACATGTGTGGTCGGATCCCAGAGCCCGTGGCGCAGATGGTGCAGGATGCGGCCGCCGGTGCACATTCCGGATCCAGCGATGACGATCATGCCGCCGCGGATCGTGTTGAGTCGCTGGGATTGTTGGGGCGTCCGGGTGAACTGCAACCCGGCGAACTGCAGGGGTGGGCGCCCGCCGCGCCACATCGCGGCGGACTCGTCATCAAAGAGACGGGAGCTGCGGCGATAGAGCTCGCTGGCTTGAATCGCCATGGGGCTGTCGAGATACACATTCAGCGACCTGGGCCGGCCTGCACGCAGCGCCTGACCGAGGTGGTAGATGACATCCTGGGTGCGACCGACGGCAAACGCGGGGATGAGGACTTTGCCGTTCTCGGATTGGGCGGTCTCGATGAGGGTGATGAGCTCTTCGATGGTCTGTTTGCGCTGACGGTGATCCCGATCGCCGTAGGTGGACTCGAGGATCAGTACATCGGCATGATCGAGGGGCGTGGGATCGCGAAGCAGGGGCGAACCCTTTACCCCGATATCGCCGGAGAAGACGATTGTTCTGGGCTTCTCTTTGTCGGTCGCGCGGTCCCTGACGGTCATCTGGATGGAGGCAGACCCGAGGATGTGCCCGGCGTCGACGAATCGGATCTCGATTCCGGGAGCGATCTCGCGGGGCTCGTCGTAGGCGAGGGGCTCGAAGAGCCGCATCACGGCCGCGGCATCTTTGGTGGTGTAGAGCGTGCGGACGAGTGGGCGATCCTGCCGAAGGCGGCGACGGTTCTCCTGCTGGGCATCGGCCTCCTGAATGGCGGCGGCATCGCGCAGGATGATCTGCGCGAGGCTGATCGTAGCGGGAATGGCGTAGATGGGACCCTCGAAGCCGCCTTGCACCAGGAGGGGGAGCCTGCCGCAATGATCGAGATGCGCGTGCGTGAGCACAACAGCATTCAGAGTGGCGGGCCTCAGCGACGGGACCTGCTGATTCTTGCGTCGCGCATCGCGGCCGCCCTGGAACATGCCGAAGTCGACCAGTATACGGGCGCGGGGGGTTTCGAGAAGGTAGCAGGAGCCCGTGACTTCGCCCGCAGCGCCGTGGAAGGTGAGTTGGGCCATTGGAATCAGAGTCCGTAGAAGGGTGAAGTTGCGGCGACCAGCCATACCAAGCTCTGACCGAGTGTACCGTAAAGTTCTCTCTGAATCGAAGTCAGGACAGAATGATGCTGAACTTCGGGACGGAAGCTCACGTACCCTTGTGGTGTCCGGTCGGCCCGCCTTATCGCCTCGGAACCGTGAATGAAGCAAACTTCACCGCAAGCCGGGAGACCGACGCCGGAGAGGGCCCATGGCCACCCCGTGTCACGCGTACGAACGGCGATGACAATGGCCAAGTTGAGGCTTGCGAGCAAGGCCGCGCAGTCGAGCCTGCGCCGATATCCGCGGAGTCTTTGGGAATCCCTGCATCCTCCTGCGGCAGATTTGCACGTTGCGGCAGAATCGGCGCTCAGCCAGTTTGGGCAGGGCACCATCTCCGCGTTGTGGGTCGGGCACGCGACGGTGCTTCTGAGCATGGAGGTTCCCGGCGAGCGCCGCGTGAATGTTCTGACGGACCCGGTGTTCTCGGAGCGGATCGGCGTGTCGCTGGGCACCCGCACGTTCGGGCTTCGGCGACTCTCGCAGCCAGCATTGACGGAGTCGATGCTTCCGCCGATCGATCTCATCCTGCTGTCGCACGCCCACTTTGACCATCTGGATCGGCCGACGCTGCGAAGGCTCGCCGCGGGCCCGGCGCGAGGGGCGACGGTGGTGACCGCATCGCGCACGCAGCGACTGGTGCCGGGGGGATTCAAAGCGGTGCTTGAACTACCGTGGCAGGGATCGATTCAGGTTGGCCCGATGCGGATCGATGCGATTCGACCTGCGCACTGGGGAGCGCGGACGGCGATCGATCGGCGACGGGGCTTCAACTCATACGTGATGCACATCGGGGAGCGGAAGGTTCTGTTTGCGGGCGATACCGCGGCGACAGATGCGTTTGAGCGGGTGGGTCCGGTGGATTTGTCCATCTTCGGGGTTGGTGCGTATGAGCCCTGGGAGCAGGCGCACGCCACCCCGGAGCAGGTCTGGAAGATGTTCCGGCATCTTCGTGGGAACGACGGCAAACTGCTGCCGATGCATCATTCGACGTTCGATCTGGGCGAGGAAAGCCCGGGCGAACCGCTGGCGAGGCTCGAGGCCGCGGCGGGCATGGGCTGGAGCGATGTTGTTTGCCGCGGTCTTGGCGACTGCTTTAACCGCGAGTGACGATCAGACGGCAACGTGTTCGCTCGGAGCGGTGACTCCCAGTTCCTTGAGCAGCATGGAAGCCGCGATCTGCGCGGAGAGGAAGATGACCGGCAACCCTGAGCCGGGGTGTGTTCCTCCGCCGACGAACCAGAGACCGTCGAAGCCTTCCAGGCGATGCTGCACGCGTTTGTGGAGCATCTGACCGAGATTGTGGGCGAGGTTGAATGTCGCGCCGACGTTGATGGGTCCGAGTCCGTCGATGCCGGCGCTCCAATCCAGCGGGGTGATCATCTTCTCAACGACGATGCGCCGTTCCAGGTCATCGATGCCGAGCCGCAGCTTGAGTTGATCGAGCATGGTGGCGCGGACGCGGGCGGCATCGGCGCTCCAGTCGATCTGTCCGGTCTTCAAGTTGGGGGTGGGCAGCAGGACGTAGAGGGATGCGTGATCGGGCGGGGCGAGTGTCGGGTCCAGCGGTACAGGATTGCACACGTAGATGCTGGGATCTTCGCTGAGCGTGCCGCCGCTGGTGATGTCCTGAAGGTTGCCGCGATAGTCGGAGGAGATGTAGATCGTGTGGTGCGGGAGGCCGGCGGCTCCGCGGATGCCGAGGTACAGCATGGCGGTGCTGCAGGAGTAGCGCATCGCGTCGATCTTGGTATCGGTCGCCCCGCCTACACCGGAGCCGAAGCGCCGGCGCGCTTCCTGGGGCAGGAATCGCTTGATCGCGGCGGTCGCGTCGGCATTGATGACGACATGATCGTGACGCTCGACCTGGCCACCGGCGAGGCGCACTCCCACGATATCGGCCCCGTCTCGCTCGATTCCTTCGATCGGGCAGGAGAATCGGAACTCGACGCCCATCTCCTCGCAAGCGCGGGTCATTCCTTCGAGGAGCGCAGCGCAGCCACCCCGGGGATGCCAGACGCCATACTCGTACTCGATAAATGGAAGAATTGTGAAGAGGCTTGGGCACTCGAGCGGGCTCATGCCCAGGTACTTGCTCTGGAACGAGACGGCCATGCGGACGTGGGGGTCCTGGAAGTACTTGCGCAGCAGGCCATCGACTGAGAGGTGAGGCGAGAGATGAGGCAGGAACTTCGTTGATCCGAACGTCACGACATCGCTTATTCCACGCATCGGCGAGCGCAGAATCGGCTCCATGAGCGAGAGTTTGGCGCGGTTGTCGGCGATGAATCGCTCGAACGCGGCGCCATCCGCGGTGTTAATTGCTGAGATTCGGCGCGACATCTCCATGATGTCCTGCGTGGTGTCAATGGAGAGTGGAGAGCGGCCGGAGCGACCCATAATCAACCGGTACATCGGGTCGAGCCGGGTCAGGTGGGCGTAGTCGGTGAGGCGGCGGCCCGAGGCGGCGAAGATCTCCTCGAGGATGTAGGGCATGAGGAAGAAGGTGGGGCCGCGATCGAACCCGAACTTTCCGGCGGCAGAATCCAGCACGATTCGGCTGGTTCGCCCGCCGGGGACAGGCATCGACTCGTAGACGCGGACAGGCACACCGTCGGCCGCGAGCAGCATGGCCGTGGCCAAGCCGCCGGGCCCGGCACCGACAATCGCTACTGGTTTGGTCGCTACGGTTGTCATTGGAGGCTCATGAACACAGGAGACTTCTCCACCCTCAAAGGGGGTGCAAGGGGCCGTTTCATCGCCAACCACAATCCGCAGTCGGTGAATCCTCGGTACGCTTGATATCGAAACACCCGTAACGGCCGGATTCATTCTGCCGGAGTCTTCACGCATTTTCCGGATTGAACCCTATGTCCGTTGTCTCTGAACCAGCAACCCGGTTGGCATTTGATGAGTCTCATTCGACTTCACGCGCCTCTACGGTCCGCGTCGATGGCGTGATGTCCGTCGTCTGCCAAGGGACATCGACCCGGGCCTCGGGCTGGGAACGATCGACTCTACCGGAGCGTGCTGCCTGGGCGAGACGGTTTCGGGCGGGCTTGGTGGCGCGTGCGGAAGAACTGCTGCAGGCGGTTGAAGCCGAGGTTCACAAGCCGAAATGGGAGGCGTTGACATCTGACCTGCTCCCTCTGCTTGCAGCCTGCAAGTGGCACGAGCGTTACGCCCCGAGGCTGCTTCGGCCAAGAGTGTGCCGCGGCGGGGCGTGGTGGTCGCTCGGGCAGGGTCACGAGCTTGCACGGGCGCCGGTGGGGCTGGTTGGGATCATCGCGACGTGGAACTATCCCATTCAACTGCTGGGCGTTCAGCTCTTGCAGGCATTGATGGCCGGGAACGATGTGGTGATCAAGCCTTCGGAACGGTCGCCGCGAACGCAGGAACTGCTCGTGAGGCTTGCGCAGCAGGCAGGGCTTCCGGAGGGCGCGCTCCGCGCGCACCCCGCCACGCGTGACGCGGGGCGAACGATGTTGATGCAGGACCGATTGAATCACCTGGTCTTCACAGGCTCGACTTCCGTTGGCCGCGAGATCGCCGCGATCGCGGCGGCACGTCTGCTGCCGACGACGTTGGAGCTTTCCGGACGCGACTCGGCGATCGTGCTGGCTGACGCCGATCCCGCTCTGGCCGCGCGGAGCATCTGGAACGCGGTGACGATGAACGCTGGGCAGACGTGTATGGCTCCGCGGCGCGTGCTGGTGGAGCGAGCGAACTATCGTGCGTTTCTTTATCACCTCGCACCGTTGGTTGCTGGGGCCAAGCCGCGGCGACTGATTGACGCTGGCGCGGCGAGCATGTGCTTTGAGCTCGCATCCGCCGCGGTGTTGGCTGGCGGCCGCAGCTTGTCTGGCGTACTGGAGTCTCCGAGTTTGGAGCGGCTGGTGCCACTGGCGATTGTCGATTGCCCGGCGGAAAGCGCTCTCGTCAGGGGGGAGCACTTTGGCCCTGTGGTTGCGGTCGTTCCGGTAGATCACGCTGAAGAAGGTGTTCAGGTCCATCGGCAGGCGAGCGCGGGGCACATGCTTGCAACGTCCGTGTTCGCGCGGGATGTTCGGCGGGCCCGCGGGCTTGCCGCATCGCTCGGCTCGGCGATTGTGACGATCAATGACTGTGTTCTGCCGACGGGTGACCCTCGCGTGAGCATCGCCGGGAGCGGCCCGAGCGGCTGGGGCATGAGCCGGGGAGAGGCGGGCCTGCTTGCGATGACCCGCCCTGTTCATGTCGCGAGCACATCTGGCTGGCTGCGTCTGCCGCTGAAGATCCCTACTACCGCCGCCGCGACTCGGATCAGCGGATTCATGCTCGGACGCTATGGCTCAAGCAGTGGCTGAACGGCGAGCGTCAAACCGCTTCCACAGCTTATCACCAGCTACCTCTCACTCTGCTTACCTCCGGCCCCCCCGCTCCCCCTCTCCTCCCAACACCTCATTCACACCTGCACAGCCACCCGCGCTCGACTCCCATGCAAAGAACACCAACCTATGACGTAGTGGTGATTGGCGGCGGCCTTGCCGGGCTGTCGTCGGCTGTCGAGTGCGCCGCGAGCGGGCTCTCGGTCGCGATTGTCGAAGCGAACGAACACCTTGGCGGGAAGATGAACGTGCTGTCTGTCCCCTTTGCGGGGAACGAGCACGCGCCGGCGGGTCGCTTCACGTTCGACATGGGGCCGACGATCGTCACGATGCCGAACGTGCTTCGGGGCATCATCGAGCGTTCGGGCCGTCGAACAGAAGATTACATTGATCTGGTGGATCTGGATCCGCAGTGGAGGTGCTTCTTTGAAGACGGCACCAAGATCGACCTGTTCAAGAGTGTCGACACGATGCGTGCGCAGCTCGACAGGTTGTTCCCCGGGAGCGGCGCCGGTCAGGGATACGCAAGGTTTGTCGAGTACTCGAGGCGCATGTATCGCCTGAGCGAGCAGGTGTTCTTTTACAAGGACATCGGCGGGGTGGGCGACATGATGCGTGCCGGTCCGCCGCGAGACCCCGCGCTGCTGCGCGATGTTCTGGCGATGCGGATGCACAGCACGATGGCCGCGACGGTGCACAGCAAGGTGCCCGAAGCGCACACGCGTCAGTTGGTTGAGCACTTCCTGCAATATGTAGGATCGAGCCCGTTTCTTGCGCCGGCGATCCTGTCGCTGATCGCCGCGGCACAGGTGGATCATGGGTGCTGGTACCCTCGGGGCGGGACGCGGATGGTGGCGCGTTCGCTTGAGCGGATCGCTCAAGAGGAGGGCGTAGAGTTTATCCTTGGCTCAAAGGTCACCCGGATAATGAGTTCGGGGAATCGCGCGACCGGGGTTGAGCTTGCGGACGGGCGGCGCGTGAACGGCGCAAATGTGGTCTCCAACTGCGATGTGCAGCGGACGTGCCGCGATCTGCTGGACACGCCGCGGGCAAAGTCGAGACTGGCGTCGATCGCGCGGACATACAAACCCGCGTGCTCGGGGGTTGTGCTTTATCTGGGCCTGACACGCCGGTACGAGCACTTGGCGCATCACGACTTTCTTTTCTCCAAGGATTCGCGGCGCGAGTTTGATGACATCTACACCCGTGGCATTCCTACGGAGGATCCGACGCTGTATCTCGCGGTTCCGAGCCGGACCGAGGCGGAAGGCGTGCAGGCTCCGCAAGGGTGTGAATCGATGTACATCCTGGTGCACACGCCGTACCTCCGGCCGGAGCACAAGTGGCTGGAAGACGATGGCACTCCCGGGCCCACCCTGCGACACTACCGCGAAGTGATTCTCACGAAGATGCGGCGGTTCGGGATGGAGGATATTGACAGGCACATCGCGGTTGAGCGATATCTCACCCCGACGCAGATCGACCGGATGTACAACGCCGAGGGCGGGGCCATCTATGGCCTTGCCTCGCACGGCCGGTTGGCCGGGGGCTTCAAGCCGCGAAACCGCAGCCGGGTGCTCGACAATCTGTACCTGGCGGGCGGATCGGCGAACCCTGGTCCGGGCGTGCCGATGGTGCTGATGAGCGGCGTGACGGCGGCGCAGTCGCTCATGGCGGACATCGGGCATGTGAAGAGTCGTGAGCGAAAGGAGCCGGCGTCGGAATGCGCGGCGACTGTTCAGAGTTGATTCCTGCCACGCCTCGCGAGGGCTTTGCACGGGTGTTCACGTGGTACACCCGGCGGCTGCTGCGCAAGCGATTCCATCGTGTGCACATCACGCCGCGCTCGACGGCGATGCTTGCGGAACTCGATGAATTTGACGGCCCGGCGGTGATGTGCTGCACGCACGCATCGTGGTGGGACCCGCTGGTTGCGCTGCACTTCCAGAGAGGGCTGCTTGGCCGCCGCATTCACTTCTCTCCGATCGATTCTCAGCAGCTCCGGCGGTTTGGGTTCTTTCGGAAACTGGGGTTGTTTGGGATTGATCCTGATTCGGCGTCGAGCGTTGCGGCGATGAAGGAATACATCGACGGATTGCGCCGTGTGCACCCGCGGCTGACCCTGGGGATTACGCCGCAGGGTCGCTTCACGGATGCGCGGGAGCCGATCCGCATTCGTCCCGGGGCCGCGGCCGTCGCGGCGGGGATGCCCAACGTTCGAGTTGTCGTCGCGGCGATTGAGTATGCGTTCTGGCAGGATGCACGTCCGTCGGTCTTTGTGCACGCGATGGAAGTCGAGCCGCCGACGCGCCGATCGACCACAGGGTGGCACCGGGCGATTCAGTCGAGCATGCAGCGGGCCGCGGATGAACTTGCTCAACTGGTGATCGCAAGAGAACCGGCCGCGTTTACGATTGCGATCGGACCGAAAGAGGGCCGGGCGTCGGATGTCAATCGCGTGCACGGGCTCTGGATGCGGCTGCGTGGACGGTCGGGCGAGATTGGTTCATCGCGGGAAGAAGCGGCAGTGGGCACATCGCGGGATCGCGGGGAGCACTCGGTCGCGGCCGCGGGCGGAGGCGGACGCTGATGCTGGTCATTGTGCTGTGGATCTCTGTCACGATCGCGGCCGGCGCGCTGGCGATGACGATCTGGAATCTGTCGCTCTTCCGGCGGGCGGAAACGGATGCGCCTGCAAGCGCTCGGAGCGTGACGGTGTGCATACCGGCGAGGAACGAAGAGGCGAACATCGAGGCGTGCGTTCGATCGGCGCTTGCGAGCGATCATCCGGCGACAACGGTGCTGGTGTACGACGATCAGAGCAGCGACGGCACAGGGAAGACGCTGGAACGCCTGCGATCGGAAGACGGCCGCGTCGCCATCTGCCCGACCCGTCCTCTGCTCCCGGGATGGGTGGGGAAACAGCATGGGTGTGACCAGCTCGGTCGGCATGCCCATGCGGATTGGCTGCTGTTCATTGATGCGGATGTGCGGCTTTCGCCCGACTGCATTCGCCGCGCGATGAGCGTTGCAGGGCGACTCAATGCGGTGATGCTCTCGACGTTTCCGCGGCAGATCACCGGGACGTTGGTGGAATCGCTGATGGTTCCGATGATCCACTTTATCCTGCTGAGCTATCTGCCGTTCGCGCGGATGCGGGGAACAAATAGTCCGGCTGCGAGCGCGGCGTGCGGACAGTTCATTCTGGTGCAGCGGGATGCGTATCTGGCCGCGGGCGGGCATGGGAGCGTGAAAGATTCGATGCATGACGGGGTGAAGCTGCCGCGAGTCATGAGGCGAGCGGGCTTCCACACGGACCTGTTCGATGGCACCGATGTTGCGACGTGCCGCATGTATGTGGGGGCTGGCGCCACGTGGCGCGGCTTTGCCAAGAACGCGTACGAGGGTCTGGGGTCTCCGGTGTTGTTGGTCTTTCTGACGCTGCTGCATGTGCTGGGACACCTTTTGCCGTGGGCTGTGCTTGCGGTCGGAGGGGCGGCCATGGCTGCGGGAGTCGAAGCGCCGTTGCTCCGACCGATGCACCTTGTGCTCGCGTCCATGTGTGCAGCCATGAATCTGGTCCAGCGTGGAGTTCTTGCGCACCGATTCAGTCAAAGCCAGGTCGCGGCAGCGCTGCACCCGGTGGGCATTGTGATGATGACGCTCGTGCAGTGGTACAGTTTCGTGATGCACCTGAGCGGCAAACGGAGCTGGCGCGGGCGAGTGGCGAGCACCGGAGGGCTTTCCGGGATGGGCGCTGAGGGAGCTGCGCCGTGAGTTCACCCAAGGATCGTCCAGTTGCGGTTGGCGATGCGGCGCCGGACTTCACGCTGCCTGATCAGACTGGCACGGCGCGACGGTTCGCCGACCTGCGGTTGAACAACGGGGCGATGAGGCCGGTAGTGCTGTACTTTTACCCTGGGAACTTCACGCCGATCTGCACCAAGGAGGCTTGTGCGTTTCGCGATTCATACGCCGACTTTGTAGATGCGGGCGCGGCGGTCATCGGGGTCAGTGGGGACTCCCCGGAATCGCACGCGCGGTTCGCGTCGACGATGGGTCTGGGCTTCACACTGCTGTCAGATTCGTCGGGGGACACCCGCCGGCTTTACGGTGTGGCAAAGTCGTTTGGTCTTCTGGCCGGAAGAGTCACGTACGTGATCGACTCATCGGGCCTTGTGCGGATGGTCTACAACGCACCGATGCGTGCAGCGGCACATGTTCGAAACGCGCTGGAACTGGTGCGCAAGCTCGGGACGGAGTAACGCGCGGATCACCAGTTGGTGCTGCGATAGTCTGACCATGTGCGGGGGCCTCGGGAGTGGTGGTGTGCGGTACGGCGATCATTCTGATCGCCGATGACACCTCCGCCCAGCGCGCCGCCGACGGCTCCGACCGCCGCGCCTGTACCGGCAGCACCGAAGAAGCTCCCGATGACAGCACCCGTGCCGGCGCCGAGCGCTGCGCCGGAGAGGGTGCCTTCCACGGCGTTGTTGCAGCCCGCCGCAGCAAGCATGAATGTCGCCATGCACGCGACAAGGCTTGCACGCGGGACGACCAACCCATTGCGATGACGAGTGGTGAACATATCGCTTGCCTTTCCGGCCGCGAGGTCAAAGTCGACCGCGGCCAATGTTTATACGCACTAACCAGTGGCCAGGTTGCAACCCACTACGCTGATTCTCTCGCCAACTGCTGGCTAGACAACAAGTTACACGCATAATACTAGTTCCAGCTGCAGCCTTTGGGAGCCTCTACCTCGCGCTGGCAGCGGGCCAGTTTGAGAAGGCGGGCGATGCCGCGGAGTTCCTGAGAAACAATCCTCGCGCGTTCGGTTGGTTCACCCGCGGCGAGGAGTCGGTAGCGCGTTTCGACATCATCGATCAGCGCCATGGCGACAAGCTCGAGCACGGCCGAGTTGGGCAGGTTCTCATCGCGCAGGTGCTCAGCGAGCGCTGAGGCGATTCGCAGCTCGCAGAGGGGCGCGGCCTCGAGGGCATCGGCGAAGGTCTCGCGCAGCGAAGCCGCATCTGCGTCGTCGGTACCAAATCCCACGGGTTCGAGGATGGCCCGCCGGTACGTACGCTTGCCATCCGCGGGAAGCTCGGTGATGATCCTGGCGCGACCGATCCCCTGCAGGATGACCAGATAGTCTCCGTCGGGCTGACGGATGTGCTGCACGATATGACCGATGCATACTGCGGGGCGCACGGGTGGCTTCCCGTGATACTCACGCATCCACTGGTTGCCAGCAAAGACGGCCATCGCGATCAGCCCGGAGCTGTCGAGCGCGTTGGCAACCATCTGCCGATAGCGAGGCTCGAAGATGTGCAGGGGCGCAACCCCATGGGGGAGCAGCACCAGGCGGTTGAGAGGGAAAAGTGGGACGGGCTTGGAAAAGTCGACCTGGACGGAAGTTTCGGATGACATTCCCGGTCCCTTCTCAAAGGTACTTGAACCGGCCACTCAATCCGCCAGTGGGTCTGGACGGAAGAGCTTGGTATCCAGCGCCCACTGCTTCTCGGTGAAGTTGCCTCGCAAGGCCTCGCCGGTTTGATCACCCGCATCGGAGACGGCCCGGTCGGGCCTGGCGGCGTTCAGCGCCATGAACATCTTGGCGTCGAGGTTGTCGAGCATCGAAACCAGGATCGCCTCGGGGCTCATGGGGATCTTGGCGGCGCCGAACTCCGGCACGCCGTGGTGCGAGAGGATGATGTGCTGGAGCACAAGGACAAGATTCCGCGGCAGACGCTGGCCGGTGGCCCGCATGACCTGCTGCGCCTTGTCGTGGAGCATGATGGTGCCCTCGACGATGTGGCCGATCAGCTCGCCGCGGTCGCTGTAGGAGAAGGTTCGGTCGTAGACGAGCTCGCGGGTCTTGCCCAGGTCATGGAGGAAGAGACCGAGCATGACGACATCGCGGCTGATTTTGGGGTAGAGGGGACAGGCAACATTGGCGAGATTGAGCAGGCCGAGTGTGTGCTCGAGCAGTCCGCCGAGGTAGGCGTGGTGCATGCTCTTGGCGGCGGGGCATCGCTTGAACGCGTCCATCAACTGTTCATCGGCGAGGTAGATGCCGGCGAGCGCGCGGGCAGCGGGGTGGGCGAGCGTGCCGAGAACCGCCGTCAGTTCGCGGAACATCTCCTCGGGGTCTCGCGCGGAGCAGGGGATGAGCTCCCGCATCATCTCGGGCGTCGGCTCGACTGCCTCGATGTTCTGGATAATGAGCTGCAACTCGCCCTGATACGGCTGGGTTTCGCCCTCCAGCCAGACGAACCCGTCGGTGGGGAGGCGCTTGAAGTACTCGGGGTCGATCGACCACATTCTCGCGGGGAGCTGCCCCGATTTATCGCTGATGAGGCACTTGAGGAACGCCTTGTCCTGCTTGGTTCGGCCGAGCTGGGCGTTGCTGATGGCGAACGTGCCGTCGATCCGCTCGGAGGGAGCGAACTGCGAGATCGAACGGCGGGCGGGTGTGGAGGGCGCGGGTCGGTCGGGGGCGCTGGGCATTCGAACTCCTCGGTTGGTTGCGAATAGTAGGAGCGAGCCGATCGGAAACTGCAGCGTGGCAAACCGATAGACTGCCGTCATGGACCGGAAAGACATGGCCACACGAACTCGGGTTTTCGCGGCTGTTCTGGCGTGGTGCGCTATTGCTGGAGCGGTCGGCTATTCGGGCGTGCTGTTGTCCCTGCCGCGGCCGGTGCTTCAGGTCATCCTGTTCACGCTGACGGCTGCCTGCCTGACGGGGTACTTTGCGGTATCCCGAGTTCGTGGCGACATCGATGCGCTGGGCACGAGAGCTTTGATCGCGATCCACCTGAGCCGCTTTGTGGGGGCCTACTTCCTGATCCTGCACGAACAGGGTCGGCTGCCGACTGCATTTGCAGTCTACGGGGGATGGGGCGACATCATCACTGCGAGCGGCGCGCTGGCGTTGCTGACGCTCCCGATGCGAGGGACCCGTGTCCGGCTGCTTGTCGGCGTGTGGAATCTCTATGGCTTCGTCGAAATCTGCTTCGTAGTCGCGACGGCCGGCATTTGTGGCATGCGGGATCCCGACTCCATGTTCGAGCTCGCCAAGTTGCCGCTCAGCCTGCTTCCAACGTTCCTCGTGCCGCTGATCATCGCATCGCATGTCGTGATCTTCGTCCACCTCCGCGCGGCCGCTATGGGTGCCCGCTCCCGTTAACCCAGCTCGTCTGTACATCACCACCAGCCTCTATACTCCGGCAATGGGTGAGGCTCGCAAACTTCATGACCGGTTCTTCAAGCAGGCCAAAGAAGAGGGCTACGCCGCAAGGTCGGCGTACAAGCTGAAGGAGATCAACCAGCGTCGCCAGGTGCTTCGCAAGGGCGACCGTGTGCTGGACCTGGGGTGCGCTCCGGGCTCCTGGCTGCAGGTGGCTGCGGAGTGCGTCGGCGATCGGGGCATGGTTGTGGGGGTTGACCTGAAGGCGGTAGAGATCACGCTGCCTGGCAACGCCCGATCGCACGTCGGGGATGTCTTCAAGCTGAAAGCGGCGGACCTTCTCGCGGGATCGACCGGCAAGCGAGGAGCGTTTGATGTCGTTATCTCCGACATGGCGCCGAACACGGAGGGAGGCGGGGGCGGTTCGGGCGATCATTTCCGTTCGATTGCGCTGTGCCGGAGGGTGCTGGAGCTGTGTCCAGCGGTGCTCAAACGCGGCGGTCATCTGGTTATGAAGGTGTTCGAGGGAGAGGAGTATCCCGCACTTCTTCGGGAAGCGCAGAAGCTGTTTGGGGAAGTGAAGGGCCTGAAGCCTGAGGCCAGCCGCGACGCATCGCGTGAGATGTTTGTGGTGGCGAAGGGCTTTTGTCCTCCGCCTACGTGGTGGGGGCGGGGGGGGGGGGGGGGGGGGGGGGGGGGGCCGCGCGCGCGGGGGGGGGGGGGGGGGGCGCGGGGGGGGGCGGCTGCGCCTTCGGCGCGTGGGGCACCACGCGGCTCGCTTTGCCGGTGCCCTCG
>JBBRUT010000030.1:0-30723 GCA_038247555.1 Phycisphaerales bacterium | reverse complement strand
TGCTGGGGGGTATAGGTGGTCATGCGAATAGGGTAACGTCGCCGGAGCGGGGCGGAAACCCCTATTCCCTCGGCCGCGTATAGGTTCTCTCTGGCTCGGGGCTCACCCCTGGGGTAGATTCTGTATCTTGGCGTGGTTGTGCCGTGGCCTTTTCCCTGCTTGCAAGGGCATTCTCGGAGCCTCGAATGAACACTGCGATGCGGTCGGTTGTTGCTACGAGCCTCGGGCTCGCGGCGGTGCTGTGCTCGGCCAATGTCCCCGCTGCCGTAGCGCAGGGAATGCTGCGCCCCGCAGCACGGCAGGCCGCTGCGGCGGAGTTTGACCTCCCGTTCACACGCTGCACCGTGCAGGAACTCGCCGCCCAGCCGCGGCTGGATGGTTCGTTCATTGTGTCGGTTGCGCTCCCAAACGGCCCGGCAACGCTCGAGCTTTTTCCGCACTCCATCCGTGCCGCGGGTTATCAGGCCATGGAGCGGAACGCGGATGGACTGGTCGAAGTCGACATCCCGCCAGAGACAACGTATCGCGGCCGCGTCTTGGAGCATGACGGCGCGATGGTCGTCGCCTCGGTCATCGATGGTCAGGTCATCGCCAACATCTACATGCCCGGCGACATGGACCCCTGGGCCATTCAGCCCCTGAGCCAGTTTGACGGACACGAGGGCGCGCAGCCCGTGCAGCACGTCGTCGCCCGCGCCAGCGATGCCATCCGCCCAGCGGTCATCTGCGGAACCGATGAACGCATGTGCGCACCGGGTTGCGGCGACCACGAGCAGCCCGCGCTCCGCGGCCCGGCAACCGCCTGCCAGCGGATCGCCGAGATCATCTTCGAGACGGACTTTGAGTTCTACCAGGTCTACGGCTCAGTCCCGAGCACGGTCGCCGGCGCTGAGGCGTACATCAACCAGGTCGACTTCATTTACGAGCGCGACCTGGGCACCAGCATCACGACGGTGCAGTTGATCGTGACCAGTGCCGCACCCGACGCGGGTCATCCCTACCTGACAGGTGTAGATGCCTATCAGATCCTCTACGGCTTCCGGGACTACTGGGCAACCCAGGCAGCGCCGCAGCGCGACAATGTCCACCTGCTCATCGCGCGGGACACCGGCGGAATCGCCGGGCTGGCGTATGTCAGCGCAACCTGCGCGGGCGATGGCTACAACAGTGGCCTGTCACGTCGCTACACCAGCGACTTTAACAGCATGGTCGTTGTCATTGCGCACGAGCTTGGGCACAACATGGGCACCGGCCATGACAACCAGGGCGGCGCGTGCAACGACTCGCCCCCCGGCCACATCATGAGCCCTTCCGTGAACACGAGCCTGATGACCTTCAGCCCGTGCACAACGGTCAACATCAACAACTACCTCTGGGGCGGCGGCGGAGATTGCCTCCAGCGCCTCATGCCGGGCGTTCCGTTCGGCCGGCCCGATGCAGGCAACGGCATCGCAGGCTCGACGGTGTTCGTCGATGTCCTGCCCAATGATCTCTCCTGCGAGACCATGTCCTTGCAGTTGGTCAGCGGAACCAGCGCCGGCGGCGCATCGCTCTCGATCTCCGTCGGCACGGGCTGGTCGGGGACCAATCGCATCGCCTACACCGCAAACGTGTCCACGCCCGCCATCGACACCTTCACGTATCGCGCGGTGAACGCCAACGGCCCGAGCCTGCCGGTGACCGTCACCATGACGAACCAAACCGCGCGCGTGCCCGAGAACCCTGTCAACACGCAGTCGGCTCTTGATGTCAGCTACTACGCACTCTCCAGCAGCGTCAGCTCCCTCCCCAACTTCGATCTGCTCACGCCCTACGCGACCTCGGTCACCTCCACCGTGAACTTCCCCTCGACCAATGGTGTGTTCTCCGACAGCGGCCGGGCCGATGATGTCGGCGCGGTGTATGTGGGCTATGTTGAGGTCCTCACGCCCGGTCTGTACACGCTCTACACCGAGTCCGATGACGGCAGCCGTCTGAAGATCGGCGCAACCACCGTCGTGAACAACGATGGTCTGCACGGAATGGTCGAGCAGTCAGGTCAGATCGCCCTTGGCGCAGGCAAGCACGCACTCCGCGTCGAGTTCTTCGAACGCGGCGGCGGCGCGGGCCTCATCATGCGATGGGCCGGCCCAGGCATCACCAAGCAGGTGATTCCCGCATCGAGGCTCTACCGCGATCGCCTGTGCCCGACGGACCTTGACAACAACGGCGCAACCGATGTGCCCGACCTCTTCGCCTTCCTCAGCCTCTGGTTCGCGGGCAACGCCGCGGCCGATTGGGACGGCGTCGGCGGCATCGCCGTGCCGGACATCTTCGCATTCCTCAGCGCGTGGTTCGCCGCGGCGGGTCCGTGCTAAGGATGCTGAAGACTCGACCCGACCTTACGGGCCCGAAACTTCCGGACCATTGAAGTCGCGCCCGCGAAGGCCCCAGCGGGTGTATCGCAAGCGAAGGGTGACCGTTTCACTGGATGTCCCATTGCGAGTGGGTGGTTCCCACCAGGTGTCGGGCTGATAAGCCGCGACCGTAGCGTTGGGCGAGTTGGGGTTTGCAGGGCTGAAACCCTGATTGGCTGACGTGTTGGACCGGATCGATGCGCTTCCATCCACCATGAGGATCGGCAGCCTTGCTTCGGCATATCCAAAGTGGAGCACCTGGGGGCCAAAGTGCCGCTGGTAGCGGTCCCACACATGCGCCTTGTCGGATGGGAAACGGACTTCATCGCGACGGCGCGGCGGAGGGCCCGCAGGCGCCGCGGCGCTGGGGACAAAGAACTGGCCAACCGTATTCCCTTGGCTGATTGTGGGAGCAAGTGCGCCATTGATAAATGTTGCCGCATCCCGATACGAGAACGCTGTCCCGATCTCGTACGAAGAATAAAACCGCCAGCGAAAACCAGCGAAGTTACCAGTTGGACGGTGAGGAAGCGTAAACCATTCATTCTCCGAGTTGGTTCGTTGCCAAGACCGCAGCATGCCATCTTCCGGAGAGGCCACTTGCGGAATATTCAACGTCGTACCCAGATGATCGAGAAGTACCAGGTGGCTGTAACTCACCAGAGGCACCCAACCCGGAATCATGCTCGCCTGCGGCGTCGGTCCTCTCCGCCGCATGATCTCCACAGCCTGATTGGCCACGGCACTGATGTCGTCAGGTGCGGCCGGAAACCCCGGCGCGTAAACAATGTACCGCCTCCATGTAAACGCCCAGAACTGATCGTGATGATCCGCGGCGTAGCTCTCCGTGCCCGACCCGAAGAAGTGCAGGTTATCGAGCCCGCCCGCCACGCGAGACCGGCGGCGGTTGTCCGCCCCCGCAAGGCACAGGAAGCCTACCAGCACAGCCACCACGACCAGCAGCACGATCGCCTCGGGCAAAGTCCACGCACGCGTTGACAACGATCGACCGGTCATGAGCACCTCGACGCCTGGTAACCGTAAACAGGGACTTGCGAACTCATTCAATCCATGGCAGAATACTGCCAGTACGGATGGAACACAACCAGCTTTCGGCGATTCGGACCAGTTGAGGATGAACGCATGCGATACCGGCGACCAATCCTGACCGCGCTCTGTGGGATTTTGCCCACGGTTATGGCTCATGAAGTCGCCCGGGCGGATATCCAGCGCACGCTGGTGGCCCTCACCGGCGACTACGCCGCGGAGTTTGACCGCTTGGACACATTCGGAAGGGCTCGCCTGAACCAGCAGGGCGAAGTCGTATACCGGGCGACACAGGTCTCGACCACCGGTTCCAACGTCAACTGCCAGACAGCCCTGCCCATCGGCCTGGGTGTGACCACTTTCGTACTTCCTTCAACCGCCGGTCCTGTCACAAACTGCAACTCCCCTCAGCTTTCGTGGTTCTCGTGTTATGTACCACAATCCGGAAGCTATCAGATCCGATCCGTATGGACCGATTTCCAGAGCTTTGTTTATGGACACCGCGTGGGCCAGTGCATCCCGGGAGCGACGTGCACCGACACTTTCATGCTCAATGCAGGGAGTACGGTGTACATTGTGGTGGGCACTTCCAACAGTTCGCCCCTTCTCCGCAGAGGCGCGTTCCGGATCGATCGCACATTCGCTGGAGCGCTGACCCATCAACCCCTCACGCCCGAAACGGACGGACTCTTCCACTTCTCGAATGGAATCCTGACCTCATTCCTGAGAGAGCGTACCCCGGCTTTCTTTGACGACTCTCTCTTGACTCTCGGCATGGACACTTTCAGCTTCGCCGGTAATGACGGCATCGCCACAATGGTGCCTGAAAGTTCACCGCCATACATCCGCGCCCGCACGGCGCTCGTCGGCTGGAATCTCACCCGGGAGGACTTTCTCTCCTTTCAAGCAATCGATGAAGTTCCGATTGACAGCACGTGGACGCCGGATATCCCCGGCGATGCCTCCGTGTGCGAAGCCGGCCAGTTTGCATGGGTCGATGCAGACGGGCTCATTCTTTACTACGGAGAGAACGCTATCTTCTCGGGAACACCGGTTCCCAACGTTCCCGGTGTCAGTTACGGGCGACTTGAGCAGCCATCGCAGAGTCGTTCAGGGAACGTAGTTTTCAAAGCCAGACTCACCGGCGACCAGATCGTTCTTGATCAGAACGACGCCGCAATTCTCCGCGTTGTGGACGAAGTCCCGCAGATCACGCTCACCAGTGGCGACCCGCTCCCCGCCGCAGGCCACAACATCACGATCCGTACCTTCGCCGCGGAGCCGGCGATTAACAACGACGGTGCCATCGTCGTGGCCGCAACTCTCGCTGGCAAAGGCGTGGTCCCTGAGAACGATGTTGCCATCCTGACCTCCCGCTCCGGACCAGTCACCGTCGCGGCCAGAGAAGGCGAGTCGGCATGGGGGCTCGGCGAAGACATCCTCTTCGAGACGGTGTCCAAGTATCCGACCTTGAACAATGCGGGGGACATCGCCTTTGTCGGTTCTTTGGTCAGCGACGCAATCGTCGTCACCAACAACACCGGCATCTGGATGTCTCACGGATCTGGCCGCAAGCGACTGGTCGTGCGCGAAGGAGAATCCGTTCACCCCGATGCGCCCAACAGGTTCTTTGCGTCCTTCTCAAAGCCAACGCTGAACGGTCGCGGCGACATCGCGTTTGTCGCCACGCTCCGAGGGCTGGACATCACACAGAGCAACAACCGTGCCCTCTTCATCGCCGCGGCAAACGGCCGCGTGTTCGAGATCGCCCGCACGGAAGACGTCGTCGAACTCAATCCCGGCGATCTCCGCACAATCGAGGCGATCGGGTTCGGGCCGGGGCGAGAATCCGATGGTGGCGGACAGTTCAACGACTCGGGCACCGTGCTGTACCAGGTATGGTTCACGGATCGCACCGAAGCCCTCTTTACGGCCACGGCGGGATGCCGCGCCGACTTCGACGGTTCCGGTGTCATCGCCGTACCGGATATCTTTGCGTATCTCAGCGCATGGTTCGCTCAGGACTCCGCGGCGGAGTGGGACGGCATCGGCGGCATCGCCGTGCCGGACATCTTCGCATTCCTCAGCGCGTGGTTCGCCGCGGCGGGTCCGTGCTGAGCGGTACCCGCCTCCCACGAGCGTCGCCACGGTTCCGCTCAGGCCGTGCACTGACTTCAGATGCGTGACAGCCGTTACGTGCCGACCTACTCGCTCCCGCCCCCCACATGCCCCACCGATCGCAGAACGTTCATCGCCCACTCCCGATGCCGCGGCTCGCGAAAACACACCGCCAGCCACGCCGCGCCGCCGGGGATTGCAAGCGTCGCCGACAGAACCATGTAGCGTTCGCCCTCTTCCTCCTCCTCAGCCATCGAGCCCCGCGCCAGGATGCCGTCCCGTTCAAACTCCAGAGGCTCGGCATCCGATGGCAGGTCATCGTTGACATGCTCAACAATCTCCTCCGCGGAGATCGGCCCGTTCTCGCCCTCAAGGTTGGCCGAACTGAAACGGACCGTGCGTTCATTGAAGAAGTACAGCAGCGTGTCCCCATCATCTTCAACATCGTGGAAGAACCATCCCGGAAGCGTCAACGACCACCCACCGGGCAGATGCGAGCGCACCTCGTGCCGGTAATAGCCAATCCCTTTCCCCGACGGCTCGGGACAGGGCGTGTCGTCCGGCCACTCCAGCAGCGCCTTGAGGTCACGCACTTCCGCCTCAGGCAGCGAACCCTCAACGTCCAGCTTCCGAAGTTCATCCTCGCACGTGAGCACCATTGCCCACGTTCTTGCTTCATCCTCGGACATGGGCGGCCGCCACCGCACCTCGGACCACAGTATCATCGTGGCCAGCTTGCGCCAGTACTCCGCATCCCGATCCTGATTCCACCACACAAAGAACTCGCGGCACTTCGCCTGCGTTTCCTTGCCGGCGATCGCGTCTTTGCACCATTCCGCCGACAGCGGCCCCGACGGCGTGAAGAGCCCCCCCGCGTTCCCGAGCGGCACCGGCACGCCCACAGGCCAGTTGATGCACATACCCGTCTGGGAACTGTGCGCCGTCATCGTGGCGATCAGAGCGGCAAAGAACGTTGCCATCCCCTCCTGCAGCCCAACAAAGTCCTCATCAACCGCGTATCCGGTCTCATCCGCCTCGGCCCAATCGACCTCGATCTTCCCCGCCGCGGCGACCAGCTTCAGGAGCCGCACCATCTCGGCATGGAAACCCGGCCCGAGCGTCGACGTCTTGATGTCGACTGAGAAGCAGTTGTCCGGCTGCCCCTCAAAGCGGAGCAGCTCGGAGCCGGGGTGGACTTCCAGCCCGAACGCCTCATCGTCTTCATGCAACTCGATGTATTCACCGTCGAGTGTCTCGGCGACAAACGCGGTAAACGCGGCCCACTTCATGGGCTTTCCGCCCTCGCGGGGCAACGGAGAAAGCAGGTTGAGACCAAGGCCCATCGGTGCAACTCCAACAAAATAGGTCAATGAAGAGGTTCCCGCGTTGCCCGCCGCACGCTGGAAGCGGGTAAGGTAGCGGCCAGACTGGCGATCCGCGCGGCCCCGCCCCCCTCCCGCCCCCACCGCCCCCCCCACTACGCCCACACGCCTTCAACACTCAGGCGAAGTTTGACAGTCCGCTCCCCTTTCGGGCAAACTGCCAGCGTGATGGGTGCGTTCCGCCGCAGGCAAGGCCGCCCACCGACTTGCATGCAACGCCCGGCACCCGGCCGCGGCAGGCCGTCATGGCACCGGCGGCGTGAGAGCACCCGCACTGCCTCGACGTTTCTGCTGCCGGCGCGACCAGTGCATCCCCGTCCCGCCCGCCGGCCCTCTCGCAAGAGCGAAGCTCTCGCATTAAACTGCAAAGATCGAAACCACAAGAACAAGCATGCGGTTCACTGTCGTAGGTTTGAGGCCTCATTGAACCCATTCGGGGTGGCGGGCGCTTCGAGTACGCGTGGACCGCAGTCTCTGCCGATGCTTGGAAGCCGATCGCCGAAAACCAGGGAGCTGACATGTCTTCGACGCCCACTCGCCTTGCCTCGGCTCTGCCATCGTCGCCGACTGCCCGTGCAGTGATCCTCGCCGCCATTGTCGGGACGGTCGGTGTCATGGGAACCGCTGGCCTCGCCATTGCCCAAGCCGAACCGCCCGACGCCTCCGAACTGCGGGCGCAGATTGAGGCCATGAAGGCCGCCGCGGCGTCCGATGACCCCGAGGCCGCTGAGACCGATCAGCCCGATCCGGATGCCAAGCCCACCCCGCCGCCAGCCGGCGAGAAGTCCAAGGACCTCTCAAGCGAGGAGTCGATCGCAAGGTTTCAGCAGTTGCTTCAGCGGCGGCCTTTCCACGGGCCCGCGTTCAATGGGCTGGTCGAGGACTACGCCAAACGCGGCAAGCTGGCCGACCTCATCACCGAATACACCAGCAAAGTCGCAGCCCTGCCGGACGATGTCGCGCTCAAGGTGGTCTTGGCAAGGCTTCACCTCCGCGCGGGCGACGCCGCCGCGGCCGGCGCACTTCTCGGGCAGTTCGAGCGACTCCCCATGGCGATGTCCCGGCAGAACACCGAACTGCTGGTGCTGAAGTCGGAAGTCTTCCAGCGGACGGGCGACAACGCCGGTGCCGAAAGAATGCTCCGCGAGGCGCAGGGCCTCGCCGCAAGCGTCTCCGAAACGCTTCATCTGGGCGAGGCACTCGCCGACCTCTACCTGCGTGACGGCAAGAAGGATCAGGCAATCGCCGCCCTCGAGGAGCTGGCGGCCAAGTACCCCGACAACTATCTGCACCAGAAGCACATCGCACAAGCGCTCTCGCAGCGGGACCTGCACGATGCGGCGCTCGCCCGCTATGGCGACATGCTCAAGCTCGTCGCAAACGAGGTCGACCGAAAGTGCGAGGTGTTGCGAGAACTGGGCATGGCCCAGGAGAAGCTCGGCAAACGAGACGAAGCGATCGCATCGTATATCGAAGCGATCGGCCTGCTCTCCAGCGATCACTGGCTCCAGAAGGAACTGCACGAACGCGTGGTCACGCTCTATCGCTCAGCCAACCGACTCCAGGATCTGGCTGACTACTGCGCTGCGCAGATCCGCCGCGCCCCCGAGCAGACCGCGATGCGGGTCCTGCTGGCGGATGTGCAAAGCGCGATGGCCCAGCCCGACCTGGGCAAACAGACACTCGCTGATGCCGTCGAACTGTTTCCCAAGGACCTGGCGCTGAGCCAGAAGCGGGTCGAGTACCTCGAGCGCGCCGGCGACGCGGCAGGCATCGCCTCTGAGTTCCAGCGCATCATCGGTCAGCATCCCGCCGATACCGAACTCTACATCTCCTACGGCCAGTTCCTCGCGGCCAACCATCAGGTGGATGGCGCCCGGAACCAGTGGCGGCATGTGCTGAGCACAAAGGTCGATGACACCACCCTTGCGATCCGGCTCGGCGCACTCTTCGAGGCGTACGAGTTGTATGACGACGCCGGCGAGGCGTACGAGCGGGCGATCACCGTCAACCCCAAGCAGCCCGATCCCTATATCGCCTTGAGCCGGATGTGGCTGCTGCGCGCCGATGCCGACAAGGCCGCGGCCGCGCTGGCTCGGCTTGGCGCTGCCAACCCCAACGACGGCAGCGTGCAGGCGGCACTCGCGCAAGCACTGCGAAACCTTGGCAAGCTGGAGGCCGCGCTCGAGGCGATCGGCCGGGCATGCGAGATCGCGCCCGACCAGGTGAAGTATCACCAGGCTCGCGCGGAGTTGCTCGTTCAGAACGGGCAGCTTGAGCAGGCCCTCGCGGTGCGCCGAAGCATCATCGACAGGGTCACCAACGCCGTTCAGCAGTCGGAGGCGATCGCCACGCTCGTCAGCATGTACGCCGCGGCGAACAAGCTCGCGGCTCTTGCCGATCAGGAAAAGCAGCGCCTTGCTCAGAAGCCGGGCGATGTCAACGCCCTGTTGATCCTCGCGCGAACGGCGGACGCCCAGCGCGACTTTGTAGAAGCGAGAAAGGCGATTGACCAGCTCCTGGAAGTCCAGCCGGGGAACGCGACCGCGCTGACCCTGCTCGCCAAGCTGCAGGATGCCACCGGCGATATCGACGCCGCGACAACCACCTACGCCACGCTCATCCAGCTCCACCCGGCACGGGCGCGGCAGTTCTACGAGGCAATGGTGGATGTGAAGCTGCGATACAGCGACAAGGCCGGCGCGGTCAGCACGCTTGAGAGCATGGCACAGGCCGATCCGACCAACGTCGCCACGATGAGCGCCGTCGCCGAGCAGCTTGTCCGCATGGATGAAGCCGACCGCGCGCTGCCGTACTTCGAGCGTGCACTTCGCGCCCAGCCCGATCGGCACGAATCTCGCCTGGAGTTCGGCAAAGCCCTGCTGCAGGTCGGCCGGCTCGAAGACGCCATGGAAGCCTTCAAGCTCGTTGCCCAGCAGCGGACCGATACCGATCGAGCAGCCGAAGCCCTTGCCAAACTGCACGACGTTGCCACGCAGCTCGGTTCGCTCGAAGAGCTCATGGATGAGCTGCACAAGCAAGTCGAGGTCGACCCGCACAACACGCTGGTCGCGCGGGTGCTGGCGCAGCTGCTGGTGCAGGAGTTCGAGTACGAGCGCGCGATGGAAGTCCTCGACACCGTCCTTCGGCATAACCCGCGCGATGTCGATGTCGCGATGGGCCGGGCGGAACTGCTCCGGCGACTGGCCCGCTTCGATGAAGCGGTCGATAGTTACCAGCGTGTGCTTCGGCTCCCGCAGATCGACCGCGACTATGTCCTGGGCGAACTCGGCAAGACCAACTTCGAATCCGGACAGGTGGATCAGGCCCGGCGGCTCTGGCGGCAGGTCCAGCACAAGATGTACGCAGGCTCGCTGCTGAAAAACAACGGCCTGCTCGAAGACGCCATCACCGTGCTCGAAGAGGGAATCCGTCTCAAGCCCGATGACTACGCCCTGCATAGAAACCTCGTCGCCACGCTGGAGAGCGCGGGCCGCACCGCCGATGCGCTCGCCGCGGCACGGCGACTGCTCGACCTCGAGCCCGGAAACGTCTGGAACATCGAGCGGCTTGCCGCCGCGCACCTACGCGCCGGCGACCGCGCCGGCGCTTCACAGGTTGCCTCGCGGCTGTTCAGCGCAGGCGTCGGCGAAGATCGCACGCAGCAGGCCGCCGGGCAGTACGGCTCCTACGCCAGCACTATGCAGCTCGCCGCGTATGCCTCGTACTCCAGCGCCTATGGCTATGGCTCACCCGGCGGCAGGACGAACCTCGAACGCGGCATCAACTTCTTCACGCAGAACGGTCTCATGGCCGAGCTTGAGGCGGCCCTCATCGCGCAGATCGCCGCGCAGCCTGATAACGCCGTTCTCAAAAAGACTGCCGCCGATGTGCTGAGCGGCCAACTCAACAAGCCCGAACTGGCCCTCTCGCTGATGCGTGAGCTTGAAACCGGAGACTTCCCAGTCGAGCATCAGTCCTGGCTCGGCAAATCCTCGCAGCGCGACCACTTCCGCGTGCAGCAGTACAACCTGATCGCCTCCAAGCCCGCGCTGCGGGACCAGGAGCTTGCGCGGCTGGAAGCCAAGGGCACGCAGCAGCTCTCCCGCGATGACCTGCTGGAGTTTGCGATCGTCCGCAAGGCCCTTGGAAACAACGACAGCGCCTCCGAACTTCTGACACGCGCGATCGAGATCGATTCCAGCGACACGCTCGCGCTCGGAGTGCTGACCGAGCTTCTCGTGGGCGCAGAGAAGTATCAAGAAGCCGAGCCCCACGCCCGCAAACTCATCGAACTGCTCGGGGACCAGCGCGCCCAGATGCAGCCGGGAATCATCGAGCGCGTCCGGCGCGAGTTTGTCCGCACTCTGCCGCTCGAGCTGCAGCTCCGCGTCACCGAGGACCTGCTGGCGGACATCGCCGACAAGTGGACCATGGGCGCTGGCTGGTCGTGGTACGGCACCGGCACCGACACCCCGGGCTATCTGGCCATCAAGCTCACGCTCGCCACCATCTGCGCCGAAACCGACCGCATGCCCGAAGCACGGCAGATCTGGCAGGAGCTTGCTCCGAAACGCGGCCCCGATGTCGATCGCTGGACAATGCTCGGCGACACCGTGCAGCTTCACGATCAGGAAGACCTCGCCTTCGAGTTCTATTCCAAGGGTCTTGAAGCCGCGGCGCAGGTTACCGGCGATACCCTCTTGCAGCAGGTCTACACCTCAACAACTTCGCAGCGGTCCTGGTACGGCGAAGACAACTCCGTCGACAAGGCCTTCTCCAGCATCGTCGGGTCGTTCGAGAAGCGCGGCAAGCTGGTTGAGCTCTACGACTTCCTCCGCAACACCAACCAGGAAGGCCGAGCAAAGCGCCTCGCCGAGCAGTACAAGCTCGGGGACCAGCTCAAGACGCTCTACGCCCAGCAGGTGGAGGTTGCCGCCAAGGCGTTCAAGGCATCCAGCGACAGCCCCCTCAAGTCAAGCGTTCCCTACTTCGCGCAGGTCTGCAAGCTGGCGGAGCTCTATGACCGCGAAGGAAACTGGGACGAAGCCCAGAAGGTGTACGAGCGCTACTGCGCGGACTTCCCCAACGAACTCGGCCTGCTGCAGACCCTTGGCGAAGTCGCCCAGGCCAGGCAGAAGACCGATGAGGCGATCCGCTGGGAGAAGCAGGTCCTCGAGTGCAAGTCGCGTCTGGCGACAAAGTCCCGCGAGTGGTCGCAGCGCGAACTGTCTGTCACGCCCTCGCGGCCGCAGCCGCTGGTTGCCGGCCGCGCCAACCAATGGACATGGGCGCAGCGATGGGGTGGTGGCCGCTATGCCAACTACTACGGCGGCGGCAGTCAGAATCAGCTTGAGCGATGGCCCTCCTGGATGCGTCTTGCTCAGCTCTACCTCGCCGAGGGCAATCACCTTGCCGCGGGCGATGCGATGCAGCGCGGCGTCGGCGAGGCCACGACCCAGCGGCAGGCCGTGATTCAGCAGGCCAGTGCGCTCATTCAGCAGCGACAGTTGACCGCCAAGATGCTCCCTGTCCTTCGAACCCTCGCGGTCTACGCACCAGCCGACGAACGCGTTCAGTTGGCCTTCGCCGATGCGCTCGAAGCTTCCGGACGCAAGGAACTGGCCGCCGAAGTCTGCAATCGCCTTCTCCGTCGCGGCGTGACAGACTTGGGAATGCTCACCGAGATCCGCCGCCGCCTCGTCGCGCTCAACCCGGAGCAGGCCGCCGACGACACCACCATTGCCACGCTCGAGGCCGATGTCGCAGCCAGCCCCGACAATCTCAAGGCCCGGCTGCGCCTGGCCAGGGCGTACTACTACGCACTGCGTGTTGATGAAGCGACGACAATGCTCGCGGCGCTCGCGCAGGAAGCCCCGCACCTGGAGGGCATCCACGAGATGCTCGTCGAGGTCTACACCCTTCGTGATGACAGCGAGCGTCTGGTCGAGGCGCTCAAAGCTCAGATCGAGCGCACCACCGAGGAGCGGCAGCGCCGCCAGGTGCGGTGGCGACTGGTGGATGAGCTGCTCACCGCCGGCCGGAACGATGAAGCCCTCGCAACGGTCAAGGAACTCGGCGACCCGCGCGATCCGCGCTCCTATTCCCGCATCGGCACACTCCTCCAGTACTTCGGCCGCCACGAAGAGGCGATCGAATGCCTCGAGAAGACCAAGGCCAGCACCCGCCGGCAGTACTACGGAGGCGACCAGTCCGACTTCAGCATCGCTCAGGCGATGGTCATCGCCGGAAACATTCCTGGCGCAGCAACCAAGATCCTCGATGCCGTTGCCGAGCAGGCCAAGCAGCAGATCCAGTACGGCGGCGTCTATGGAATGCACGACCAGGTGGGGAATCCGTTCCAGCGGATCGAGCACGTCTTTGTGCTCTACCCCGCGCTCGCCACCGAGGTGACCCGGCTGCTGGATGAGAAGCTCGTCGCTACGCCGGCAGATCCGCAGCTCACCAAGCTCGCGATGGGGCTGAGCAAGTCACTCGGCCGGCCGGATAAATCCGAGGCGATGCTCGAGAAGATGATCGAGACCGGAGCGAGCGACCAGGCCCTGGTCGCCCAGCAGATCGACCGTGTGCTCCGGCGAAAGGACTTTGCCACCGCCATCGCGATGGCCGAGAAGTTCATCGCTCAGCAACAGCGGTTCAAGCTTGCGCCCGGCGTGCCCGCGCAGTACGCAGGCCAAGCCGCGCTCCAGTCTCCCCGAACATTCATGCTCTGCAAGCTCGGTGATGTCTATTGGGAGATGGGCGACAAAGACAAAGCGATGGAGACCTACAAGCAGATTGTCGACCCGAAGTTCGACGAAACCAAGCTCGCGTACGCGACGATCTGCATCGTGCGCGGAAGAATGGCCGAGGCCAGCACGCTGGTCGAGGAGGCCCTTGCGGCAGCCCAGGTCAAGCCGCCGACGCTCCTGCAACTCCGCGCGGGAATCGCCGCGCTCGAAGGCAAGGCGGAAGCCGCGTTTGATGCCATCGCCGAGGCCGCCAAGCACGATGGCGGCGCCGACAACCCATACTCCGGCTACCAGGCCTCCCCCGTCCAGAGCCTGGCGAGCATCGCACAACTCTGCGGTATGACCGACCGATTCGCGGCGTTCCTGCGCGAGAAGATCGCCAAGAATCCGCTCGATTGGGAGAGCCACGAAGCACTCGCCAACTCCTATCGCCAGGCGGGACGCCCGGACGACGCCATGGCGGTCCTCGATGATGCCCAGAAGCAGCCGGCGCTGGCCCAGCAAGTGCTCACACTGCGCCTGCAGTGGGTCCGAAGCTCTGCTTCGCTCGATGAACTCATCGAGCTTCAGCGTAAATCGATCGAGCTTGCCGAGAAGAATGTCGGTCAGGAAAGCGACGACCCCTACAGCAGCTATCGCGGCAGGCAGGATCCATCATCTTTCGCCAGAGAAGAGCTCGGTCGCCTTCTATGGGAGAAGGGAGACTTCGAGGGCGCGAGGCAGGCGTGGACCGAACGATCCAATGCCCAGCGCTCGGAAACCTACGTCAGGCTCGGGCAACTGTACCTGCAGCAGCACGCCTACGAAGATGCGGAGAAGGCGTTTGCGCGGGCCGTCGAGCTCGATCCCGACAACTCCTCGGTGCGCATGTCCCTGGCCGAACAGATGTACCAGCGAGGCGACTTTGTCGAAATGCTGCCACACATGCACGAGGTGTTCATCCAGACCGCTGGCTCCGCCAATACACCTCGCCAGTACAGCTACGGGGATGACTCAACCGAGAACGACCCTGAGAAGCTCAACGAGTGGGCCGCGGCCCTTTCCGCCGAGCCCGCGATCGCAACCCTGCTCGCAAGCCCCGAGGCGCAGGACCGCGCAGGCGACTATCGCGTGATGCTCACCGCGCTCACCGGCGATTGGCCCGGACTCGAGGCCGCTCTGGCCCCGTTGATCGAGGCAGGTACGCACGATCCTGTCGCGTGGACACTCTGGGCGTCGGTTCAGCAACGCAAGTGCGACTGGCAATCGACCGCGAGCGCGCTGAGCTACCTGAAGCGTTCCAAGCTCACGACCATCGCGCAGCATCGCGACCGGCTGAAGCTCGTCCTCGCGGGCAAGCAGTTCAAGGAGGCCGCCGCGGGAACACGCCAATCAGCGCCGGGTGCCGGCATGCAGCCTCCACCCCCCACCGCCGGCTACGGCGGCTACTACCAATCGTCATACGGATACTCGGACTCGTCGCAAGGCGCCGACCTGCTCCCGAGCATCTACATCAAGCTCGGCGATTCGGCCAAGGCCGAACGCTCGTACCTCATCTCCGGCGGCGGCGACGGCGTGGAGTCGCGCCTCCCGCAGTTGGCCTCGCTGATGTGGGATCAGGATGCCAAGGACCGCGCGCTCGAGCTCATGCGCCTCGCGCTCATGTCCGGGGGCAATGTGTACGGCGGCGGCGCGCGGATGGTCCCCCAGTACGCGGGCATGCTCGCGGATTCAGGAAAAGTTTCCGAGGCTATCGAGCTCCTGATCCGGGCCTATCGGTGGGATTCAACCGGCGAGCGCGACAACCGCTACGGCGGGATGTACAACTACGGCCGGACGAACGAGTCGGTCGACAGCGGCATGGGCGAGGCCGTAGGCAGCGCGCTCTACGAACTGCTCCTGCGTCACGGTCAGTTCGAGGCCACCCTCTCCAGCCTCTCACAGGAATCCGTCCAGAACCCAGAAGATCCGCGCCTCGCGCAGCTCGTCATCAGCATGCAAAAACGCGGCGGCCGCTGGGCCGATCTCCGCGAGTCCCTGGCCGGGTGGAAGGCCGCCCGCCCCAACGACCTGCCGATGAAGCTGGAAGACTTCCACGCCGCCTGCCAGCTGCAGCAGTGGGAAGATGCCCTCAAATCGCTCGCCGAGATTCGCAAGGATTCTCCCGAAACGCCAGAGCGATGGACGCTCCACGAGGCATTCGTCCGCTTCGCCATGGAAGACCTCGACGGCTCCGTCGCGCTGCTCACCCCTCTGCTCTCGCCGGATGTCACCACCGATGAGCCCGTCGCTCACCAGGCAACATCGCTGCTCCTGTGCATGGACCGTCTGAGCCCGATCATCTCCACGCTCGAAGAGCGCCTTGCCGCAAACGATCTCGACTCAAGCCGAAAAAGCCTTCTGCAGCGCCTGTACGTCATCACCGGCGAGCGTGACAAGGCGTTCGCTCTCGCCGCCGATGAGTTCTGGAAGTCTCCCGAAACCCTGAATGTCGCGAGCGTTTGGTATCGCTCGCTCTGCGCTCTTGCCGGATCGGGCAACGCTCCGATCTCTCCTTCAGCCGCGCGGCCGGCCGATGCCGCGCTGCTCACGCTGATCACCCGTGGCCCGCGCGAGGGCCTCGCCGCGTTCACCCAGCTCTCCAAGCAGGCGAGCCCCTCGGTCGAGGCGCTTCGCGGGCTCGTACTCGCCGCGGAACTGTCGGGAAACAATGCCGTCGCAACCGATGCCAACGCGGCGCTCTTGGAGTGGCTCGCGCCGCGCCGGTTCGCCCTCTGGTACACGGTTGACCAGCCCCCGCTCCAGCGCGTCGCCAAGCGTGCAATCGCCCAGGCAAGCCGCTGGGGAATGAATCAGGTCGCGATGAGTGGGTCGCAGAGCATCCAGCTCTCGGACGCATTCTCGCAGCGCGGCGACACCCCCGCGACCATGATGTATGAGCCCCTTCACGCCGCGCACCTGCAGTTGCACACGGCCCTGCTCGCCCGGGCCGGCAAGGCAGAGGAACTGGGGCAGGCCCTGCGACAGCAGGCCCGCATGATCTCCGACAATCAAGGCGGCGATCCCTACGGCCAGCAGCAGTACGGTGCGTACTTCTCGCAGATGCGATCATCCGCAGGAAGGTCCTCTTCCTACCGCAGGCCCTCCCAGTTCCCTTCAAGCGACTGGCAAGCCGCCGTTCGCGAGTCCCTCTGGTCGGCCGGCAGAGCCGATGTGCTCGCGGCGGAGTATGCACGCGCCAACACACGCTTCGGAAGGTCGGAGTGGGAAATCGCCGGTGCTTCCGCGGCGGCCGCAGGGAACGACAGCGATGCCTCCCGTTGGCGGCTCCGCCGCGCCGATGCGATCTTTGCCTCGCTCGCCGCGTCCGATACGCCGGACTTGGGAAGTTCCACTCGCGATCCGTGGCGCTGGTACTACGGCTACAGCAGCGCATCTCAGGAATCCAATCGCATCCGCTTCGCGCTGATGGCGACGCTCACCGATGCCTACACGTCCCCTGATCACCGCTCGCTGATTCAGGGCGAGGCCGAACAACTGTGGGAACTCGCGCTCCTGGAACCCACAGTCGAACGACGACTCCTCGCCGCTGAGAAGCAGGTCGGCCCCGGCTGGGGAACAACACGCACCTTCCAGCAACTGCTGCCCTACTACGAGGCAAAGAAAAACGCACAGAAGGTGATCGATCTCGTCGAGAGCGCGTACGAACCCGAGCGCATCACCTCCTGCCCGCAGCTCAATCTTTACGTCTGGGCATGCTACAAGCAGAAGGACTTCCCGCGACTCGAGCGCATCTTCGCCGCGGCCCAGCGTGTCGGGTCAAACATGAGCAACGACATCGACATCGCCCGGCTCATGGCGCTCCGCTCTGCCGGTCGCGACGCCCAAGCCGATGCAATCGAGTCGCGTCTGCTCGCGGCAAGCGTCACCGAGACGCCCAACCGCCACCGTGGCCGTCCGGGCGTGACAGCCGGCTCCTTACCGATGGGTTCATTCGACTCCTTCAGCTACGGCATGGATTCTTTCGTCATGCAACAGGCGATGTACGCATCCTTCAATCGCCGATACAGCAACTCCCAGGCTTCATTCTCCCCCGGCGGGAACTTCGGTTCCATCGCCGCAGTCGCCTCGTCGGTGGGCGTGCGGTACGACCCCAAGGTTCGCCCGGAGGATGTCACCATCGACGCGATCCGCTCTGCCTATCAGCGACACGGCCTGCACGCCCACGCTGCCCGTCTGCTCGATCTTGAGATCGCCGAGCAGGCCGACCCACGCGACCACACGCCCCTCCTCCAGGCAAAGCTGCGCGAGCAGCACCTTGCCGGAATGTCCGCAGAATCAGCCCAAACAGCCGCCGCACTCGAAGCTATGATCAGCGCCGATGCCAAGGACCGGCCCACCGATGCCGCCCCCCTGCTCCAGCTTGCTCGTCTGTATGCCTCCGATGCTTATGGGGCGGACTTTGCCAAGGCCTTTGCCTCCCTCACCGCCGCCCAGAACCTCGATCCCGCCTGCGACCCTACCGGGAGCCTTGCGGTACACTGGCTATACAAGCTGGATCGGCATCGCGAAGCGCTCGACGCATGGCGGGTGTCGCAGCGGAACGACGGAGCCGGTGTTTCCATGGGGACGTACAGCGCACCGACGATCTTCTATGCGGCCATGGCGGCCAACGGCGCAGGCGAGAAGCAGTTCGGCCAGAGCCTTGCCCGTCAGGCCATCTACATGTACCCCACCCACGCTCTAGCGGCCAAGACCCAGGAGTTGATCAAATGATTGGGACCGAATCCGCCGCGACCGTCGCCCATCTCCTCGCCGGCCTGCGCCGCAGGCAGCGAACGCTCAACACGCTCCGCTGGGGAGTACACGGCCTGCTGATCGGCGGCGCAGCAGGTTGCCTCGCTGTGCTGATGATGTGGCTCGTAGGCCCGGCGGATGTTCCGCAGTTGCTTCTTGCCGCGGCCCTCACCGCCGCCGCGCTCACCCTTGCCGGCGCAATCGCCGGGGCCCTCATGCCGATCAACGACCTCGCGCTGGCCCGCGCGCTCGACGCCGCAGGCCAGGGTAAGGATCGCTTTGCCAGCGCGCTCCAGCTGATGAATGATCACCACAAGGATCGCGCAAGCCTGATCGTCGAGGATGCGCTGCTCCACGTCCGCCACACACCCGCCGCGGCCGCGCTGCCCCTCCGCATTCCCCGCTCGGCGCGCTGGCTGGTGGCCCCGGTCGCGCTCCTGGCAGCCATGCTCCTGCTCCTGCCCCAGCCCAAGCTCCAGGCCGCCGCGGCCCAGGTTCCCGAGATCAGCGCTGAGCAGTGGCAGCAGATCGCCGAAGAGTTCGACAAGGAGCTCGCGCAGCTCCCAAAGCCTCTGACTCCCGAAGAGGAAGAACTGCAGAAAGAACTCGAGCGCCTGGCCGAGCTGCTCAAGGAGAATCCGGACAAGCGTGATGCACTCAAAGAGATCGCCAAGCTCAGCGAACGAGTGGAGCGCGATCGCCGCGAGATCAGCCCAAGGGAGCTCTCGCTGAAAAAGGCCGCGAAGGCGATGTCCAAGAGTGCCGCGCTCAAGCAGTTTGCCGCGAAGATGCAGCAGGGTGAATACCAGAATGCATCCGAGGAGCTCCGCTCCCTCGCCAGCAAGCTCAACGATTCCGAGCTCGCCCTCGATGCCGAAGAGTTCGAGGCCATGGCGCAGGACCTCGAGCAGCTCGCCAAGGAGCTCGAAGCCGATCAGGAACTCGAGCAGGAATGCCAGGGCGCCTCAAACGCGGCCTCCCGCATGAACAAGAAGGAACTCGCCGAGGCGCTCAAACGTATGGCGGACCAGATGAAGAACAACGCCGGCAAGTACCAGCGTTCCGACAACATGTCCCGCCGCAAGAGCATGCTCGATGACCTCAAGCGCCGCATGAACCAGAAGAAGTGCGAAAGCTGCGGCGAGGGCTGCTCCGAGTGCGAGGACGGCAATGGCTTCTGCGACAAACCCGGTGACAAGCCCGGCAACCGGGCCGGCCGCGGCGGCCTCAAGGCCGGCTGGGGCTCCATGGCCAAGTGGGATGGCGGAGACCTCAGCAAGAACGATGAGAAGCGAGTCGGCGAGATGACCGACACCATGGAGACACAGGGAGACAGCACGTCGTTCCAGGTCGTCTCCCCGGATGAACGAGCCCGCAGCACCAAGCGCTACGAAGAGCTGTTCGCCGAGTTCGTCCAGCTCGCCGAGGCCGATCTCGATCTTGACTCTGTGCCCGTCTCCCAGCGCGAGTATCTCCGCAAGTACTTCAAGTCGATCCGCCCCAAGGAGCCCGCCGCCACCGATCACCCGGCCGACCCCGCGGCCCCCGATCCCGCGCCCTGATCTCGCCCACACCAATCGTCAGCCCTTCCCACTGTCCACAACGAGCGCCGGACCGCTCCGGCCACAGGACCACTTCATGCATCGCGAGTTGAGCAAAGAACGCGTCGAACTCTTCCGACGCAACTACGGGCTTCTGGGCGAGGAGATCGGCAAGCGGATTGTCGGCTATCGCGAGGTCATCAATCAGGTCCTTACCGCCATGATGGCCGGCGGCAACGTCCTGCTCGAAGGCGTGCCGGGCCTGGGCAAAACCTTGCTCGTCCGGACGATCGGCGAAGCCACGCAGATGGACTTCCAGCGCATCCAGTTCACGCCCGACCTGATGCCCGCGGACATCACCGGCACCAACATCATCCACACCGATGACAAGGGCGGCCGCTCCTTCCGCTTCCAGCCGGGACCGATCTTCTCGAACCTTGTGCTCGCCGACGAGATCAACCGCGCAACCCCGAAGACCCAGTCCGCCGTGCTCGAGGCCATGCAGGAAGGCCGCGTGACCGTCGGCGGCACCACCCACAAGCTCCCCGACCCCTTCTGGGTGCTCGCCACGCAGAACCCCATCGAGATGGAAGGCACCTACCCGCTGCCCGAAGCTCAGATCGACCGGTTCATCTACAAGATCGATGTCCGTCCACAGGGGGAAGATGAGCTCCTTGGCATCATCCGCCGCACCACCGGCGATGAACACGCCCAGCTCAAGCCGGTACTCAACCGCGAGCAGATCATCGACATGCAGGCAACCGTGCGACAGGTCATGGCCGCGGAGTTTGTCCAGCGCTACGCCGCGCGCATCGCCCTGGGCACGCACCCGCACAGCGAACACGCCACCGACATGACCCGTCGCTTCGTACGCTTCGGCGTCAGCCCCCGTGGCGTGCAATCCCTCATTCTCTGCGCCAAGGTGCGAGCGATTCTCGATGATCGCTACACCATCAGCTGCGAGGACATTCGCGAAGTCGCGCCCCCCGCGCTCCGCCACCGCATCATCCGCAGCTTCGAGGCCGAAGCAGAGGGCATCACCAGCGATGCCGTCCTCAAGAGCCTCCTCGAATCCGTGAAGGAGCCCGCCGCGGTCCGCGCGGCCTGAGTCCCCCTCGCCACTTCCTCGCCCGCTTCCCAAGGATTCCCGGCGCGTGAGCGTTGTCTCCTCAAAGCCCGATCTTCCGGTTATGGGCCAAAGCCCCGTCGGCGGTCGACCGCGCGCATCCAAAGGCCCGCTCTTCGATCCCTCCTTCCTCCAAAGGCTCGAGACCCTGAACCTGATCGCGCGCCAGCTTGTCCGAGGCCGGCGTTCCGCCGCGCGGCCGAGTATCAAGAAGGGCGCAAGCATCGAGTTCAAGGACTATCGCGAGTACTCCCCCGGCGATGACCCACGCAGCGTCGACTGGATGGCCTTCGCCCGGCTGGGCGAGCTGTACATCAAGCTCTTCCGCCAGGAAGAGGAGCTCGACCTCTGGGTCCTGCTGGATCGCTCCGCGTCCATGGACTTCGGCGACCCCAGCAAGTTCGACCATGCACGCCGCATCGCCGCCGCGCTCGCATATATCGGCCTCGGCAACATGGACAGCGCCAGCATCCTCCCATTTGATACCGATCTGCGAACCGGCCTGGAGCGCATGCGCGGCAAGGGTCAGGTCATGCGGCTGATGAAGTTCATGGAGGACATGACCATCGGCGCCGAGACCGGCTTCGAGAAGACGGCGCAGATGTTCGTTTCCCGCGTCCGCCGACCGGGCATCGTCGTCATCATCTCCGACTTCTACGGCCTGCAGAAGGCCCGCGCAGGCCTGGATCGTCTCCGCTTTGCCAAGCACCAGGTGCACGTTGTACAGGTCGTGTCCCCATGGGAGCGCAATCCCCCGCTCCGCGGCGAGCTGCGCCTCCACGATGCCGAAACCGGTGAGGAGACCAATCTCACCATCACCGACTCCATGCTCAAGCGGTACAAGACCGCCTTCCAGGCGTTCACGACGGACCTCCGCAAGTACGCGATGCGTTCCTCAATCGGGTTCGATCTGACCGACACCGATGTCGAGTTCGATGAGTTTGTTCGCCATGTGCTGCAGCACGGGAGGCTGCTGGCATGATGCTGCTGGCGCCGATGGCGCTCTGGTTTCTGGTCATCGGCGGCGCCGTGGTGGCGCTCTATCTCCTCAAGATCAAGCGTCGAGCCGCCACCGTGCCGGTGCTGGAGTTCTGGCTCGCGCTCGCCGGCAAGACTCGCGTCCACTCCCTGTTTGATCGCCTCAAGCGGCTGCTCTCGATGCTGCTCTGGCTCATCATCGTCATCTGCCTCGTCCTGGCCATCGGCAACCCCATCTTCTCCCTCGGACGGATCAAGCCACGCGCCATCGCCGTCATCATCGACAACTCCGCCAGCATGCAGGCGGTCGAACCAGCCAGCGAGAGCCGCACACGCTTTGACCTGGCGCGGCAGGCCCTCCGTGAGATCAGCGGAAACAGACCCGTCACCGACGAGTGGATGCTCATTGAGGCCGGCCGCGAGCCCCGGGTACTCCAGCCCTGGACGTTCGACACCGCCGCCATCCGCCGCGCAGGCGACGCCGTCGAGCCCTTCTCCGGTGCCGCCAAGCTGCACGACGCCATCGAGCTCGCCTCCCAGCTCATCGCCGGCAAGCAGGATCCCTGCATCGTGATCATCTCCGACGGCGCGGCGGGCGAACTTGCACCCCTCACCGCCGCCGATGACCGCCTCATCCACTGGCCCATCGGTACAACCCACGACAACGCCGGCATCGGTCAGCTCGCCGTCCGCGCCCACCGTCAGAACGGAAACTACCACGCTCTCATCAGTGTTGTGAACGCCTCCGATGAGCCCCTCGAAACCCAGGTTACCCTCGAGATCGACGGAAGAACCGACTCTGTTGAGCTCGTCTCCGCCGAACCCGGCGGGACCTGGGAAAAGTCCATCGTCATCGATGCCCCCGCCGGCGGCGTTCTCCGCGCATCGCTCGACCGCGCCGATGCTCTCGCCGTCGACAACGAAGCGTTCGCCATTCTCGAGCCAATCCGCCCCGCGGTCGTCTGGCTCGTCACGCCCACCGACAGCGCTTTCTTCTTCGAGCAGGCCCTCGCCTCCATGGACCCGCTTGTCTGGGCCGAAGAGAGCCTCACGCTCACGCCCGAGCAATACCCAGCCGCTTCTGCCGCGGCGGCCGCTCCGGACTCTTCCCTCAAACGACCCGACCTGGTCATCTTCAACGGCTGGGCTCCAGACGCCCTGCCCGCCGTGGGCCGCTTCATGGTCGTCAACGCCTGCCCCGCGGAACTCGGCTCCCCCGCTGGCGAGGCGCTCGCCTCCCCGCAGATCCACCTCGCGCCTCGCGCCCACCCGCTGATGCAGCACGTCTCGCTCCAGGGCTCGCGGCTCGCCAAGGCCAACCGCATCACGCTCCGTCAGCCCGGCCGCGTGCTCGCGCACTCCGCAGAGGGCGATCCGCTCATCGCGCTCATCGAGCAGCCCGAACGGCAGACCCTGCTTCTCACGTTCGATGTCCTCGACAGCGATCTTCCCTTCCGCAACGCCTTCCCCCTCCTGCTCCGCAACACCGTCTCCTTCATGCACGAGGATGCGCCCTCCTGGCTGCGCCCCGCGTATCGCCTCGGCGAGACTATCCGTCCCTCCCGCGCCCTCCCCGCCGGCACGACCGAAGCCAAGCTCACGCTCCTCCGCGGCGGAACCACGCAGGAATCCAGCGTCCCGGTTGTCAACGGCTCGTTCGCCCTCACCCAGACCCACCACACCGGCGCGGTACGGCTCGAAATTGGAGACGATGCCGCCTTCGCCGCGATGAACATCGGCGATGCCGCCGAGTCGCGCATCGCCCCCGTTAACGCCACGGAGGACCACGCCGCAAAGCTCGGCCTTTCCCGTCGGCTCCTGGGGGGCATGCCCTGGCTCATGCTCGCCATGTTCGCCTCGCTCGCCGTCGTGCTCGAGTGGCTCACTTATCACTTCAGGTGGACGGAGTAGCGCATGCGCATGGAGGCCGCCTGGATCTGGCTCGCGCTGCCGCCCCTCCTGCTGTGGGTGTGGTGGTTCTGGCGCCAGAGCTATGCGCAGATGGGGCCGTCCGGCCGCGCCATCAGCCTCGCCCTGCGGCTGGTCGTCATCGCCTGCCTCCTCGCCGCGCTCTCTCGCCCCATCTTCGTCCGCCAGACCGGCTCACAGCACGTGCTCTTCGTGCTCGATGTCTCCCGCAGCGTCAGCAAGGAAAATCTCGACAGCGCAATGGCCGATATCGATCGCCTCGCCCGCGAGGCCGTCGGCAAAGGCCATCACGCCAGCGTCATCCTCTTTGCGGACCAGCCCCGCACGCTCATCGATCGTCAAAGGTCATGGGACTCATGGACTGATGAACATCGCGACTCGATCCTGCACGAATCAGCCCTCCCCGCGCTCAACACCGAGCTTGCCCGCCTCTCCTCCGATCGCGCAACCGACCCCGCAAGAGACTCGCTCCGCAAACGCATCGACGCCATCTCCGAGTTCCGCACCGCGGTCGTCGGCGAGTCTTCCGATGCACGCTCCGCGATTCGCCTTGCGATCAACTCCGGCGAGGTTGGTGAGGCCAAGACCATCTACCTTCTCACCGACGCCAACTTCAACCGAGGCGACTGGAAGGCAAGCTTCGAGCAGGCGGCAACCGCCGGGTATGCTGTCCACACCGTCGCCCTCGACAAGCCCATGCCCCCCGAGGTCGCCGCGGCGGAGCTCACCCTGCCCACCGGCATCCGCGTGAATCAGGGCTTCTCCGCCGATCTCCGCATCGCGAGCACCGTCGCTACCCCCGCCAAGATCATCATCTACCGCGACGGCTTTGCCATTGCCGAAGAGTCGCGACAGCTCAAAGTCGGCGAGAACTCGCTCACGATTCCCGGCCTCTACTTCCGCGACAAGGGCTTCCACACCATCGATGTCGCCGTCAGAGCCGAGCAGGACACCCGCGTCGAGAACAATCGCGTCAAGGCCGTCGCGGTCGTCCCCGGCGAGCTCCGCGTGCTCTACGTCGATTCGGATGAAGCCCAGCAGTCCTACCTCAGCAGTGCCCTCGGCCTCGAAGGCGTGCAGGTTGACTCCCGTCCCGCCTCCGGCGTTCCACGCTCGCTCGACGATCTGCTCGGTTACGACGCCTTCATCCTCAGCAACGTCCCCGCCGACCGCATGACCATCCGGCAGATGCAGATGATCCGTACCTATGTGCAGGACTTCGGCGGCGGGTTCATCATGCTCGGCGGCGACCAGAGCTTCGGCCTCGGCGGCTATTTCAACACGCCCATCGAGGAAGTCCTTCCTGTTCTCATGCCCATCCAGAAGGATCTCAACCGGCCGTCAATCGCCATCGCCCTCGTTATCGACAAATCAGGCAGCATGGACGGCGTGAAGATGCAGCTCGCCAAGCGTGCCGCCACCGCTACCGCCGAGGCCATCAACCCGCGCGATCAGATCGGTATCGTCGGATTCGATAGCGAAGCCGAGGTGGTCCTCCCCCTCACCGCCGCGGGAGATCGCGCCACAATCAACGGTGGAATCGCGACGCTGGAGGCCGGCGGCGGCACGTTCCTCTACCCGGGCCTGGAAGAAGCCCAGCTGATGCTCCAGGAGAGCAACGCCCGCAAGAAGCACGTCATCATCCTCTCCGACGGCCAGACCCAGGGCTTTGGCTATCCCGACATGGCCGGGCTCATGGCCTCCGAGGGCATCTCCATCTCGACGATCGGCATCGGCGAAGGCGCCGACATCAAGCTCCTCGAGCAGATCGCCCAGGCCGGCGGCGGAAGAGCCTACTTCACCAACGACTTCTACAGCATCCCCCAGATCTTCACGCGCGAAGCCCTCCGCGCCTCCAACAGCATGCTCATCGAGCGGCTCGTCACCACTTCCCAGATCGCCGATGACGAATCACTGCTCGAACTCGACGGCGATGATCTCCCTCCCCTGGGCGGCTACGTCGCCACCACCGCGCGCGACACCGCCAAGACCATCCTCATCTCCGATGCCGGCGATCCCATCCTCGCCAAGTGGCGCAGCGGCCTCGGCCGCGCCGCGGCGTTCACTTCTGACACCAAGCCCCGCTGGGCCGAAGACTGGATCCGCTGGGAAGGTTTCGCCAAGTTCTGGGCCCAGCTCGTCCGTAGCGTCGCCGGACGCGATCTCCTGAAAGACGTCTCCGTCGAAGTCGCCCACGAAGCCCGCGACGATGGCGTCCACCTCACCGCCGATCTCCGCGACAACTCCGGCAACTTCGTCACCGATCGCGTTCTCGAGCTGACCGCCTTCGATGCAAGCTCGCGGCCATACTCCGTGCCCGTCCGCCGCGATTCCCCCGGTCTCTACGCCGCAACCGTCCCGCAGGGCGAGTTTGGCCGGTCGCACCAGTTCGCCTGGCGACTCCCCCCCGCCGGCGAGAACCCAGCCGCCGAAAGCGCGGCGGTCCCTTTCGGCTATGTCTATTCATTCTCGCCCGAGTTCCGCACGCTCGGCGTCGATCAGGCCACGCTCCAGGAGATCCGCTCCCTCGGCTCCGGACAGGTCTCCCGCATCGGCGAGGCCACGCTCGCGCTCACCGAACGCCGCAGCACCGAGCAGCTCCGCCTCTGGCCCTGGCTCCTCGCCCTCGCGCTCATGCTTGTGCCGTTCGATATTCTTGTTCGCAGGCTCGGTTGACGACACCGCGGCATCTCCGCGTGAGTTCAGCCCCCCCGCTTCTCGCCCGCGGCCAACTCTGCAAGCACCGCATCGCGTGTCGCCCGATGGCGAAACTCAAACATCTTCCGCAGCTTTCGGCGAACATGCCACCCCGCCGCCCGCTCGCCCACCCAGCCAAGCGGCAGGGCATACTCAATCCGGTCTTCAAGCACGCACCTGCCCGGCCCCGTCGCCCGAACGATGTGCCGGTGCACCCACGAGGCAAACGGCCCCGACACCTGCTCATCAGTAAACTCTCCGCCCTCCGGGCCGTGATCGATATAGTCGCGATGCCGCGCCACCCACCGCAGCTTCAAAGGACCCATCCGCATGACCAGCACCGCCGTCTCGCCATCACCGAGCGATGCGGGCGCCTTCTCAACCTCCACCCGCTCCCACGGCGGAATCAGCGCTTTCAGCGCACCCGGCGACCGATGCCACGCGAACACCGCCTCCGCGCTCGCTCCGATCTCCGAACTGGATGTGAATGTCGGAATGCTGCACCTCCTAGAGGATGGTATCAGGATTCGAGACAGGACCCTCCAGGCCCTTTCTCATACTGATGCGCTGCATCGCCAACTCGGAATGCTGGGACCACTTGTTGGTGCACGAGAGGTGGCTCCACCGCAGCTCGGGCGTGATTGAGCACATGTACCGCCGCACGCCCTGTTGGACTCGTCGTCGAGCTCAATGGGCTCCTCTCAGAATCCACCAACATCTACGACCCAGCCACCAGTTTCCGCGAGGCCCAGCGTGTGCTCCGCGAGCAATGGCGCCTGGCCTATGCAATCGGCGCCCAGAACTACCGCAGTTCTGCGGAGCCGGCGTTCACCTCCAGATGAACTGCGCCTGCCTCGATATGGATGGCATCACTGTCGGCGCGGCGGGGATAGCTTGAATCAAGAATCGAAACCGCCCCTACTCCCTACGACCAACTTGTTCAGGCTTGCAGATCGTGCGCCCGCTGCCCCAGCATGGGCAATCCCAGAGGCTGCGAACATCCGTCTACTTGCGCACACCTCAAATGGCGAGGCGAGCAACTCTCGTCTTGCAACACACGGCTCTTGGTCGTCAGTCAAGATCCTGCTGGTTTGGAGAAATGCTCGGTCGAGTTTCCTTCGTGGCTGCCCGGGAATAATCCGACCAACCAAAACCTTCGAACGCTTCTGGAGGCGACTGGGCTTGAGCCGAGCGACGTGCATCTGACGAACGCCGTCGCCCGCCACAACGCGCAGTGTGTGCTCTCAGCGAGTGCTTCGCACCCTATCGGGATTTCACTCGAGATAGTCCACCATCTACACCCAACACCTGACCCGTGATCCAGTCGTTGTCTGGATTCAGCAGAAGCATAATCACCCGCGCGACGTCGGCTGGTTGTCCGATCCGCCCCATTGGATGCATCGCGACCGATGCCTTCAGGGCACCCTCGTTCTCGGTGATCCGCCGGGCCATTGGCGTGGCGACGAGCCCCGGTGACACCGCATTGAAACGGATGCCAGCCCCCGCGTACGTTGCCGCGGCCGCACGCACAAGCCCCTCCACTCCCGCCTTCGCCGCGGCGATTGCCTCGTGATTCGGTAGTCCGATCCCCGCCGCGCACGACGACATCAGCACCACGCTCCCGCCGGTGCTCTTCATGTGCTTGCCCGCCGCTCTCGTGAGCGCGAATGCCGTGCGAAGATTCAGCGCGATGGTCTCGTCAAAGTCCTGCATCGTCGTCAGATGCGCCGGCTTGAGCAGGATCGACCCAGCCAGATTCACCGCTCCGGTTATGCCGGGGTGGGTTTGAAACACCGCGTCTACCGCGTCAAAGTCCCGCGCGTCCACAACAGCCGTCTGACCCGCGCATGTCGCGGCCACTTCCTTGAGCGCGTCCAGTGTCCGGCCCGCGAGAACCAGAGACCAGCCGTCACGATGGAGCAGCTCTACGAGCCTTCGACCGATACCCCCTGCTGCACCGATGACGAGACACTTTTGATCCTTCATAAAGTCTCTTTCCTTGTTTGTGGGACGGGTTGTGCCCGGCTCATCCCAATGCCACATGCCTATCTCAACAACACGAGAGCAATGATCCCCCGAACGCTCCAAGCAATCGTCCGCAACCAGTTTGAAGCCACCAGCCGGTGCCACACTGCTCTGTCGAAGCCCAATGCCAGCCTGGCGTGCAGGGGAACCTGCACGGCACAGGTCGAGACCCAAATGAGAGCGAGAAGAGCCAAGCCGATCCATCCCATCGGCATGCCGACGAACTGTGCGTGCGGCGTTAGGACGAGCAGCAGCGCAGAACCAGCTTCCAAGAGCATCACCGGCCCGACAATCAATGTCGTTCGCCGCTGGTGGGCTTTCTCGAATGCCGGACATGCGTCGGCAGTGACCACTCCCATCATCGGGTAATGCACGATCTGGACGAACCAGATCAGTCCGACCATGAACCACGTCGCGCTGGCATGGGCTATCGGGATCAATGCTACTAGTTGATCGGGCACGCCAACTCCTTGAGGTTCGGGCGATCGGCCGCGGTGGCATGGCGGTATGCGCGAACCACGCGGCCACGATGGATCACGAATGCCCCAGGCATCTGAAAACCGTCGCCCTCAAGTTTGCCGATGCCGTGCCCCCGCAAAGCGGCAAGCACACCACCGAACCAGACACGCGGACCAAAGAGCTGGAGGAACGATCCGCGCCCTAGCTCCATGGCCCGGTACAGCAGCCGATCGGTATCCGCGAACCAGGTCGCTGAGGTGAGTCCATGCTGCTGGCCGAGTGCACGAAGCCCCTCGGACGACGCCGTCATGCCCACCACCGCAAGGCCCACACCAGCCTTCTCGATATCGGCTTGCTGCCTCGCGAGATCGGAAAGCGTCTGCTTGCAGAATGCGCAGCCAGAATGTCGGAGTAGCACCACGAGTGTGTGCCGATCGTCCGTTAGAGCGCGAAGCGCTCGGCCTTGGTCATCGAGCAGCCCATCCAGCGCCGCGTCGAGAGAGACCTCTCCTGCGGGCGGCGATGGCTGCGCAACCCGCGCGGCGTGCCACAGGATCATCGAGAACGGAATCCACCACAACAGGTCGTTCGTGAGGATCGTCACGCCCATCGACCACGGGAGCTGGCCTCGCATCGCCGCGTCGACAAAGCCGATGGGACCAAACATCTTTCCCAGCAGGCCCACCAGCACGATCGGCCAATGTCGCACCGGATCCCGAGCGGCGATCAAGTAGCCCAGCCCATACACACCCACGATCATCCCAATGCACGCCCACAACTGCGGCCACAACTCCGTGGTCGGTGGCGACACACCCAACATCTTCAGCGTCCAGATCGGCGCAAGGACCATCGCGGCCCCCCACACAACGTTGTAGGCACCAGCGGCCACGAGCCAGCGACGCATCCACGCCGGGTTCAGAGTTGTTCGCGGAATGTCACTGGCCACGGTTACTCCTCGATGCCTGTAGCGCCGAGATGGTCGCATCATGCCGATAATCAAACATCCGTTTCAGTTTCTTCCGCGCATGCCAGCCCGCAATCAGCTCTCCGAGCCGCCCCAGCGGAATCGCATACTCGATGCGATCCTCAAGCACGCAGCTCGCTGGTCCCGTCGCCCGCACCATGTGCCGATGTATCCACGACGCGAACGGACCGGAGACTTGCCCGTCGGTGAACTCGCCCCCTTCCTCGCAGCGATCGATGAAGTCCCGGTGCCGCGCGACCCATCGCAACTCCATTGGGCCGATGTGCAGCACGAGCGCAGCGAGCGCCCCGTCGACCAACGATGCGGGTTGCTGCTCGACGGTCACTTGCTCCCAAGGCGAAATCAACTCTTTGAGCGCGTCGGGAGACTGATGCCACGTAAAGACGTCGTGCGCACTTGCTTGAATCTCCGAACTCTTCGAAAACGCCGCTATAGTGCACCTCCTCCCAAACGCTGGCTCGTCCTAGCGTATTCGACGTGCACCGTGTTCAGATGCCTTTCGAGTCGAAACC
>JBBRUT010000029.1:0-30842 GCA_038247555.1 Phycisphaerales bacterium | reverse complement strand
TCGGGGCACGTCGCGCTGGCGGCGAAGCTCGAGGGGCCGGGCGTGAACAGCGCGAGCGACGGAGCGGTGTTCCTGTGGGCTCCGGATCAGGAGCCGGGGCTGCGGCTTGTGTGCCGCGAGGGCGACCAGCTGGGGAACTACCGGATCACGACGCTGTCGCAGACGGGCGTTGATCTGCATGTGAACAGCCAGGGCCAGGCGGTGTTCACGGCGACGGTTGTAGATGTGAACGACAGCATGATGACGCCGCGGACTGCGATCATCGCGGGCGAGCCTGAGCGCTCGGCGTGGGTGGTTGCGGTGGAGGGTGGGAGCCTGTCGCTGCCGACGGGGAGCGTGCAGCTCCGCACGGTGCGAATGGGAACGACGGGCGCGTTCAACGACAGCGGCGATGTGGTGTTTGTGATCGATGCCGGAACGGTGAGCGTGCCGGATGAGGCGGTGATCGTGGCGCGGCTCAGCGGGCCGAGCAACCCGTCGCCGTGCCCGGCTGACTATGACGGGTCGGGCGCATTGACAACGCAGGACATCTTCAGCTTCCTGTCGAGCTGGTTCCAGGGGAACGCGGATTACGACCACTCGGGAGCGACCGAGGTGGTTGACATCTTCGTGTTCCTGGCCGATTGGTATCGCGGGTGCGAGTGAGCTTCGCGTCCTGATGCGCTGCGAGCTGGGCGTGAGCAAGGCATCGCGAATGCGCAAGAGCGCAGGTTCGCGGCTGAGCAGGAAGCACGGGCAGGGATGCCCGTTTCACGCTTTCGCGATCAGGTGGTCGCGGCGGGCACTGCCGGGCGACTGGGGATCGACACGGTGAGCTGGGGCTTGGTCTTCCAGGTGGGCCAGTCGGCGCGGGTGGCTTCGACGATGCGCTGCGCGGTGCGGACGTTGACGAACCCGGCGGTGGCATCGATCTCGGGCTGTGCTCCGTCCTTGACGGCTTCGAGGAATGCGCGGATCTCCGCGACGATGGGCTCGGCGTCGTCGATGACGAGGTTCTCGATGTTGACGAGTTCCTGCCACTTGAGGTCGGTGAGATCGACGCCGCGACGGAGCTGATCGCGGCACTCATCCATTTGCAGCTCGTTGGCGATGCGGCGGATGATGGTGCCCTTCTTGGCTGCGTAGTCGATCTTGATGTACGCGTTCTCGCCGGTGATGCGGGTGATGCGTTCGGTTTTGAGGGCGAGGCGGGAGGCGGTGACGTTGGCGACGCTCTTGCCCCCGCCCTTGCCGTCGGGCCCGACGGGGAGATCGAACACGAGGCGGGCGTTGCAGATGTCCTCGTGCTCGGTGATGACGGGGACGCCGGAGGCGTAGATCTCGACGGGTTCGTGGCCGCCCATGAGCATGAGGACGACGTCGAGGTCGTGGATCATCATGTCCATGACGACTCCGACATCGACGGAGCGGAAGGTCATGGGGCTGACGCGATGGACTTCCATGAAGCGGGGGACGATGGGAACCCCGTTTGCGCGTTCCTTCTGCAGGGCGCGCATGATCGGGTTGAAGCGCTCGATGTGGCCGACCATGAGCACGCCGGTGGAGCGTTCGGCGGCTTCCTTGATCGCCCAGGCATCTTCGACGCTGCCGGCCAGGGGCTTTTCGATCAGGCATGCGACGCCCGCGGCCAGGAGTTCCTCGGCGACGCGGCGGTGGTGGGTCGTGGGGACGGCGACGCTGACGGCATCGACACCGGCGGAGATGAGCTTCTCGACTGAGGAGAACGCGCGGCAGCCCCACTGGTCGGCGACATCGCCGGCGCGATCGAGGTTGGCGTCGACCAGACCGACGAGTTCTGTCTCGGGGAGCTGGTGGTAGACGCGGGCGTGGTGGCGACCCATGCGGCCGACGCCGACAACTCCGCAGCGGATGCGGCGGTTGGTGATGCCGGAGCGGAGGGAGGCTTTCTTTGCGGCGGCGCCTGCCTCGACTGGGTTGCTGCCGTTCTTGCCCGCCATGGGTTGGTTCTCACAGATTTCCGGGGCCGGACCGGGGCGCCAAACGCGTGGGGGTGGTGATTACTTCGAGAGGGCGTCGAGCGCGGCGACGAAGTCGTTCTTGCTCTGAAGGCCGACGAACTTCTTGGCGACCTCGCCATTCTTGAAGATGATGACGGTGGGGATGGCGGAGATGGCGTACTTCACGGCGGTGTCGCGGTTGGAGTCGGTGTCGACCTTGCCGACCTTGACCTTGCCCTTGAACTCATCGGCGATGGCTTCGATGGTGGGGGTGAGCATCTTGCAGGGCATGCACCACTCGGCCCAGAAATCGACCAGAACGGGCTGGTCGGAGGCGAGGACCTCGGCCTGGAAGTTGCTGTCGGTGAACTCGATGACGTTTGCGCTTGCCATACGAGAAGAGTCCTTGTGTAATCGGAATCCGGGGGGGACTGGCGGGGAGGTCGCCGGTGACGGGCAAGGCATCCTGCCGGGCCCGGCTGGTGCTTTCCCGGCCACATTGGCCGCGAGACGCCAGCGGCGATTCTACGCCGGGAAACCGTAGATGCCCCATCACCGCGCAGAAAATGGGCTGGTCCGATAGGGTTCTGATTGGAAGCCGGGCGAGATCGCCGACCACGCGGCGGTGAGGGCTTCGTGGTGGGGGCGGACATCGTGGACTCTGTAGAGGCTTGCGCCCCGGCAGAGGTGTGCCACAGAGAGGCCCAGAGAGGCGTCGACGCGGGACTTGGGGGGCGTGTCGGGGCCGAGGCCGGCAGCCCGGGCGGTGAAACTCTTGCGGCTGAGCGCGCTGAGGACCGGGAACCCGAGCGCGGAGAGCTGGGGGGTGTTGTGGATAAGTTCGAGGTTCTGCTGCACGGACTTCCCGAACCCCAGACCGGGATCGAGGACGATTCGGGAGGGATCGATGCCGGCGGCGATGGCGTTGCCCGCGCGGCCGGACAGGAAATCGGTGACAGCACCGACTACGCCGCCGGGCGCGGGGTACTGGGGGAGCGAGCGGTACTGATCGGAGAAGCGATCGCGATCGGGCGTGCGGAGGCGGTGCATGAGGATCATGCCTGCGCCGCGGCGGGCGACCAGCGGGAGCATGTCGACGTCTTCGAGTCCGGCCGCGACATCGTTGACGGCGTCTGCGCCGGCATCGAGCGCGGCGGCGGCGACGACGGCGAGCGTGGTGTCGACACTGATGGGAATATCGGGATTCTGCTTGCGGATTGCCTGAATTGCGGGCACAACGCGGCGGATCTGTTCATCGGCGGGGATGCGTGCTGCGCCGGGCCGCGTCGATTCGCCACCGATATCGAGCATGTGCGCGCCATCGCGTATCGCCTCGGCGGCGGCGCGGGCAGCGGCGTCTGATGAGGGAAGGTTCCCTCCATCAGAGAAGCTGTCGGGGGTCAGATTGAGTATGGCGATGAGGATGGGGCGATCGAGCGGGATCGCCTTGTGATGAACAAGATTCCAGACACGGGGAGGCATGTTGTCGCCAGCGTGAACTGCTCAAGGCAAAAATAAAGAGGGCCCGCGGCACGTTGCCAGCGAGCCCTCGGGGGGGGGGGCTAGTTGATGGAATCAGTATAGCGTCAGAAGCGTGGCTGTCCAGTCGGTTCGTCGGCGGCAGGCTCTTCGCCCATGTCGCCAAAGCCTCCCATTCCCTCAAGCTGCGGGGCGAGGCCCTGGCCGATGACCCAGATGGTCTTGATGACGGGGGCGGGAATGAAGAAGGCAAGATGAGCCGAGCCGCCTTCGCCGGAGACTGCCAGGCCCACGGGGGGGAGCTGGGCGGGGATGGCATCGAGATCGACCTGCACGCCCATCATCGCGGCCATGGGGACGAGCATGTCGACGATGTTGCGGGAACCGATGTAAAGCTCGGCGATGCGGCCGGAGGGAAGCTGGCCGGCGACCTGCTTGACGAGCGTGTCGGAGGCGAAGTTCTCGCCGCCTTCCGCGGACTTGAACGCGGCGGACATGAGCGCGGAGTTCTTGGCAAAGGTGCGGATGACGCCACCGTTGACCTCGGAGACGTAGCCGCCGGGGCCACCCTGGGGCCCAAAGATGATGGACATGGCCTGGGTGCTCATGCCGCCGCCATTCTCGGCCTGCATCTTGACCTGCCAGACATCGACGGACTTCTCGCCGACCTTGGCCGCCTTGTCCTTGAAGGAAGAGGTGTAGCTGATGCCTTCAAAAGTCTTACCGTTCATGGTGTCCATGTCGGACTTGATCGCGGCGATGACCGTGGCCGGCTCGCGGGAGCTGGTGAAGTTGACCGTGTTGGTCAGGACTCCGCCGCCCATGAGCATGGTGGGGTTCATACCGATGACGAAGGACTGACCATCTGCGTCGGCCACTGACCCGCTGAGGAGTTGGGGCGCTTCGGCAGCGGCACCCTCCTTGGCTTTGTCTGCGATGTCGCGGAGCATCTTCTTCATGCCCGGCGAGCTGGTGTCGACCGCGCCGGCCAGAAGGTACTGCGTGCCGGGGAGCTTGGAGAGCAGGGTGCTCGCGTTGCCCGCGGCCTGGAACACGCCCGCCATGGGCGAACCCTCCTTGAAGTTCGCGGACATCTCGAACGCGGCGCCAAGACCGCCGCCCTTCATGCCGGCGACGAGGGTGCGGGCATCTGAAACGACGGCATCGGTGAGCCATGCGACCATGGGGCTCTGGGCATCGTCCCCGCCCTCCATGCCCATCATGGCCAACTGATCGGCCATGCGCTCCTTGGCCGCTTTGGCGCTCTGCTCGATGAAGGGACGTGCGACGTCCATGTTCACAAGGATGACGAGGTCCGACGTATCCGAGATGCGCTCGCCGACCTTGCCCATGTCGGCCTTGACGCCGGGGTTGCCGCCCTTGAAGGCGGTGATCGACTCCTGCTTGGGAGAGAAGAGCGCGTAGCCATCGCCCATGTTGCGGGCAAAGACCTCGCTGCCTTCGAGGCTGAGTGTGTCGATGCCTCCCGCGGCGGAGGGCTTGGCACCGAAGTTCTGGAGGAAGGCGTTGTAGTCGGTGACGGGGACCATGACGACGGCGCGGCTCTGGAAGTCGGCCACGTCGGCAGGGTCAGCGTCGGCAGCGGAGGGCATCACGACGATCGCGATGCCCTTGGAGAGGTCGATGCCATTGCCCATCCCACCCATGGCCAAGAGTTCTTCAACACCCGGCAGGGGGAAGGGGAACTCGGCGGCGGTGGTGAGGGACTGGATGCTCTTCTCAAACTTGGAAGCGCTGGGAATGGCGATGACAAACATCGCGTCCTTGGGGGCTTTCTCAAAGACGGGCGGCACGGCGATGGCCGCGCCGGAAGTCAGGCCAAGGGCAAAACCGGCGCAAACGATCATTCCACGGGGACGGGTCATTGGGGGGATTCCTTTCCAGAGGTTCTGTATCGGTATTGTTGGGAACAAGGACTCCCCGCTTGTCGGGAGGTGCTTGTGGAATAGAGGCCGCGGGGATGCGCGCGGTGCGCAGCATTCCCGGCTCCAGTGCCGGAGAGATTACGCCTCTGGGAGTCGGCGAGTTACAGACGCTGGTTCAAGGGATGTTCAAACGCCTTTGGAAGAACGGGGGCGGTTCGTCCGGGTCTGCACATCAAATGGGGGGTCGGTATCCACATCTTCGTCGTCGGTGACCTCCATGTCATCGATTTCGGCGTCGATAGCACCTTCGGTATTGGCGTTTGCCTGAGCGGAGCGAAGTTTTTCCCCGATATTGGGGTCAACGACCTCGCCGCCCGTGGCTGCTGCGTCCGCGGCGGCCTGGGCCTTCATGGCCTGCCATTCGTCCTGGGAGATGAGGACATCGCGGTCGACCGTGCCCTTGTGCTCACCGACGATGCCGGCCTGCCACATGGCCTCGACCAGGCGGCTGGAGCGGGTGTAGCCGATGGCGAGCCGGCGCTGGAGCATGGAAACGCTGCCGCGTTTGGATTCGATGACGATCTCGACGGCCTTGTCGAAGAGCGGGTCCTGCTGCGCGGCCTGGAGACCGTCGCGTGCTTCTTCCTCGGAAGGGCCGCCGGCGCCTGCGCCGGGGCGGAGCTGCATGAGCTGGCGCTCGAAGGTGGGCGAAGCGACTTCTCGCATGAACTTGGCGACTCGGCGGATCTCCTTGTCATCGACAAGTGTGCCCTGGGCACGGGTGAGCTTGGAGCTTCGCGGCGAGAGGTAGAGCATGTCGCCCTGGCCAAGCAGGAGCTCGCCGCCCTTCTGGTCGAGGACGATTCGGGAGTCCATGCCGGAGGCGACCTTGAAGCTGATGCGCGCGGGCATGTTGGACTTGATGAGGCCGGTAACGACGTTGGCCTGGGGACGCTGGGTGGCGAGGATGAGGTGGATGCCGACGGCGCGGGCCTTCTGGGCGATGCGGACGATCGACTGCTCGACCTCCTTGTTGGTCATCATGAGGTCGGCGAGCTCGTCGATCACGAAGACCATGTAGGGGAGCTTGCGGGGGACGCGGGCTTCCTCCTCGGGGGTCTCAAGGTGCAGGCGCTCCTTGAGTTCTTCCCAGGTGAGTTCGTTGTAGGCGGTGATGTCGCGGCAGCCGGCCTCGGCGAGCAGCTCGTAGCGTTCATCCATCTTGGTGACGGCCCATTCGAGGATGGCCGCGGCCTTGCCCATCTCGGTGACGACGGGGCACATGAGGTGCGGGATGTCCTTGAACTGGGAGAGTTCGACCATCTTGGGGTCGACGAGCACGAGCTTGAGCTCGTTGGGCTTCTTGGTATAGAGGAAGGACATGATGACCGTGTTCATGCAAACGCTCTTGCCCGAGCCGGTGGTACCGGCGATGAGCAGGTGGGGCATGGTGGCAAGGTCGGCGATCAGGGGGTCGCCGGAGGCGTCCTTGCCAAGGAACATGGGCAGGCGCATGGAGCCGTAGAGCTCGCTCTTGGTCATCAGTTCCTTGAGACGGACCTTCTCTTTATGGGTGTTGGGCACCTCGACGCCGACGGTGTCGCGCCCGGCCATGTTGGCGACGATGCGGATGTTGACGGCCTTGAGGGAACGGGCGACATCGCTGGAGATGGCCTGGAGCTGCGCGACCTTGGTGCCTGGGGCGAGACGGAGCTCAAAGAGCGTAATGACGGGGCCGGATTCGACGCCAACCACCTCGCCCTCGATGCCGTATTCGCGGATGGCTTTCTCCAGCGCGCCGGCCTGATCGCGGACGAAGACGTCCATGGTCTGGGTGTAGTTGCCTTCAGGCTCCAAGAGCAGATCGACACCGGGGAAGCGGTAGCCCTCCATGTCGCTGGCGTTCTGGATATCTCGGAGGTCTTCCTCCGTCGCGGAGCGCTTGGTGAGGGTTGCGAAGCGGACGGGGAGCTTGGCGATCTTGGCGCGGAGGGCCTCGGGGTCGAAGACCTGGGGCGCGCCGGGGGCCTCGGCATCCTCGGATTCGTCATCCGCGTCCGCTTCGGCAACGGCCTCGCTCTGATCGTCGTCGGCATCTGCTTCGTCGTCGTCGGCATCGAGCAGGATGCGGGCGGGCGGAGCGCCGGAACCGTCGGGGTCAAAGCTCTCGGTTGCGCCGAAGCCGCCGGCTTCTTCATCGATGGCCTGGATCTCGGCCTTGCGTGCGCGACGCTTGCTGGTGCTGGCGACGGCGAGGGCGACGGGCTGGTCGTCGTCGATGTCGTTCTCGCGTGTGCGGGCGAGGGCCGCGGCCTGATGGCGATGGCGAGCGGCCTGCGCGGCGGCGAGGGCAGCGCGGCCACCGGTGCGGCCAGCGGCGACGATGAACCTGCCGGTCCACATGGCGACGAGGATCGCCCAGACATCGAGCGCGACGACCGCGCCGATGCTGAACATGGCCAGCAGGCAGACGACCGCGCCAACGACGTTGAAGCTCTCGACCAGGCGGGCGACGCCGACCGTGCCGATGAGCCCGCCGGAAAGGCCGGAGATGGGACCGGAGGTGGAGAAGGCAAGGGTCTGCAGACCGGCGACCGCGGCGGTCATGAGCAGGCCGCCGATGAAGCGAACGGGGACGTGCGAGACTCGGCGGCCGGTGGCGGTGACGCCCAGAAGAAGCCCGGCCAGAAGCATCATCACCCATGCGCCGATGCCGAAGAGCTGATAGGTGTAGTGCGCGGCGATGGCACCGAACTTCCCGATCCAGTTCGCAGGGGGGTTGTTGTGGGGGGCGATGGCGGCGGAAGGGGCATCGCCCGCGGAGAAACTGAGGAGCGCGAGAACGAGGAGCGTCCAGAAGATCGCGCCGGCGATCCAGAGGAACTGCTGGATTCGGAAGGTGCGCGAGGCTTCGGGCGGGGCCGCGGGTTCGGCGGCCTTTTTGCGGGCGGCTCTGGCGCGCGGTGGCGCGGCGGAGAGTCGGGCGTTGGCGCCGGTGCCACCGGCTTCCTCCCCCCTGGTTCCACCGGCGGTACCGGCAAGGCGTGCGCGCGCGGACAAACGAACGGATGTTGAGCCTTCGGTAATCACGGAGGGGATATCGGCCGTGACCCCCCTTGAGGGGTCAGAAGTTGCGCGGCGGGGAGGCATCGGGGACCCACGAACTCGTAAAGGCCTTGTTTGGGGCGTCAATCAAGATGTATACTTCTGGGATGTCAGCGGTACCCCGCAATCCCGGCTCCGGCTCGCTCGGTGGTTCACGCATGACCGCAGAGCAGTTTCTTTCCTTGGGTGAGACGGAAGCTCGCCTCGAACTCGTGGACGGAGTGATCTCGGTGTCGCCGAGCCCAGTTCCCAGCCATCAGCGGGTCGTGCACGAGTTGTGCTTCCAACTCGAACGTTGGGCTCGAGCGTCGGGGGGAGCGACGGTCTATCCCGATACGGATGTGGAATTTGGAAGGTCGATTGTGTATCGACCGGACATTTCGGTGTACGCGGCGGGGCGGCTCGATGGCGTGCCGCGGAGCTTGCGCGAACCGCCTGATCTGATCATCGAGGTGCTGTCGGCGGGCTCCAAGCCGATGGACCTGATCACGAAGCGCGAGGACTACGAGAAGTTCGGGGTGGGCGAGTACATCGTGATCGATCCGGACACGGGCCGCGTGCACCGCTGGATGCGGCAACAGGGCGCGTTCGGCGAGCCGCCGGTGCTGGGCGACTCGCTGGAATCGACGGTCTTCCCGGGACTGGTGTTCGATCTGGCCGCGGCGAGGGCAGCGGCGAAGCGCGGGGTTTGATGTTCACTGGCCGATGGGGCTGCGGGTCGGCTGGCCATTGACCGTGCGCCAGATGCCGCGCGGGTTGGCGTTCTGGAGTTCGGGCGGCAGGATCGCATCCGGGCAGTTCTGAAAGCAGACGGGTCGGCACCAGCGCTCGATGGCGAGCGGCCCGACGGCGGTCGTTTCGGGGCGATTGGTGACGGGGAAGGGTCCGCCGTGCACCATCGAAGTGCAGACGCGGACGCCGGTGGGGACGGAGTTGAAGGAAATGCGGCCGGCCTTCGCGCCATGCGCGCGAAGACAGAGTCGCGCGAGCGCGGCGTCGCGAGGATCGGTCTGATCGAAGTGCAGCGAAAGAGCTAGACACGACTCCAGCGGCACCTCAATGACTTCGGAAAAGGTATCGACGCCGACAAATGTGAGGTGCGGACCGAAGGTTTCCTGTCGGCTCGACTCCCAGAAACGCAGGGACGGGAGCGACTCTCGCTTGAGGACAGGAGCAGGCGGTCTTGAAAGATCCGGCGGCCAGTCGTTCCACGCATCTTCCCAGTCGCCCGGCCGACTGTGTTCAGAGAGACGCTTCTCGAACTGCTCGCGGATCCAGGGAGAGAGCATCGCGCGCGGCGTTGCCTCGAGGAACCGGCACCGAAGACGCTCGAAGAGGCGCTCAGCGTCCTCGCCGCTCTGCACGATGACGACGCCGGGCTTGGTGCACTGCTGTCCAACCCGCGCCAGCAAACTGTCGGCGATGGCGTCGGCAATCTCCGTTGCACGATCCCGCGCCGCGGCGGGGGTGATGAACACAGGGTTCAGACTCCCCATCTCGGCGTAGACCGGGATGGGGTACTTGCGTGCCCGGGCGATCGCTTCCAACGCAAGCCCGCCTTGAGTGGAGCCTGTGAATCCGACAGCGGCAATCGCAGGATGCTCGACAAGTTCCTTCGCAAGAGCGTGATCGCGTGGGTTTTCGTCGTTGATGTAGCCGAGTGGGCCCGCACAGCCTGAACTTGCCAGAGCGGCTGAAGCGAGTCGATGGAGGATCCGTCCAGTCTTCGGATGCGCCGGATGTTCTTTGACAATCACCGGACATCCCGCGGCGAGTGCGCTGGCGGTGTCGCCGCCGCAGACGCCGTAGGCGAGGGGGAAGTTGCTCGCGCCAAAGACGGCAACCGGACCGAGCGGAACGAACATCTTGCGAACGTCGTGGTTGGGGCCGATCGACTTCTCGCCCGCGGGGGCGGGCGTGTCAATCGAGGCGCGGACCCAGGAGCCGTCTCGCACGATCGCGGCGAACATCCGCAGCGTGCCGGTCATGCGGTCAAACTCGGGGTCGAGTTCCTCTGGCGTGAGCGCGGTTTCGTCAGCCGTGGTGGAGATGATCTCGGCACGCGCGGCGTCGAGGGCATCCGCGATGGCGTCGAGCAGGCGGGAGCGCACTTCACGATCGGCGAGGGCGGCGCTCGCGGCGGGGAGGTCGCGGGTGGCGGCGGCAAGGTCGCGGATTGAATCGCACATAGTCAAATCCGCGGTTCTCAGGCCCCATCCTGAGACTATCCGACATCATTGGACCATGGCCAGTGAGATCGTCTTTATCGTCGAGGAAGACCCAGAGGGGGTTACAACGCCCGAGCACTGGGGGCATCAATCTTCACACAGGCGGATGATCTGGCGGTGTTGAAGGAACTGGTGCGTGATGCTGTTCGATGCCACTTCCCGGAAGCCGCTCATCATCCGTCCGTCATTCGGCTGCATTTCGTCCGTGATGAGGGGTCATCACGGCATAAAGCTGCCCCGGGGACCTTGATGGACCGAACATCGTTCGGGCGCTTGCCCGCTTGGGCTACCAGCCGACGCATCAGACGGGCAGCCATATCCGGCTCGCGAGGCTGCCCGCTGGACTCTCCCCACAAAAGCATAGCCATAAGATGCGGGATCTGTTAGACTCCGCGGCATGCTTGCCCGAGTCCAGTCCTATCTGCTACAAGGGATCGACGCCGTCGCCTGCGAGGTCGAGGTCGATGTCGACCTGGGCGCGGTGAAGCCGGACTCTGAGCAGCCGCGGCCGACGGTGGTGGGATTGCCGGATGCGGCGGTGAAAGAATCCGTCGAGCGCGTGCGGTCGGCGCTGGGCAACTCGGGGTTCAAGTTTCCGCAGGGCAAGGTTGTTGTGAATCTTGCGCCGGCGCACCTCCGCAAGGAGGGCCCGATGTATGACCTGCCCATCGCGGTGGGCATGCTGATCGCTGACGGCGTGATCGACCCTGGTGACGCGGCGGGAAAGCTGAGCGTCAACGTTCCGCTGGGGCGACGGATCGCACCTTCGCGTGCCAACACGGGCGGGGCGGCGGGGCCGGGAGGCGCACAGCGCGCACGTTCGGATGCGGGCGACCTGCTGGGGCTCGGGGAAGATGGGACAGCGGAAGATGATGCGGCGGCGAGCGGGCCGATCGATCCGCGGCAGTACCTGTTCGCGGGCGAGCTTGCGCTCGATGGTCGCCTGAGGCCGGTGCGCGGCGTGATCGCGATGGCTGCGCTGGCAAAGTCGCGCGGGATGCGCGGGGTTGTGGTGCCGCGGGAGAACGCGCCGGAGGCGGCGGTGGTTCCGGGCGTTGAGGCGGTCGGGGTTTCGACGCTCGCGGAGGTCGTGGGGATGTTGACGGGGGCGTTGCCGTCATCATCGCACGCGCCGGTGGATGTCGAGGCGATGCTGGCGACGGCGGAAGCGCCGGTCGATTTCATTGATGTGCGTGGGCAGGAAGCGGTGAAGCGTGCGATCGTGATCGCCGCGGCGGGATCGCACAACCTCATCATGCTGGGGCCGGCCGGCACTGGCAAGACCATGATGGCGCGTGCGCTACCGGGCGTGTTGCCGCCGTTGACGGCGGAAGAGGCGATTGAGATCACGCGAATTTATTCCGCCGCGGGACAGATGCAGCCTGGGCAGGGGCTGGTGACGACGCGGCCGGTGCGCTCACCGCACCATACATCTTCCGCCGCGGCGATCGTGGGCGGCGGGGTGGTGCCGCGGCCGGGTGAGATTTCGCTGGCGCACCGGGGTGTGTTGTTCCTCGATGAGCTGCCGGAGTTTGACCGCGATGTGCTGGAAACGATGCGGCAGCCGCTGGAGGATCATGTCGTGACGATCGCGCGGGCGCACTCGGCGGTGCGGTTCCCGGCGAGCTTCATGCTGGTCGCGGCGATGAACCCGACGCCGAAGGGTGATATGCCTCGGGATGACTTTGGCAAGCGCGCTATGGACCGGTACCTGGCCAAGCTGTCGGGGCCGCTGATCGACCGGATTGATCTGCACGTCGAGGCGCCGGCGGTGCCGTGGAAGCAGCTTTCTTCCGCGCCGATCGGCACGAGCAGCAAGCAGATGCGGGAGCAGGTGCTGGCGGCGCGGCAGCGGCAGGACGCGCGGCAGGGCGCATCGACACAGAACTCTCGGCTGAGTGGCCGGCAGCTCGACAAGCTGGCGCAGATGAGCGAGGATGCACAGACGATGCTGGGGCAGGCGATGACGGAGCTAGGGCTGTCGGCCCGCGCGTATGACAAGATCCGGCGGGTGTCACGGACGATCGCGGATATCGAGGGTGTGGAGGAGATCGGACCGGGGCACATCGCCGAGGCGGTGAGCTACAGACTGCTGGACCGGAAATCGTGAGACCCATGAACGCGGCAGATGCCGCTGCCCGGGCAGGGGAGTGGACGGAATGAGGTGCGCACTCGCGTGCAAACGAGAGCGGATTGATGAGTGAAGCGCCGCTCAGGGCTTGCGCGCCAAGACCTGCACCACTGATGCCTCACCGGTGTGGAACCGCCCTTCGGAAACCATGCGCACCAGCGCGGACTGATGCTCGATGATGAGTTTTCCTTCGCCGGTGAGTTCGCCCACGATGCTCTCCAACGAGGCGAGCATCTCCGGATCCTTCGGTCCGCCGGTGTTCCGCTCAAGTTGATCAGGGGCATATGCCTCGAGCAGGAAGAGTCCGCCCGGCTTCAGCCAGGCGCCGATGCGCTTGTGGACAGTTGCACGGAGCAGAGCGGGCAGGTGGACGAAGATGGAACTGACGACGTCGATCGATCCAGGTTCGGCTTCGAGATCGCGAAGATCCACTGCCTTCGTACGCAGGCTCAGGGCACAGGCCTTGGCGCGTTGCAGCGCCTTGTGCATTCCAACCTCGCTCTGATCGACCGCGAGGACGTTCAGCCCGCGTAGAGCGAGGAACATCGCGTTGCGGCCCTCGCCCGCGCCGATATCGAGCGCATCCCCCCGATTCGGAAGGCGATCCGCCATCTGCACAAGGAACTCATTGGGCGCCTCGCCGTAGGCAAAGTCGTTGCCCGAATACCGCTGATCCCAAAACGTGCTCGACATGGCCGGATTGTATGAGCAGGAGATCGGACCGGGGTACATCGCCGAGGCGGTGAGCTACAGACTGCTGGACCGGAAGAGCTGAAAGGGGTTGCTGATGTCTGTTGAGAAGGCTGGCCGGCCACCTTCGGTCGAGTAACCTGTACAGCACGTTGTCGCGTATCAGTTTTTACGAAGGCTGGCCTCAAACGCGGGGCATTCCCTCCTCCCCCCAACTTCTGCCCCACTTCTGCCCCACTTCTTTTCCCCACTTGCCCCACGGCAGACCTCCAAAGTTCACAAATCGAGACTGAGCATGAGCATTCGACGGATGAGCGTTGGCGGAGTGCTGGCGGCGGCGATGATGTGTGCCGCGGCGGGGATGGCCGAGCAGGCAAGTTCGAGCATTATCAACCCCCCCACTCCCCCCACCGCGACCAACACGGCGGAGACCGCGGGCGAAGTCGCAGCCTCGGTGCACTTTGTGACATCTGAGCAGTTCCTCGCCCTCGGCCGCGACCGAATCATTCCCGTGCGCATCGATGGCGCGTCATCGGAAGCACAGTCCTTCGAGACGGTGAGCAGCGATGAAGCCGTGCTGAAGATCGTTTCGCCTGCGAAAGTGCTCGCGGGTCAGACAACAGGGTACCTCGTGGTGCGGCCGGTCGCGGAGGGGAAGGCGACGATCCGCATAGGGGCGGCGAGACTGGAAGTCGGCGTCGTTTCGCGGCCGTCGGCGGTGATGGAAGCGTTTGACCGCCCGACGATCGAAGGACCGGCCAACGGCGCGGCGGTGTGGGGGAAGGTCTCGGTGGGTGTGTCGTACTGGGATATCGCGCCGGCCAGCGCGGGGGAGCCGCACGCCCAGCAGGGCGCGTGGCTGTCGGTGCAGGGGCTCGATGAGCTTCGGCCGGTGCGCACGACCAACGCGGATGACGGGCCGCTGGTGCACGCGTGCTTTGAGTTTGATACGGCGGACCTGCCCGAGGGACCGGTGCGACTCATTGCGCGGATTGTGGATGCGGAGGGGCGCGAGCGGAAGAGCCTGCCGACGGTGGTTCGGATCGTGCGCGCCGATAGCGGCGCGATGGTGATGGGAGAGTGCGAAGAGGATTACGGGGTCGATGAGCCGAACCCGTATGAGCCCCCTCAGCGCCAGCAAAGCAGCCGCGGCGCGGTGCAGCAGGATGGCCGCGCATCGGGCGGGCGGTACTTCTCCAACGCCGGGAGCTTCCCGCGCTTTGGCTTCCCGGTGGAGGTCGAGAGCGCGGGGTGGTATCAGCTTGCGATTGTCGCGGCGGCGGATATCTCGATGGGGACGCTGCCGAGTATCGGGATCGTGGCGAACCCTGCGACGGGCATGGACAACACTCCGGTGACGAGCGGGCCGGTGCTGGCGGAAGGGTGGCACCGGCTGTCGCTGGGTGTGCCGTTTCGTCTTGACGCCGGAAAGCAGACGGTGCGTCTGCACTTCATGAATGACTTCTATGCGGGGGGCGGCGCGGACCGGAACCTGCGTCTGGATCGTTGGGAGCTGCTGCGCGTGGCGGATGCGAAGGGTTCGGGGAACGACGCTGCGGGCAGCAGGATGATGTCGGGCGGGATGATGGCGATGCAGGTGATGTCGTCGGGCGGCGGCGGGATGATGGCGACGGCGGAGAATGGCGGCGGCAGCGGCGGGGCCGACGCGATGATGTCCATGATGTCGATGACCTCCTCACGGGGGAGCGACGCGGGCGCGGCAGATGCGGGTGGCGCGTGGCCGGCATCGGTCGCGGCGATGAACGCGACGGGGGAGGGGCCGCTGCGGATCGCGTTTGCGGAGGTGATGGATGGGCGGAGTTTGCCGGGGGAGATAGAGCTGCGCGGAGCAGTGTGGCAGAGCGCGGCGGATCGCGATGCGGCCCGTGCTCAGGCTCCGCGGGTCGCGCTGTTGATTGGCGGGCGCGAGGTCGCGAGCCAGTACGCCTATGCGCCGCGATTCCGGCTGCGGCCGGATCAACTGCGTGCGGGGACCAACTTTGTGTCGATGGCGGCGGTGACCGCGGCAGGCTTGACTGCACGGGCACCGGAGCAGCGATTGAGCTGGCGCGATCATGAAGATGTGGGTGACGGCCGCGGCGGGAGTGCGCATTACCGCTTCACCGTGCACGACCCTGCGTGGAGCGAGAACACGCGTGCGCTGCGCAGCACGGAGAAGCAGCCGGAGGATCGCATCAGCGCGGGGCTGCACTCAAACACCACGCTGGCGCTGACGCTTCCCGATGAGCTTGAGGGGGAGTTTGGCCTGGAAGCCGAGGCGATGGGGCAGAACTTCGATGGCCCGGCGGTGCTGGAGTTTGCGGTTCTCACCGGTGAGGCGGCCGGCGCAGCGTTTGATCCATCGAAGCCGCCTTCGCCACTGCCCGCGGCGATTGCGAGCCTGCGCGTGCCGACAAACTGGTGGGGGCCGCATGAGCTTGAGCTGCGCGAGCCATTGAAGCTCGCGCGCGGGCCCAAGCGGCTGCTGGTGTCGTTCGTAAACGACCGGTATGAAGAGGGCAAGGGGGACCGGAACGCGTGGCTTGCGGCGGTGTCGCTGGTCGGGCCGATGGTGAATGCGGCGGACATCCGGCCGCGGTTGGCGGTGACGTATCCGCATGAGAATGCAGGCGCTTCGAAGGTGTTTGGTCAGGGCGCGGTGGTGGTCAAGCCGACAAGCGCGACGCTGGTGCGGAAGCTGGAACTGCTGATCGACGGGCAACCGTCGGGCATGGTGATGGATACGGCCCGGCGCGCGGGACCGTTTGTCATTCAGTACTCAGTCGCGGGCTTGTCGGCCGGTAGGCACAGGCTGAGCGTTCGCGCGTGGACCCACGACTGGACCACGTTCGATTCGATTGATCGCGAGATCGAGGTACTGGCCCAGCGGCCCGCGCTGCCGACAGAGTATGAGCGGGCGGTGGTCATCTTCGATCGCTTCGGCTTCGGGCCGAGCCAGCGCGACCTCGCGGAGATTCTGCTGCGTGGGGCGGACAACTACCTGATGCAGGAGTTGTCCGGGACGCTCGATACTGAGGGTGAGCTCGCTGCGATCGGGCTTGCGTCGGTGCGCTTCCCCAACCCGCGTGGGGAGTATGACGTGGTGAGGCGGGTGCTGTCGCACACGCTGACGACGCCGAACCCTGTGCGGGCGCGCTTTGTGCTTTGGGCGCAGAACCACTTTTCGACATACATCCGCAAGACCGAGGGGCGGCGGAAAGCGGATGAGCATGAAGCGTTTGCGCGGCTGGGGGTTGCGCCGTTTGTCGATCTACTGCGGGCAAGCGCGACGAGCCCCGCGATGCTGCGGTACCTGGATCAGGAGCGGTCATATGCGCGGCGGATCAACGAGAACTATGCGCGCGAGATCATGGAGCTGCACACGCTCGGTGTGCATGGCGGGTACACACAGGAAGATGTGACCAGCCTGGCGTGCATCCTGACAGGGTGGAGCACGGCGGGGCACGCGGATGGTCGTGGGGGAATGGGCGGGGAAGGTGTGGCGGTGGAGATGTTCCGCTTTGACCCGAAGCTGAGCGACCCGCGCGAGCGAACGGTGCTGGGATTCGCGTTCCCGGAGACGCCGGCACGGGACCGGTATGCGCGGGTAGATACCGCGCTAGAGCTGCTCGCTTCACACCCGTCGACTGGGAAACTCATCTGCCGGAAGCTGGTGGAGCACTATTGCTGCACGCCCGCGCCGGAAGACCTGGTGGAGGAACTGGCGAGCACGTTTGCCCGGAGTGGCGGCGAGATGCAGGCGGTGCTGCGGGACATGGCGCAGCACCCGGCATTCTGGCGGGAGGCAACCAAGCCGCGGATTGCGCACCCGCTCGACTTTGGAGTGCGCATGGCGCGGGTGACCGGGGAGACGAACGCTCATGCGGTCGGCGAGTTCATGCAGTCGTCGGGGCAGGGGCTGTTTGAGCGACCGACACCCGATGGCTACCCCGAGGCGGATGCAGATTCGATGTCCTCCAACGCGATGCTGCAGCGGTGGAGGCTGGCGCGGCGGGCGGAGTGGCAGCTTGTGGCGCTGGCGCCGGGAGAGCTGCGGCATGTGGAGCGCAATCGTGATGAGCCGACCGAGCTTGAGGCGCGGCAGATTATCGATACGGTCGCGCTGCGGCTGACGGGCAGGGTGCTGGGGGAGCGATCCTTCGCCGCGGCGAGGGACGTATTGTCCGGTACAACAGGCCAACGGGATGAGCGCGTGCGTGCGGTTTCGACGTTTGTCGCGCAGACGCCGGAGGCGGGAATCAAGTAGCGAGTGGTGAATGGTCTGTGGTGAAGGAGATGACCCATGCATTTGACCCGGCGATACTTTCTTCAGTCGACCGGTGCTGCGCTGACCTATCTCGGTGTTGCGCCGGCGCTTGGTTCGGCGGGATTTCTGGGTCTGCGACCCAGGGCCGTGACTGCCGGGCGCACGCTGGTGTGCATCTTCCTTCGGGGCGGGGCAGATGGGCTGAACCTGGTTGTGCCGCACGCAGATAGCCACTACTACTCGCTGCGGAAGTCGCTGGCGGTACCCAAGCCCGGCGTGAGCGGCGGCGAGGCGGGCTCCGGGGCGATTGATCTTGATGGGTACTTCGGGCTGAATCCGCGGCTGGGCGCGATGAAACCGCTGTTTGACGAAGGGGTCGCGGTCGCGGCCCACGCGGTGGGTTATGACCGCAACACTCGGTCACACTTTGAAGAACAGGACACGTGGGAGACGGGTGTCGCGGGGAACACGATCAACTCTGACGGCTGGCTGAACCGGCATCTGGCGACATCGACTGGCAAAGAAGGAGCCGTGCTCCGCGCGGTTTCGGTGGGGGACACGCTGCCGCGGATCATGCAGGGGAAGGCGTCGGCGTTTGCGGTACGCGGGCTTGATGACCTGACGCTTCCGGCATCGCGAAGGGTCGATCCGAAAACGGTCGCGGCGGCACTTGAGCACGCGTACGGCGTTGCGGGAGTTGACGGGGCGGGCGAGCGGGATGCCGCGCGAGATCTGCTCTCGCAGACCGCGGGCACAACGCTCGACGGGCTGGATCAGTTGCGTGCGGTGACGTCTCAGGAATACAAGCCTGCGGTTGAGTATCCGCGGACACCGCTGGGCGACAAGCTCCGGCAGGTTGCGCGGCTGATCAAGGCGGACCTGGGGCTGGAGGTGGTGGAGGTAAGCCTGGGCGGGTGGGATACACACCAGTACCAGGGCCGCGGCGGCACGGGGACGTTTGGCGATCTAACCCAGCAGCTTGGCGATGCGGTCGCGGCATTCACGCGCGACCTGGGCGACCGGATGAACGATGTGCTGGTTGCGACGCTGACCGATTTCGGGCGTACCGCGGCGGAGAACGGTACGGGCGGCACCGATCACGGCTGGGCGAACTGCATGTTCCTGGTGGGCGGGGCGGTGCAGCGTGGGCACGCCGCGGCGAGGGGTGGTGGGGATTCGTCGGCGAGGAAGGTGGTGAGCAAGTGGCCGGGGCTTGCGCCGGATCAACTCCACGAGCGTCGCGACCTGCAGCACACGACCGACTTCCGGGATGTGCTGGGCGAGGTGGTGGGGAACTTCCTTGGCAACGAGAACATCAAGGCGGTGCTGCCGCAGCACGAGTTCCGGAGTGTGGGGCTGGTGGGGTGAGGCGGAAAGCACCAAGCTGATCCTATGTACTTTCAACGCGAAGCAGTTGCCTTCCATCTTTGGAATCGACAGCCGCGCCGCGGCGGAACTCATGGGCCGTGGTCGCTGGTAAAGAGGACTTTACCAGCCATGCCTCGCCAGACCGATACCTATCGCGTGGGCACGTTCGTAGGCGAGCAAGTCCGGGCCTCCGTCCCTGCGCCCGAAGAGAGATATTGAGGGCGAACGGCGTTCCACTGAGCGCTCGCTTGTTGTGCGCGGCACACAAGCGGCTGATGACGGGCGCTCGCGGGAAGGGCAAGCGGCCCGGCGAGATCCGGATGTCGCAGAACTGGATTGGCGGTACCCGTCCGGGAAACGCGAGGTTCGTTCCACCGCCTGCCGATGCCGTGGCCGGGTGCCTTGCGGATCTGGAGCACTGGATCCACGCTCCCGATTCACTACCGCCGCTCGTGCGAGCGGGGCTTGCGCATGTGCAGTTCGAGACGATCCACCCGTTTCTTGATGGAAACGGACGCATCGGGCGATTGCTGATCACGCTGTTGATCGAGCACTGGGGAGTCATGCGCTCCCCGCTCCTGTATCTGAGCGTGGCGATCAAGCGGCAACAGCAGGAGTATTACGCGCGGCTCGCGGCGGTGCGGACCGAGGGTGACTGGGAAGGCTGGACTGCGTTCTTTCTGGAGTGTGTCCGGATCGCGGCGGATGACGGCGTTGCCGCGGCGACGCGGATCTTTGCGTTGATCTGCGAGGATCGAAAGCGGCTCCTTGCCCATCGGTCCGCGACCGTGTCAACGGTCCAGCTCTTTGAGATCCTTCCCGTCTATCCAATCGTGACGGTCGCCAGAGTGACAAAGCTCCTGAAGATCAGCAAGCCGACGGCCACCAAGGCGATTGCGCTGCTTCACTCGCTCAAAGTTCTGGAAGAGACCACAGGCCTTGAGCGGGACAGGGTTTATCGCTACCGGCGTTACCTCGAAGTTCTGGCGACAGAGTGACGCAGTTGCGCCTCGGGCGTTCGCGCAGAAGTCCTGGCCTCGCGCCATTTCACGATCATCCCCATCCCCCGCGCCTAAACTGTCGCCCGATTCACCCCGTGCCCACAATGACCACCTCACCAGCCCAAGCCAGCCCCGCCGCGATCCGCCTGTTTGAGGCGGTTGGTACTGTCGCAAGCCGGTCGGGTGTGTTCGGGCCGGTCGAGGTCAAGAAGAACCCCCCGATGCTGGCGTGCGCGGCCAAGAACTCGGCGGAAGCTGCGGAGTATCGCCTGTTTGAGGAAGGCGGCAAGGTCTGGGTTTCGCTGGTCACCGACAATCGCTGGCTGAGCCAGTCGATCGAGGCGCACCTGATGAACACCGGGGACAAGCTCGAAGAGCTGCTTGATGAAGAGCTCTATGACGTCGGGTATGAGGGAAGCACGCTCACGTTTGAGCACTTCCGAAGCCCGGACAAGCTGTACACGTTCCGCTCGCCGCTGCCGATCGGCGCGGATGCACCGGATGCTGCGGGGATCTCGGCGAAGTGCCTGCTGGCGTACGAGGCGTGCTTCCGCCGGCTCGGGGACATGGACGCCGCGGATGAGGACGAGTAAACGATGCGGATCCTCATGCTCGGGTGGGAGTTTCCGCCGTTCATCGCGGGTGGTCTGGGGACCGCCTGCTATGGCCTGACCAAGGCGCTCGATCGTCTGGGCCACGAGGTGGTGTTCATCCTGCCCAAGCCGGTGGAGAGCTCCGAGTCATCGCACATCCGACTGCTGAGCCCCGAGGCGATCCGCGCGTTGCCGCCGGATGCCCCGGTGCTGCATTCGCTCGGGGGCGTGGGCACGAGCGTCACCGCGACGCCGGGCTCGACCGCCGCGGCGGGGCAGTTTGTCGGCGCCGATTCGTACACGATGGCTGAGTTTGCGCGAACGACGTTCCACGCGCTCCCGGCGTCGTTTTCCAGCCCATACCCGGAGTTTGCCGCAAAGGGTTGCGCAAGCGGAGGCGGGCCGGTGGCGGCGAAGGCAGGAATGCCGGCGATCGGGCCTGATGGATTGCCGCTGCTGGGACCCGATGGCGCGCCCCTGGTGTGGCCGGAGGGTGTTGATCCGCAGCTGATCCACGGTGCGATGGGGAGTGCCGCAGGCGTTGGCGGCGGGGCGGGCGCGGGATATGAAGGCGACATGGTCGACAACGCCGAGCGGTACGCGCGGCTTGTCGTTGCGCTCGGCCGGCACGAGCGGTTCGATGTCATCCACGCGCACGACTGGATGACCTTCCCGGCGGGGCTGTCGATGGCTCGCATCAGCGGCAAGCCGCTGGTGGTGCACGTGCACTCGACCGAGTTCGACCGGGCGGGGGATCATCCAAACCAGCGGGTGTATGACATCGAGCGGCGGGGCATGCACGGGGCGATGCGCGTGGTTGCGGTGAGCGAACTGACCAAGAGCATCTGTACGAAGCGGTACGGGATGGATGCGGCGAAGGTCGGCGTGGTGTACAACGGGATCGAGAACGAGTCCGCGATTTCGCAGAGCGCAGCGCGGATCGAGGCCCGCGACAAGATCGTGCTCTTCCTCGGCCGGATCACGATGCAGAAGGGGCCGGAGTACTTTGTCCGCGCGGCCAAGCGCGTGCTGGAAAAGGTCCCCAACACCAAGTTCATCATGGCTGGCAGCGGGGATATGTATACACGGTCGATCGAAGAGGCCGCAGCGCTGGGCATCGGTCACCGCTTCTCGTTCACCGGCTTCCTTCGCGGCAAGCAGGTGGATGAAGTCTTCCGCATGGCCGATTGCTATGTGATGCCCAGCGTGTCGGAGCCGTTCGGCATCGCCCCGCTTGAGGCGATGCGGAACGACACCCCGGTGATCATCAGCAAGCAGTCGGGCGTATCGGAAGTGCTGACGCACGCGCTCAAAGTCGATTTCTGGGACATCGACGACATGGCGAACAAGATCGTCGCCGTGCTGCGGCACCCGCCGTTGAGCCAGACGCTGCGGGAACACGGGTCGTTTGAGCTGCGCAAACTGACCTGGGACGGGGCCGCGGCCAAGTGCGTGCAGGCGTACGGGGCGGCGATTGCGGGGCTGGCGACAGCCGCGCGGTGAGTGGGAAGTGGGAAACAGCAGCCATGCTGGCTGCGAGTCCTCTATCGGCATTTGATGTCAATCCACCGGTGGTGCCCGCCGCGGCGGGTGCGACAATACGGGCATGTCGCTGACTCTCCAACCACGCCCAACTGAAGATGAGATGTTTGGCGCGCTGGTGAACCGCGACACATCGCTCGACGGCGTGTTCGTCGCCGGGATCCGCACCACGGGGATCTTCTGCCGGCCGGGGTGCGGGGCGAAGAAGCCGCTGCGCAAGAACGTCGAGTTCTTTGCCTCGCCGCGGGAAGCGATGCTTGCGGGCTATCGCGCGTGCAAGCGGTGCAGGCCGCTGGACCCCCCCGGCGGTCAATCGCGGCCGGTATGGGTTGAGCGAGTAATCGCGTCTCTGGAAAAGAGCGACGACCGGCGCGTGAGCGCGGATGATCTGCGCTTGATGGGCATCGCGCCCGAGCGGGCTTCGCGGTGGTTCAAGGCGAACTACGGGATGACGTTCCAGGCATTCTGCCGGGCGCTACGGATGGGAGAGGCGATGAAGATGATCCGCGAGGGGACGAGTGTGGGCCGGGCCGCGACAAAGAGCGGGTATGAGTCCGAGAGTGGCTTCCGGGAGGCGTTTGAGGAAGTGTTCGGCGTGGCGCCCACCAAGGCGCGGGCGGGTGCAAAGCGGGCAAGGGGCGACAGGAGCCAGAGCGAACTGCCGCGCGAGTCGGTGGCCTGCTGGATCGAGACGCCGCTAGGCCCGATGCTCGCCGCGGCGAGCAAAGCAGGCGTCTCACTGCTGGAGTTCGTCGACCGCCGCGCGCTCGCGACACAGATCGCGACTCTGCGGCGACGGGTGGCGGGGGTCGTCCGCCCGGGGACGAACGAGCATCTTGAGAAACTCAAGCGAGAGCTTGAGCGGTACTTTGCCGGGCGGAGCGCGACGTTCACGGCGAAGCTTGAAGCGCCGGGAACGGAGTTTCAGGCACAGGTGTGGGAGGCTCTCAAAGCGATTCCGAGCGGGGAGACGCGGTCATACCTGGAGATCGCCAAGCAGATCGGCCGACCGACCGCGACGCGCGCGGTGGCGAGGGCGAACGGGGACAACCGGCTGGCGATCCTGATCCCGTGTCACCGGGTGATCGGCGCAGATGGGAGCGCGACGGGGTATGGCGGCGGGATCTGGCGGAAGGAGTGGCTGCTGGAGAACGAGCGGGCGATGGCGGGGAAGGTGAGCGTCGGGCTGTTTGCGGAAGTAACGAAGTGAGGCTTAGATCACCCCGAGCAACTTGAGCACGATGAACGTCTGAACGATTGCCTTCACCAAGTAGGTAAGTAGCCCCACGATAATCGTGTCCTGCAGGTCCATCTCCAAGAGATCCATCAGCAATCCGACATAGAAAAACAGGGCGATCGTCCATCCGATGACGCCGCCCAAAATGGGCACAAAGCCGATGACCGTACCGATCAGGTCAACGAGCGCATAGATCCCAGCCAACCGCAGGATGGTAAGGTGAACCGGCGCATCAAATCCGATCCAGATCAAGCAACACACCCAGTAGACCGCAAGGCCGATAGGTACTTGAATCGCATACCCGATCGCGTAGCCGACCACATGGGAGGCTCCACCCCCCTGCTCCAACGCTCTGATGAGGAACATGCCGATCAGGCCTATGACAAGGTAGGCCAAAGGCTTCCGATACGTTTCTCGTGCGACTTCGACTGACGTTTCCTTATCTCGCTCGCGCCGCGTAGGCCGCGTGTTGACGGTCCCGCACTCGGGGCACTTGGGTACCTTCAACCCTCGGAGGTCGTAGCCGCACTTCTTGCACTGCTGACGCACGCCGCGGGGCGGGTCGGCAGACTTGGGAACATCGCTTTCCGTCAGGATTCGCCCGTGGGCCTTGCTGTATCCGCATGAAACGCAGACCGCGGCGTTCTCGTTTACCGGGCGGCCGCAGTTGGGGCACGGGGCCACTTTGGGCTCGTTGGCAGAGGGCGCAAGATCAAAGACATCGAAGCCATCGGGCTCAGCGTCCCCTGCCACGGCCGGAGCCGGGCCGCTGGGTGCGGGTCTGGTGGTGGGCTTGGGCGCGGGGTTGGGTGAGGGTTTGGGGGTAGCCTGCTGCACTTGCAGCTTGTCCACGCAAGGCTGGCAGGTGTATCGACCCTGCAGGTCCTTGCTCCGCGGCTTGCCGTTGCAATCGGTGCCGCAGCGGGTGCAGGTCTTGGCGCTTGGGGAGGGCGATGCGGGCGTGGTCATGTGGGCAGCCTCTGACGCGGTACGAGTGCCAACAGATGGAAGAACGCGGAAAGGAATGCGTAGGGTGGTGAGCCGCAGCGTACCAGATCTGCCGCGACCGTCAACTGTTACAATGCCGGAATGGACATGAGAAAGGCGAAGTCACACCGGAGCGCTGCTCTGCTGCTGGGGGTCGGGGCGGTGGTTGTCTCGCTGGCCATGCTGTATGCCTGCAACGGCAGCATGATGGGGTCTCGGCGGCTGGTGGAGGTGTTTGACAACGGCCCTGCGAGCGGGCCGCGGGGGCCGAGCGAGGGGTACATGTGGGTGGGCAAGAACGCCGACCCGCCGCCGGGGAAGACGTGGGCGCCGACCGATCCGGATACGCTGACGCCAGAGCAGCGAAAGAGGATCCGGTGATGGAGGATGGCAAGGTTGAGAATGCTGCGGAAGCTGGCGACGCTGCGGAGACGCTGCCTGTTGTACTGAGGATCCTCGGCCCGCTGCCGTGCGTGAAGTGTCTCTACGACCTCAACGGGCTGGGGCAGGATCAGAAGTGTCCGGAATGCGGGACGGAGGCCGCGCGGACGCTCGGCTCCCTCGCAACGGCGAGTGTTGACGACCTCGAACGCATCCGCACTGCGCTGCTGTACATCGGGCTGGCCATGACGGCAGGCCCTGCGGCTGTCGTGGTAGCGATCTGGGGAGCCGGAATGGTCGCAAGTTCGTTCATGGTCGCGAACTCACTCACTGGGCGGATCGGCGAGTTCGCGCCATTCCTGGTGTTGATGTTCGCCGCGACCGGACGGGTGCTCTCTTCGATTGGCTGGCGTCGGCTCGAAGTGGTGCGATTGGCAACCGCTCCTGATCCGTTCGCAGCACCAGCGCCCAAGTCCATCTATCAGTCAAACCTGCTCCGTCGGTTGGCAGTGATCTTTGCGTTGATGTTCCTGACGGCACCGATCGTGGCTTTCATCATGCTGAATTCGGGCGAGGCTTTGGGAGGCTCTCTCGGAGTTGGATCAATCGGCGGGATGTACATCTGCTGGGCGCTCAGGATGTATCTCGGTCTGGGAGCGCTCGGCGAACTGCGCCGACGCCTGACAACGGATGCCGGCCTGAGAGTACTCGGTACGTTTCGGCTTCTGATCTTGATTGTGACATGCATGGTTGTCTCGGCGATTGCGACATTCGCCGTACAGCCTTCGGTGGGTCTGAGGTTTGTCATGGCTATCCACCTGTGCTTGCTGAGCGCAGCGGCCCTCGCCATGACATGCGGAGTCTGGGCCCTGCTGCTACGGAGGCGTGCGACGACATTCCTGATTCCCGCAGTTGCTCGCTCGCAGCAAGCAGCAGGATCCGCATAGCGCCCCCGAACGTCTGCACTCCCCCTACCGTTCCCGCATGGAGATCGCCGTCATCATTCCGGCCGCGGGAAGCTCGCGCAGATATCAGGAGGGCCACGCCTTCGGCTCGCCGCGGAGCAAGCTCGATGAGGACCTTGGCGGTCGCCCGGTGCTGCACCGCACCGTCGAGCTCTTCACCAAGCACGACGGCGTGACGCACGTCATCGTCGCGGGTCCGGCGGATGCCGCGGCGTTTGAGCAGTTCCAGTCGCGACACGCCGACAAGCTGGGCTTGTTTGGCGTGAAGATGTGCCGCGGCGGGGAGACGCACCGGTACGAAAGTGTCCGCAACGCGCTGGCGCTGGTGCCCGAATCGGCGACGCACATTGCGGTGCACGATGCGGCGCGGCCGTGCGCATCGCTGGAACTCATCGACCGGATCTTTGAAGCCGCGGCGGCGGGGCACAAGGCAGTCGTGCCCGGTGTGCCGGTGGCGGACACGCTCAAGCGCGTCGGAGGGGAGGTCGCGGCGAGGGCCGAGGACCCTGTCGCGGCGATCCTTGGTGCGGATACCTCGGCCGCGGCGAGGGCGCACGTGGTGATCGAGACCGTGAGCCGCGAGGGGATGATGGCGATCCAGACCCCGCAGATGTTCGAGGCAGGCTTGTTCCGCCGGGCGTATGCGCAGAAGAACCTCGAATCGACGGATGATGCGCAGCTGGTGGAGCGAATGGGCGAGCGTGTGGTGGTGGTGCAGGGAGAATCGGGCAACATCAAGATCACGCGGGCGGCGGACCTCACGATCGCGCGGGCGATTCTGGGTGTGCGGCCGCCGGTAGAGCGGGATGTGCTGAAGCGGTTTTAGGAGTTTCACCACGGAGCACACCGACAGCACCCTGATTCTCAACTTCAACGTCCGCATCCTGAAGGACGGCGTCACCCGCCGAGTGCTCTAGCCCCGATCCCTCCGTGGGCTCCGTGGGCTCCGTGGTCTCCGTGGGCTCCGTGGGCTCCGTGGTACAACTCTGAATCCCGCGGCGGGTTTCATGCGACTACCGTTGCGGGCAGACTGCGGGTGGGCGAAGGGGGATAGCGGAGCGAATGCGTTGGGTGGGATGTACAAGATCGCGCTACGAATGCTCCTGCGGGACCGCGGGAAGTACCTCGCGCTGGTCTGCGGGTTGTCGTTTGCAACGCTGCTCATCGCCCAGCAGGGATCGATCTTCCTCGGACTGGTGCTGCGCTCGACGGGCGTGCTGCAGAATGTCGGCCAGCCCGACTTGTGGGTCGTCGATCCGAGCACGCGGTACATCCTTGAGACGCGGCCCGTGGGCGAGCAGTTTGTGGGCCGCGTGCGGAGTGTTCCGGGCGTTGCGTGGGCGGAGCCGATGTTCAGCAACTACGCGAACGTCGAGTTTGCGGATGGAACATTCAAGCGGGTGCAGCTCATCGGGATCGACCGGACGACGCTGATCGGTCAGCCGCCGGAAATGGTCGAGGGCTCGCTCGAGGATCTCCGTGCGCCCGACACGGTGCTGGTGGAAGAGTCATCCCGGCCGAAGCTGAACAATGCGAAGATCGGCGATGTGCTGCGGCTCAACGACAAGCGGGCGGTGATCGTGGGCTTCTGCCGCGCGAAGCTGGGGTTTGAATCCAACGCGATTGTCTATACCACGTTTGATAACGCGGTGCGGTTCACGCCCGTCGGGCGTGAGCGGGTGACGTTCATTCTCGTGGGCGTCAAGCCGGATGCGGATCGCACGGCTGTCGCGGCGGACATCGGGAAGTTCACTGGGCTGGGGGCGTTCACGCCGGAGGAGATGTCGCGCCGGACGATCGGTTTCATTCTGTATGAGACGGGCATCGGCATCAACTTCGGGATCACGGTGCTGCTGGGGTTTGTGGTGGGGCTGGCGGTGACGGCGGCGATCTTCTATCAGTTCACGCTGGAGAACCTGCGGCACTTTGCGGTGCTCAAGGCGATGGGGACTCGCAACAGCGTGCTGGTGCGGATGGTGCTGCTGCAGGCGGGGGTGGTGGGCATGATCGGGTTTGGGATCGGGTGCGGTCCCGCGGGGATCTTCACGATTCTGGGGCGCAAACCGGGCGCGGAACTGGCCCCCTACTTCCCCTGGCAACTGCTGGCGCTGACGCTGGTGGGGATGATGATCTGCATCGGGCTAGGGAGCCTGCTGAGCCTGCGCAGGGTGATCACGCTCGAGCCCGCGGTGGTGTTCAAATGAGCGCACTCTCGGCGGAGAGCACGGTGCGCGTCGCGAACACCGGCGAATCGCTCGCGGTGGAGCTTCGCGGCGTCACAAAGACGTACGGATCAGGTTCGACTTCCGTGCACGCGCTTCGCGGCGTGGATCTGGAGGTCAAGAAGAGCGAGCTGGTAATGCTGGTCGGGCCATCGGGCTGCGGCAAGACGACGCTGGTTTCGATCATCTCGGGGGTGCTGGGTGCGGATAGCGGGGTAGCCAAGCTGTTCGGGATCGACTGGAGCACGCTCGGCAACGAGCAGCAGACGCTCCGCCGCGGCGAGCTGGTGGGGTTTGTGTTCCAGCAGTTCAACCTGATCCCGACGCTGAGCATCATCGAGAATGTGTCGGTGCCGCTGCTGATCCGTGGGGTTCGGGAGCGGGAAGCGCTCGAGCGTGCCGCGGCGGCGCTGACGAGTGTCGAGCTTGGCGACCGGACGAAGTCGCTGCCGTCGCAGCTCTCCGGCGGGCAGCAGCAGCGCGTGGCGATCGCGCGGGCGCTGGTGGGTGAGCCTCGGCTGATCGTGTGCGATGAGCCGACGGCGAGCCTTGATGGGCACACGGGGCAGGTGGTGATGGACCTGATCAAGGACACGGCGAGGAGCCGGACGGATGAGAACCATCGGCGGTGCGTGATTGTGGTGACGCACGACACGCGTATCTTCCACTACGCGGACCGGATCGTGGAGATGGAGGATGGCCGGCTGAAGAAGACGCTCAGCCAGCACACTCGGGAAGAGGCGGCGCATGTTCCCAGGTTTGCCGAGGAGTCACCGTCGCCCGCTGAAGCGTCGAAACCGTAGCTCATTAAAGGGTCGTTTGGATTGTTGGTTTCACTGCCAGTGGCGTTCAATCAGAGTACAGAAGCACCATGTTCAAGCGATTCTCCATCCTGCTCTCGATCATCGGACTGGTCATTATCGTGTATGTGGTTGCGACGTCGAATCGCGAGATTCCGTCGCCCCCGCCCGCTGCGCCTCCGAGCGTGAACCCGTTCCCGCGGGGGATCGCCGGGCTGGGGATGGTCGAGACGGCGGGGCGCGAGGTGAATGTCGCGGCGACAGAATCCGGGCGAGTGATCGAGGTTTTCGTCGAGGTGGGGGATGTGGTGAAGGCGGCGGACCAGCTTTTTCGTCTTGACGACACGATGATGCGGTCGGAGTTGATGCGCGCGGAGGGCGCGCGGGCGGCGGCGGCGGCGGAGCTTTCGCGGATCGAGTCGTGGCCACGCGATGAGGACATCCCGGCGCTTCGAGCTTCGGCGGATGAGGCGAGGTCGCGGCTTGCCGATGCGCAGGACCGGTACACGAAGCTCACCGCGGCATCAGAACGCAACGCTGCGACACCCGATGAGGTTGACCGGCAGCGGTTTCTGGTGGAAACGTCGCGGGCGACCGCGGCGGTTGCGCAGGCGAATCTGGATCGACTGCTCGCAGGTCCGTGGAAGGCGGATGTGGATGTCGCGAAGGCGACACTCGCGCAGCGGGAGTCCGAGATGCAGGCGATCGGGCTGCGGCTCGAGAACCTGACGGTGCGGGCGACGCGGGACGGCTCTATCCTGAAGCGGAACATTGACCCGGGTGAATATGCGGCGACAGGGATGGGCGGGGGCATGCCGGCGCTGGTGCTGGGAGATCTGTCCCGACTTCAGGTGCGTGCTCAGGTGGATGAAGAGGATGCGACGCTGCTGAGGATGGGTGCTGAGGGCCGCGGCAGGGTGCGCGGGCAGGATCCGCGGGAAGTATCGCTGAAGATGATCCGCATTGAACCGCTGGCGTTGCCCAAGTCGCAGATCACCAACTCCAACACCGAACTGATTGATACCCGGGTGATCGAGGTGATCTTTGAGGTGCTGCCGGGAGACCGCCCGCCGCTGTATCCGGGGCAGGTTCTGGATGTGTTCATCTCAACGGCTGAAATTGGCGGTGAGTAAGCCCTTACACGGCTCGCCGGGGTGCATCCTGGGGGGGGTTCGACGTTAAACCTTGAAGTAAGGGGACGGCAACTTGCGCGTCCCCTCCGCGCGCGCCCGAAGTTTGGCACGCGGCTCGTCTGCTCATGAGGAGGCGGCGTGTGGAAAATCTGAAGATCAAGAACAATCGCTGGTGTGTCGCGGCGGCCCTTGTGGCCATTGCGGGTGTCGTTGGTTCGGTGGAGGCGCAACAGGGCGTCCGCCGGAGCGGGGGCGGCGACCCGGGAGGGAACCGCGGGCCCACGGCACAACCCCGGCAGCAGCAGGCTCCGCCTCAACAGCAGCCCGCGGCACAGCCCCGGCGGCAAGAAGCTGCGCAGCCCCGACCCGCTGCGGCCCCGCGCCAGACGGCCCCACGTCCGGCCGCGACCGCTCCTGCGCCGAGAGCGTCAACGCCACGTCCGGCCGCGACCGCTCCCGCGCCGAGAGCGCCAACACCGCGCCCGGCTGCTCCGGCTCCTGCGCCGAAGGTCACCGCGCCGGCACCGCGTCCGGCTGCTCCGGCTCCTGCGCCGAAGGTCACCGCGCCGGCACCGCGTCCGGCTGCTCCGGCTCCTGCGCCGAAGGCCACCGCGCCGGCACCGCGTCCGGCTGCTCCGGCACCAAAGGTCACTGCACCCAAGGTCTCCGCGCCGAAGGTAGTCGTGAAGCGCCCCGATGCACCCAAGGCAACGCCCCCGGTCATCGTGAAGCGCCCCGATGCACCGAAGGTGAACCCGCCCGTCGTCGTGAAGCGCCCCGATGCACCGAAGGTGAACCCGCCCGTCGTCGTGAAGCGCCCCGATGCGCCGAAGGTGAATCCGCCGGTCGTCGTGAAGCGACCCGATGCG
>JBBRUT010000028.1:0-31353 GCA_038247555.1 Phycisphaerales bacterium | reverse complement strand
GAGATCAGTGAACGCTGGCTCGTTGCCCCCAACGATCAGGACCTAGCCGGGATGCTCGAGTCGCTGGAGCACGCCTTCGCCCTCATCCGGCGGATCGAGCAGCGCATCGTCGAAGACACCAATCGGTTCGTGATGCGCGCGACCGATGTCCGTGGCGAACTGCTGTGGCTGACGTCGATCGTGGGATTTCTGATCCTGCTCACCTGCGTGCTCGGCGTACTTCTGGTCAGCCGATGGGTGATGCAGCCCGTCGCCGATCTGCGCGAGGCCGCTGCAAGAATTGCAGCCGGAGACTTCGGCCACCGGATCCCCATCCGGGCGACCGATGAACTCGGCGCTCTCTCCACCGAAGTCAACTCCATGGCCGCGATGGTGAAGTCGATGCAGGACGAAGCGGTGCAGCGCGAACGCCTGGCCGCGGTCGGCGAAGTCGTACGTCGCATCGCACACAACTTGCGCAGCCCCCTTGCCGGCATCCGTGGCCTCGCGGAACTTACCCGCAAGGAGCTTGATTCACCCGACGTGCCGGAGGCCTTTCGGAGCGACATCGGCGAGAATCAGCAACGGATCATCGGCGCGGTGGATCGATTCGAGCTCTGGCTGCGGGACCTCTTGAGCGCAACCCGGCCACTTGAGATCGTGCATCGATCGCTCGACCCCGCGCCGTGGCTTTCAAGAGTCGTCGATGCGTATCGCCCGAAAGCGCAAGCGCACGGCGTCAAGGTCGAACTTGACACGACGGATGCGCCGCCCCTGGCGGCGTTCGATCCTCGCCACCTTGAACTGGCGATTGGAGCCCTGCTCTCCAATGCCCTGGACTCTCTGGCGGGTGCTCCGCTTGGCAGCCAAAACCCCCTCGAGATCGCCTTGGTAAGGGTGAGGTGCCGCAGGATCCCTTGCCGATCCTCGGAAGATGGGCAAGCCGGCGAAGTCTGGGAACTGGCCGTTGAGGATAATGGGCCCGGAGTGCCATCTGATTTGCGGGAGAGGATCTTTACGCCATACTTCACGACCAAGCGGGAAGGCACCGGCATCGGACTTGCTCTCGCCGTTCAGGTCATCCGCGCACACGGCGGAAATCTGACGCTGTTGAATGTCTCCCACAAGAGTGGGACTGTGGGAGCAGCCGCTCCCGAAGCTCGTGGGGCGGTCTTTTCGGCGAGATTGCCGATCGGACCGATCGAGTTGGATCCGTCCGGGGTGGCCACATCGAGCCACTCGGAGTCATTCAGTGGCCAAAATTCTCGTCATTGAGGATGAAAACGACCTCCGATTCGTCATCGTGAAGGCTCTCCGCAAGGCAGGGCACGAGGTCGCGGAGGCGGCCACCGCTGCCCAGGCTCGCGACTACCTGGCCGGCAATGTGCCGCAGATGGTCCTGACGGACCTGGCTTTAAGCGCAGACGGCCGGGAAGGCCTGGACATCATCCGTGATCTCCGCAATGGCCCTGAAGCATTCGAGGGGGTCGTGGTTGCGATGACCGGCAACGCCTCGATCGAAACAGCGGTCACGGCGATGCGTCTCGGCGCTGACGACTATCTCACCAAGCCATTGAGCTTTGATGAGTTGACGCTGAATGTCCCCAAGTGGCTTGAGGATCGTCGCCTTCGTCAGCGTGTGCGCTTGTACGAGCGCCTCGAGCGGACTCGGGAGCAGGAGTTTGAAGCGCTCGGAACGAGTGCCGCGTGGCGTGCGGCACTCGATCTGGCGACACGACTCTCGGCCGTGCCCCTTCCCCCGGAGATTGAATCTCCCTCTCCCATCCCACTTCCGTGCTTTCTCCTGCTGGGCGAGACGGGCTCCGGCAAGGGGGTGCTCGCTCGACACATCCACACACAGGCGTGCCGCATCGCGGCAACCAGTGGAGAACCGGAACCGCCGTTCGTGCATGTGAACTGCTCCGCCCTTCCGGCGAACCTGGTGGAAGGGGAGCTATTCGGCCACGAGCGCGGCGCGTTCACCGACGCCCGCGAAGCGCGGGCCGGCCTGTTCGAGATGGCCGATGGAGGCACCATCTTCCTCGATGAGGTCTCCGAAACCGCGCTGGAGCTGCAATCCAAGCTCCTGCTTGTCGTGGAGAGTGGTCACTTCCGCCGCGTCGGCGGAACCAAGGAGCGGCGGGTGCGCGTTCGTGTGATCGCCGCATCGAATCAAGACCTTGACGCTCGAGTTGCGGAAGGCCGCTTCCGGCGGGATCTTTTGTTCCGGCTGAACGCATTCACCGTACGAATCCCCTCTCTCCGCGAACGCGGGGAAGATGTGATCACGATCGCCCGAGCAATGGTGGACCGCTTCTGCCGGCAGTTCGGTAGGCAGCCCTGCAGCCTTTCTCGCGAGGCCGAGGCCGCATTGCTGGGGCACAGCTGGCCAGGGAATGTTCGTGAACTTGTCAACGCGTGCCAGCGGAGCGCCATGCTGGCGGAGGGTCCAGAGATCGGGCCCGCGGACCTTGGTCTTGCCCCGGGCAATGTCGCGGCGGCGACGTCGGTCACGCCGATGAACACTGCTTCTCCAGTTCGAGGGGAACTGGCGTTCGACTTTGAATCGGGAATCCATCGCGCGGTGGACGTGGAAAAGGAGTTGGTTATCCAGGCGCTGCGGTTCACTCGTGGGAATGTTTCCCGAGCCGCGCGACTGATCGGCATGCAGCGCAGCAGTCTTCGTTATCGCATCGAACGCTACGGGCTGCAGTCGTATGTGCAGAAAGAAGAGGCGGCGCAGACATGAGCAGCTTAACCAGAATCAGCGTCTTGCTCGGTATGACCGTGGGGCTCCTCGCGGGCGCGGTCCTCGCGTCAGTCAATCGGTCACACTGGACCGATGCGTTGGGCGATGCACGCGTGCGCCGCACCGACAGCGGCGCCAATGGTGCGATCATTGCCGGCGCCACACTCCCCGATCTGGTGTCCGTGTCATTCCTGCCATGGTGGCCGCTCAACCCCGCGAACGACCCCTACACAGGATTGCCGGCGACAAACGGCGAGAATCACATCGTGCGCATCGACGTTGTGCTGGCCGGACTTGTCAATCCGCCAGGTCCGCTCGGATTGAACGGGGCCGATTACACACCCGATCGATTCGGCCCCAGCCCGGTGTATGGCTTCGTCGAGATTGATGTTGACAACGATCGCAATACCGGCGGCGAGTTTCCCGCGCAAGCGCGATCTCGAATGCTCGCACTCTCTCCGCGGTTTGGTGGCAGGGTGGCCGATCCCGATCTGTTCGATCGGGTGCCGACGTGCGCCGCCGACATGGACCCATTCTGGACAACCGCCCCCTACTTTGAGCGCACCGGCACCGATTTCGCACTCGCGCTGTGCGGCTGCTTCGATGCCACAGTCGTTTCGGAGACGGGTAACTCTGACGGCAGGCTGGATCCGGGCGAAGAAATGATCGTCCGCGGCAGGTTCTTTCAGCGGGCGGGCGGCTATCGCCTTGCCTCGCAGGTCTTCGGAGGTTCGGATGTCGGGATGTACGACCCCATTGTGAATCTGCGCTTCAAGCACGAGATCACCAGCAACCTCACGATCGTGACACTCGTTTACCCGCTGACGCCCATCGGTGCGGCCGCGCTGGAAGACGAGCCGGTTCAACCAGTTGATTTTTCCATCGCCGAAGGCTCCCACTTCAGCCTTGCGGAGGCAATCGCCGACTTGATCAGCGGCGCGAGCGGTCAGAACTCGGGGCTCACACAGCAGCTTATCCACCGATGGTTCAAGAAGGACCCGGTTGCCAGCCTGAACCCGCTGACCTGGCATGCATCAGCAGTCGTCGGCACGGCCTACGCGCAGCAGGAAGACTCGTTGTACGTCTGGACCGATGTGGGCTTCCATGTCCTTCGTGGAGACGCTGACGGTGACGACACCGTTTCCCCCAACGACCGGGCGGCGATCGGGTGGTACGTCGCACTCAACGATGGATCCGGCATCGACTTTGATGGAGTCGTGAACGGACGGGTCACCCTTGCGGACATTGGTCCCAACTTCAGCCTTTTCGATGTGACGGGCGACGGAGTCGTCGGAGGGGAAGATCTCAGCTGGTTCGATGTACCAACGACCTGCCGGGCAGACTGGGACGAAAACGGTTCTGTCCAGGTTCCCGACATCTTCGCATTTCTGTCTTCGTGGTTTGCGGGGAACGCGGACTTTGACCTGAACGGCCAGACCGAGGTGCCGGATATCTTTGCGTTTCTTTCCGCCTGGTTCAGCGGTCCTTGCATCTGATCGTGATCACCAGGTCACCGGAAGAGCTTTCCACATCCCTCGCTCGTTCTGCTGCATCGCAGCATATCCCTCCCGGCTTCAATCAGGCCCCGCCTGACGGCTGCCATCAGCCATGAGGATCAATTGGTCTCACTTTGAGTTCTTTCCAGCCATCCTTCGACTGAGTCTGCCCCGCGACCAACCACCTCGATTCTTGGAAACTTGCCGCCACGCCGGTACACTCAGGTGCATCGATAGGGTCGCTTTGCAAGAAAGACGGCATGTCGGCCACGAAGCGGACAGCCCAGCGCAGCATTGGGCGCCAAGCCCGGATTGCCGCATTTACACTAGTTGAAGTGCTGGTAGTGATCGGCATTGTTGCGTTGATGCTCGCGATCATCGCTCCGATACTCCGCGGAACGATTGCCGCGGCTCGCGGCTTCAACTGCCAGATGAGTTTGCGCAGCGCCTGCTACGACTTTGCAATCTTCGCCGACGATGTGCTGCACGGATCACGCGGCAGTGATTCCACCAGCAGCACGTTTTCTCTGGCCTCCTTCCAGGACAGTCTGTACGGAACGAATGAGTTCTGGGCATGGCCTCAGGATCCGCACACGCTGCCCGACCTCCGCGGCGACAATCCGATGCGATGCCCGGAAGTGCGCGGCGCACTGACCATGCGGGCGAACGCGCCTTGCGACAGCGGCGGAGTAAGCCCGCTGCAAAGTATTTCGTTCACGCTCAACGCCCGACTCCACTGGCGTGAAGTCACCAGCCCGTCCCCCGCTGCTCGTCGGATCCGGCTCACCTCGTCCATCTTGAGCGAGGCAAGCTCATCGGTCCCGCTTCTCTGGGATGTGGCTGCGGCAGCCGCGGTGCAGTCAGATTCGACTCCGTTCTATGGCGCGCCATCGCTCGATAGCCCGGCGGTGTTCGCTGGAGATCAGTTCTGGTTTCCCGGTCTGAGGCACAACGCCGCGATGAATGTCGGCTTCGTTGACGGCCATGTGGATGCCTCTCGCGCCCCCCTCGGACAGACTGGCTGGCGATGGGACTTCGTGCCCGGCAGGTAACGTCCTGTGCGCTTGCCCGGAAGCCGATTGCGCGTCCGCCGACCCGGCTTGCGGCGACCATCTTCACTCGCAAAAAGTGTCACGCGCGAGACTTCACGGACCGGCGGAGCCTTCATGTCCCTTCAGATCAAGTTTCTGCTTCTTGTTGGAACACTGCTGCTTGCAGTGATCGGCAGTGTCAGTGCCGCGAGTTGGGCTTTGAGCGTTGTTCACCGGGAAGTTGCAACACCCTTTGACCAGATGTCGATCACGCTGGGCGAGCTTGCCCGGATCAAGCGATACAACGAGGCGATCCGCAGCACCCTGTCGAGTCCGAGCGATACCGGAGCTCCGACTTATCCGGTGAACGAATCACAGAACCTCGCCGACTTCCGGTCGTCGAAGCCACCAACCGAGACGGACCGACTCGCGGTGATGGACGCGGCGGCGGGCGCAGGCGCGCACGTGGCGGCGCTCGAGCAGAATCACTGGTACCGCTCACGGATCGGTGTTTCAACCTGGATAAACATTCGGAAGCGGCTCGACGCCGTGACTACGGGCGCGCAGACTTGGCTCGATGGGGCGGATGAGGCGCATCGGATTGCCGCATGTGCGTCGGCATTTCAGCTCCATGAGCTGATCGAGAAAACCGAACTCCGGATTCTGGATGATGCACGCACGGCGGTGGGCCATTCCGCCTGGATCGCACGACGGCTCTCCTGGCTCTTGGCCGCGGTCACACTGGGAGCGATGCTCGGCTGCTCGCTGGCAGTCATCCTGCTCCGGCGATGGGTTCAGCGACCCGTCGGGGAGCTTCGCCGCGCCGCAGCCCGGATCGCAGCGGGCGACTTCTCTCACCGGGTGGTCGCGCAAACGAACGATGAACTTGGCCAGTTGATGAGCGAGGTCAATCACATGGCGGGCATGGTGGACCAGTTTCAACGCGAAGCTGTTGAACGCGAACGACTCGCCGCCATCGGACAGATGGTCCGGCGGATTGTTCACAACGTCCGCAACCCACTCGCTGGAATCCGGGGCCTGGCCGAGATCACCCGGCTCGATACGCCCGACGGCTCTGAGCACCGCGAGAACATGAGCCTGATCGTCTCCACCGTGGATACGTTCGAGCGCTGGCTATCGCTATTGCTGGAAACCACCAGACCCATGGACCTGAACTACGTCAAGGTTTCGTTGGTGCCGTGGGCGTCGGAGATACTTCGCGCTCACGAGCCGGGTGCCCGATCAAAGGGAGTGGGCCTGGTTCTCAACTCGGAGACTGCACCGGTAGTTGCCGAGTTCGATCCTCGTCATTTAGAGCACGCGCTCGCGGCGGTCGTTGCAAACGCGGTCGATGCCTCCCCGCCAAACAGTTCGGTCAGTGTTCGCATCTCAGCAAGAGATGAGGAAGACCTGATCGAGTTTTCAGTGCAAGATCAAGGCTCGGGAGTGCCGCCAGACCTCCGCGAACGGATCTTTGAGCCACACTTCACCACCAAGGCCCGGGGCACCGGCATCGGACTTGCAATAGCCCGTCAGATCCTGGTGTCACACGGCGGATCGATCACCCTCGATCCGCCTCAAACCCCCGGAACTGCTGCCTCCGGAGCCTGCTTTCGGCTCAGGGTGCCGCTTCGAGCGAAACGGGCAGTATTGCCGGTGGCGGAAATCAGCCACCAGACCGGCTGAATGGAACCATGGGTGTTCCCGCGGAAAGGGAGATTGTGGCGAGGATACTGGTCATTGAGGATGAACTTGCCATCCGGCTGTCAATGAGCCGCATGCTGCGCCGCGGATCCGGAGCGACCCCCGCGGGTCACATCGTCATCGAGTGCGCTTCGGCAGCCGAAGCAGCGACGGCGCTGCTGGAAGGTGAGTTCGATCTGATCATCACCGATGTCAATCTGGGGGATGGCAACGGGGTCGACATCATCAGCAAGGCGCGGTCAGACGGGTTCGACGGGATCGCGGTGATCGTCACCGCGTTCGGCACGATCGAGACTGCGGTGAACGCGATGAAGCAGGGTGCGGACGACTTTCTGCAAAAGCCGCTCAAGATGGAGGAACTGCCACTCCAAGTTGAGAAGTGGCTTCAGCAGCGCAAAGTCATCCGTCGGCTTCGCCTGTACGAGCGGCTTGAGCAGTCGCGAGAAGAACTCCATAGCGTTGTCGGCCAGAGCCGCGAATGGATGGAGGCTCTCAGACTGGCCGATCGATTGGCCACGATTCCGGTCGGTGCGGACGCCGGATCCGGCCCACAGGAACCCGGTGGCGCACTGCCAACTGTGCTGCTCCTCGGCGAAACCGGAGTGGGGAAGGGTGTTCTGGCCCGGTACATGCATCAACGCGCGAGTGCCGCAGAGAAGTCGGCGAGCAATGGAACCGCAGGTGTCCGTGATAACCCGCCGTTTGTGCATGTGAACTGCTCAGCGCTCCCGGCGACGCTGGTCGAGGCCGAACTGTTCGGCCATGAGAAGGGCGCGTTCACGGATGCTCGCGAGGCCAAGCCAGGTCTCTTTGAGATGGCCGAGGGCGGCACTATCTTTCTCGACGAGATCAGTGAGATGCCCCTTGAGCTGCAGGCCAAGCTCCTGGTCGTTGTCGAACAGGGACGGTATCGCCGCGTCGGAGGCACGAAGGACAAAACCGTTCGCGCCCGCGTCATTGCCGCTTCAAACCTCGACCTCGATCAGCGAGCGGCGGATGGCAAGTTTCGGCGGGATTTGCTGTATCGTCTGAACGCGTTCACGATCAACATCCCCGCGCTCCGCGATCGCGATGAGGATGCGGTGCTGATCGCCGATGCCACGCTGGCCAGTTTCAGCAGGCGCTACAACCGTTCGCCAATGCGGCTCGCGTCCGACGCCCGCGAAGCGATACTGGATCATCACTGGCCCGGAAATGTGCGGGAACTCGTGAACGCGATGCAGCGTGTCTCCATGCTCTGCGAGGGGGATGTTGTTCAAGCGAAAGACCTTGGTCTCCACGGTTCACTTCCGTCGCAAGTCTCCGCGGCGGAGATGAGCGGCGTGCCTTCGCTCGCACGGCTCGCGACCGGTGAGCTGCCCAAAGCCGAGGAGCTTCAGCGGGAACTGGTGATGGAGTCGCTCCGCAAAGCTCATGGGAACGTCTCTCGGGCAGCTCGACTGATCGGCCTGACCCGGGCGGGGATGAGGTACCGCGTTGAGCAGTTCGGGCTATCAGAGTTTGTCCGAGAGGTGGCCCAGCGATGACCCCACTCTCCCACACTTGGCTCAAGGCCGCGTGCCCCCTGGCCTTCGCGATCTTGTTGGCATCACCCCTTCCTGCGATCGCGGGCGACACCACCAGTGTGTTTGTCGATGCTCCCGACGACGCTGTTCTCCGCCGAACCGATGCTGGCGGGGATTGCGAGATCAATCCGAATGGGGTCATTCCCGAGCTGCTCGAAGTGACGATGAGGGGATGGCAATCTCCCACTTCCGCGACCGACCCCTACAACGGGAGCGCACGCGAGGGCCGCGGCGCAAGCCTGTTCCGTCTCGATGTTACCTTCGCGGGTCTGTTGAATCCTCCCGGTCCTCTGGGCGCAGGAGGTACGAGCTTTGATCCCTTCTTGTTTGGGCCAAGCCCCGTCTACGGGTTTCTTGACCTCGATATTGATCGAAACTCGGGGACGGGCGGCGAACTGGGTTCGGCCGCGCACTCCCGCTACCTGGCCAACGTTGCACGCTTCGGCCTGCGGCCGTATGGCTCGATCGCGTCACGCGCTGCGCTGTGGGCCGATGAGGTCGACTTCGATTTCTACACAGTGCCGCAGTTCGAACGCACGGGCGCAGACTGGTCGCTCTCCCTGTGCGGCTGTCATAGCGTCTCGGTCATCTCCGAGGGCGGTAACGCGAACGGGACCTTTGACGCGGGAGAAGTCTGGATAGTCCGTTCGCGTTTCTTCAAGCGCAGCGGCGGGTACCAGGCCGCGAGCGGGATGTTCGGCGGGTCGCAGCCGGGTTCATATGACCCTTACGTGAATCTTCGGTTCGCACACGACCTTGCCTCCGATCAGACCACCATCACGCTCGTTTGGGCCATCGATGCGCAAGGGGCTGCCGCCCTCGCCGGAGAATCGCAGCAGGCTTACGACCAGTCCATCGCCGGCATGAGTCACGCCAGTGTTGCAGAAGGCCTGCGGGACCTGATCATCGGCGCGCAGGGCGGAAACGGCGGCGCACTGAGCGGACCTGTGGCGACACTCACCAATGGCTGGGCCGAAGAAGAACTCGGGGACGACAACCTCACCGACCCGACCCGCTGGCGCATGACGGCGCTCTTCGGCATGCCTTGCGACTCGCAGGGAGAATCGCTCTTCGTGTGGACAGACACTGGGTTTGAGGAGACGTTTGGTGACTGCGACGGCGACCAGCTCGCCGGACCTGCGGATCAGGCGATCATTCAAAGCGTGATCATCACCGAAGACGGTGGACCTCGCGATGAGGATGGAATCGCAGACGGCACGATCACCGTCGGCACGGGTGCTTCCTGGAGCTTTTACGATTTCAACGCCGATGGCGTGATCGATGCGGCAGATGTCGCGGCACTCGACGCACCCTGCGTCGCTGACTTTGATGGCGATGGCGTCCGCGCGGTGCCCGATATCTTTGCGTTCCTCAGCGCCTGGTTCGCGCAGGATCCACGGTCCGACATCGACGGCCTGGGCGGCATCGCCGTGCCGGACATCTTTGCGTTTCTCAGTCTGTGGTTTGCCGGTTGCCCATAACCACGCGCGTCAGGGGCGACTTTCCGCCACGGTACCCAGTGCCTTGTGCACCTCATCGAGCAGCCGTTCGATCTGAAACGGCTTGAAGAGCACGCACTGCAGACCGTCCTGCGAGGCTCGGACGATGGAGTGGTGCGGGTCGTAACCAAAGCCGGTCATCAGCACCACCGGGATGCCCGGGTAGGCCTTTCTCGCCGCGGAGAACACCTCGTAGCCGTTGTGATCCGGCATCTTGATGTCGCTCACGACAAGGTCAAATCTACCCGCCTCGCCCGCTGCCTGCGAAGCGATCAACTCCGCAATGGCCTCTCCGCCATCCTTGCACACGACGACGCGGCAGCCCTTGCCACGGAGCACATCGCGGATGATCTGACGGATCTTCGGCTCATCGTCGGCGATCAGCACATGCCTTCCCACCAGCGCGGGGTCGATCTGAATGTTCGAAAGCACTTTCTCAGCGCCGAGAATCGTCTGCGGACCGCCCGCAGCATCGCGGACCCTCCGCCGGATCGACTGCACATCCGCAACAATCCGCTGAACGTGGTCACGCATCTCCGGCGACGATTCGCCAAGCTTGGTCAGCCAGTCCGCTTCTCGCATGATGTCGTCAAGAGGCTCATCCAGTTCGCCCTCAACAGTGCCCGTGACCGTCTCGCCGGCCGCGCACCGCTCCACCACGAGCAAATCGAGAATGTGCAGGGCGAGTGCCACGTGCGTGGCGAAGATCTCCGCGAACTGCCGGTCCTCTTCCGTAAACGCCGCGAGCTGCTCGCTTTCGATGTTGAACGCACCGATCACCTTGTCGTGAAGCCGGAGCGGAACGGTGAGGCTGGATCTGGCTCCGGACATCCCCGTCACATACCGACGGTCCTTGGCGATGTCCGGGCAGAGATAGCTCCGGCCCGTCGCCGCCACAAACCCCATGATGCCATTGCCTTCGCGCTGCGCATACAGGTCGACCTCGGTGGCCTCTGGAGGAAGTCCCGACGCGATCACAAGCTCCAGCTTGCCCGTCCGCTCGTCGATCAGCCGGACCAAAAGGTGGTCAAAGCGGAGCAGTTCATGGGAAAACTTGATGATCTTCTGTTCCAGCAGCTTGAGCCGGTCGGCGACATGCAGCTTGCGGATGGCCTCGGCATCCAGCCGAACCAGTTCAGCGCCTGCCCGGTCGATGGCATCGAGCTTCTGCTGATAGCGCCGAGACGCCGTCACTTCCCAGACCAGTGCCGCGACCCGTTCCAGCCGCGATGTATCGCGAGAGCGAATTGGCGAGACCACCACTTCGTAGAAGCGCGACTCGTCTGGCGAGGCGACCTCAAACTTGTTCGTCCGCCCGCCCGAGAAACCCGCGGCCTCCTGCGCCAGCATCTGCTCTTCAAACTGCTGGGAGGCCCGGCGGCAAACCGCGGAAATCCGTGCCCTGGTCTGGTCATCAAACGCCTTGAAGCGGTCGTTCGCCCAGAGCACCGTCCCATCCAGCCCGGAAACACAAACGCCCTCCGAAAGTGCGGTAAGCACCGAGAGGGCGTCAAGCTCTGGCGATGGCCCCGCCACGCGGCTGACCTGCCCGAGATGCGACGCTTCGCAAAGCACCGCCTCAACCGATGCGGCCTCCGGGGTGGGCTCCGCGTCCGCCGGGACTACCAGCACTTCGTATGTCTCGTGCAGCAGGCGCGCCAGATCGTCTGCCGGCACGGCCGGACCACGGACAATCAAGAGCTTGGGACGCTGCACTGACATACTCCGAACCCCCTCCCAAACACTCATTGTACGGACTTCCCCACCAGAAGATGCTTCGGAATCAATCGGCCCGACGATCCACTTAGCCTAGACTAACAGCAGATTGGACGACCGGCAAAGGGACGTTCTTGCCGAACTGAATCGAGACCGCTTCGCACGGCCGCGAATCATGATCCAAATCTCCCACGTAAGCAAGGTTTATGGCTCCTTCCCCGCTGTACAGGATGTCAGCCTCGACATCATTCCGGGCCAGGTGGTCGGCCTTCTCGGACCCAACGGGGCAGGGAAATCCACCACTATTCGCATGATTACAGGGTTTCTCCCCCCATCTGCCGGGCGGATCAAGGTCTGCGGTCACGACACAATCGATGATTCCCTTCGCGCCCGTCGAAGCCTGGGATACCTGCCGGAGTCGGCGCCGCTCTATCCCGAGATGCGGGTGAAGGACTATCTCTCTTTCCGAGCCAAGCTGTTCGGTGTTCCTCGGGGCAATCGCAAGAACGCGATCCTTCGCGCTGGTGATCGCTGCAAACTTCTCGAGGTTATGGGGCGGCGAATCGGTCATCTGAGCAAGGGCTTCAAGCAGCGCGTCGGGCTCGCCGCGGCGATCCTGCACGATCCCCCGGTCCTCATTCTTGATGAGCCCTCAAACGGCCTCGATCCGACGCAAATCCGAGAGACCCGCAGCCTCATCCGTGACCTGTCGGTGAACAGAACGGTGCTGGTGTCGAGCCACATCCTCCCGGAAGTGGAGCGCACTTGCGATCGCGTCGTGATCATCGCCCGCGGCCGCATCCGGGCTGACGGCGCGCCAACCGACCTTCTGGCAAGAATGCTCAAGCAGGTCCCCGCGAAGCACTCACTTGAGATGTACGTCGAGACTCGCGCGGACCCGGAGATGGGTGGACGCAGCGAACTTGACCGCATCGCCGCGCGACTCAAGGCCATGCCCGGCGTTGCGTCGATCGCTCGCGAACCTATCCCGGGCGACAAGCCCGACCAGGGAATCCGAGTCGCCGAGTGGGTGCGGCTGGTCATTACGCCTCAGCCCTCTCACCCCGACCTGCGGGAACCCATTGCCCGAGCGCTCTCCCTTGGCGGCATCCTTTACCGAGACCTGCGACGGCAGTCGCCGACGCTCGAGCAACTCTTCATGCGTGTCATTGAGCAGGATGCACCATCCACCGCGCAATCCGCGGCGTCAGATTCTGATGCGGCAAAGGGAGCCGGGACATGAGTCGCGCTCTCACCATCGCGGTGCGCGAGTATGGCTCGTTCTTCCGGATCCCGCTCGGCTGGGTCGTCATCGCGCTGTTCATGTGTCTGTCGGCGGTCTTCTTTGCACAGCGTACGTTCGTCCCTGGCAATCCGGCCGAGCTTCGCGATTTCTTCGGGGTGTGGTGGGGACTGCTTCTCTTTGTGTCTCCCGCAATTTCGATGCGGCTCGTCAGCGATGAGCTGCGGTCCGGCACCATCGAACCGATGTTGACCGCGCCCGTGGGCGAATGGACGATTGTCGCCGGCAAGTACTTGGCGGCCGTGTTCTTTCTGATCACGATGCTGCTTCCCACGCTGGCCTTTGTGGGGGTGCTCGCGTGGCTTTCTCGGCCGGACTTTGGGGCAATCGGCGCCGGATATCTCGGCCTCTTGCTTCTGGGCATGCTCTACCTCGCCGTCGGCACCCTCGCCTCATGCCTGACGAGCAGCCAGTCCCTCGCATTTCTTGGCACACTGTTCGTGCTCTTCGTGCTCGATCTCGCCCCGGCGCGGCTGGCCGCCCAGGCTCCCGAGCAGTGGGCCGCACTTCTGTTCAAGCTCTCGCCGAGCTATCGCGTTGCGGACTTTGCCAGGGGGCTGGTTGATACCTCGACAGTCGCCTTCTTCCTGCTTGGCTCTTTCTGGTTTGTCTCAGTCGCCGCCATCTCGTTGCAGTCAAGGAGGTGGCGATGACCTCCAAGCCCAGTACAGCCGCTCGAAGGAACACCAGCGCCTCGGACCCCGTCCGCAGCGCGGCCAGCCGCCGCACACGCTACGGCCTTCAGTCCGCCGCGCTCCTGCTGGCGATCACGGCGGTGGTGGGGTTCCTCGGTGTTCTGGCGGATCGCTATCCCGAGCGTTTCGATGCGACCGCGACGCGCCAGCACCGCCTCTCGCAGCGGACCACCGATCTGCTCGGTCGCCTGAAGGGCGACCACGAACTGATCATCGTCGCCAACCTCGATGGCGTAGAGCCTCGCGCACTCGCCCGGACTCAGGATGTCGTCGATAATTTCGCCAGAGCGACGCCGAACTTGCGCGTCACCGCGATCGACGTCGCGTCGGCCAAAGCGGCATCGGAACTCGACGGCGTTCTGGTGCGTCTGGTGGAGCGTTACGAACCGTCACTCCGAGTGGCTCGCGAAACGGTAACCGCCTCGGTCTCGCGAGTGGAAGCGATCGCCACGGATCTAGAGAGTATTGGCGATGCGCTGACGCGGATCGGCGAGCAGGTATCCGTAGATGCCCCGAACGCGGCGGCGGTGCAGCAATATCTCTCGGACTCCGCGGGCTTGTGCCGTATCGCCGCCGGCGACTCTCGCAAAGAGGCACTCGCAGCGCGAAGCACCGCCGACCAGAACATCGGCCGGAGCCCCGTGCCCGCCCTCGATCAGGCCGCGGTCCAGGCGCGCCGTCCCCTTGCCAGTCTTCAGATTCAGCTTTCGCAACTCGCCAAGAGTCTGGAAGGACTTTCCGGACTGCCCGAGCCGGAAGTTCCTGTGACAATCGCGGATGCGGTGAAGCCGCTCGCCCAGCGGACAGCAAATCTGCGCGACGCCGCGGCCCAGCAGGTCGCGGTGCTTGATCAGCTCCCGCGGATCGGGATCACCACTGCCGCTCGATTTCTAGAACGGTCCGGAGCCGCGCTGGTCATTGGCCCCCCCCGCGCCGATGCCGGCCCGGCAATCGCCGCCGTCGATATCGAGGCGCTGTTTCCGCGGCGCATCCCAGGCGTGACCGATGTCGGGCCGCAGCCGGATATGCGGGCGCGGGCAGAGGAACTCATCGCCGGCGCACTCATGGCGATCGATGCCGACAACGCCCCGGTAATCATCCTCACACACGGCGCAACGGATACCGAGCGGCTTACCCCAGACTTCGCCCCCCTCGCAAGCCTCGTCGCCCGCCTGAACATGCGCGGGATGAGTGTCGTCGAGTGGGCAGCGGCGATCGACACCGATCCTCCCTCGATCGCGCAGGTCGATCCGACCGGCAAGCGGCCAGTCGTGTTCGTGACCATCTCCACCAATGCCGGCACGCCCGAAGGCGCAGCGCGAATGCTGAAGCTCTCCCGCGCGATTCAGGCAGTCGCGCAGGCAGGCAGGCCGGTGCTGCTCTCCGTCGCACCTTCGTCGCTTCCCGGCATCGGGCAGAAGGACCCGATGGTGGACTTCACTGAAGGCATGTTCGGACTGAGAATCGATTCCGGACGGCCGCTGCTCCGGCAAATGCAATCGCCCTCGGGGCCGGTGGTTTCGGCCGACCTGTACATCACGCGGCCCGGTGCAGACCACGGGATCTCCGTGGCGATCGAATCGCTCCGAACGCAGTTGCCCTGGGTCACGCCTGTTGAGATCGCCAAGGACGCCTTGCGAGCGTGGCCGGTGATCGTGATCAACGATGATGACCGCACCTGGGGCGAGAGCGAGTGGCTCCGCTTCCGTCAGACCCCGGCTGCGCAGCGATCGTTGCTCGCCAACCCGCCGCAGGAAGATTCCGCTCGCGACAACGGCAAGGGACCGTGGATCGCCGCCGCGGCGGCAGAGCGCACCATCCCGAATCGCAAGGATCGCCAGCGATTCCTCGTGGTCGGTTCCAACGGCTGGTTCCTGGATGACCTGACGACGCAGGCGATGGCCGGGAATGCCGGACGGCCTGTGCCGATCGTGCCCGGAAACCTCGAGCTCTTCGAGGCCGCGGTCTACTGGCTCGCCGGTCAGGATGAGATGGTTGTTCGAAGCGCTGAAGCACAGGCGATGCCCACGATCCCTGCGATGCCGGAAGAGAAGCTCCAGGCGATCCGCTGGGGGTTGATCGCCGGCGCGCCGCTGCTGGTGCTGCTGCTCGGCGCGTTGTGGCGGTTGATCAGGGGTTGAACCGGTCTTCCGGGGTTCGCTCACGGTCCGGCAAAGTTCAGGTCAATGGACTTCCGGCTCGAGTCCGGCAACTGCGAATAGAACGCACGCGGCTTCCTCGAAGTCGCGAGGCTCACGACCCATGTTTGCTCCGACCACTGTCCGTCAGAATCTCGAGCGTAGCGCAGGATTCCGATGTCCCCGCTGTAGATCCAGAGCTCCCCCGCGCTTCCATACACGAACCACCGGCTGTTGTCGCTGAACCGCATCGACCCGCTGAACACGATCTGGCTGTTGGCATCAGTGATCACGGCGATGCGTGTGCCGTTCGGGTTCAGCTGCGTCGCGAGCGAAACCACCTCGCCCGTAGCGGGGAGAATAATCGCAACAGTTGTTGTCGGTACACCGCGGATTGCCAACACGTCAGCAGCGAGCAAAGCAATCATCCAAACCAGTGCCATGCCGGCGGCTGTCGTGAAGATAACTTTCCGGCGAGTCCATTTCACGCCCCCACCCTCCGCAGCTTCGTCACACGCCCCACCTCCACCCATTCGACCACAAAGATGTTTCCTTCGTTGTCAAAGCACGCCGAGTGCGGCGCAATGAACTTACCCGCCACAAACTGCTCCCGCGGCTTGTCCCTCAGCCCAAAGTTCTCGCCATCCCCAAGATGCACCACCAGCTTGTTGTCCTTGTCGAGCAGCGTCACCCGCGCCTCCAAATCCGGCACCAGCAGCAGCTCACCGTGCGTATCAAAGTGACACGGCGACCGCAGCTCATCGGTCACAAATCCCGCGTGCCGCCCATCGAGCGTGAAATACTGCAATCGCCGGTTGCTCCGGTCCGCCACCACCAGCCGCGGCTCGCCTCCGCCCCGCGAGTCGATCGCAATCCCATGCGGGCACGATGTCTGCCCGCGCTGATTGCCCGGACCGCCGAAGCTGCGCACGTAGTTGCCCTCCGGATCAAACACGTGGATCCACGACTTGCCGTACCCATCCGCGACGAACACATACCCGCACATCGCATGGGGTCGTCCCGCCGCGTCCTTCGCATCCCGCGGCACCACCGCCACGTTCGTCGGTTTGTACTCTCCCGCTCCTCCGTACAACCCCGACTCCTCCGGCCACTTCAGATCCAGCACCGTCTCACCCTCCAGCGTCGTCTTCCGAACGACCGCGCGGTTGCAATCCGACAGCCACAGAAACTCACCGCCACCCTCTTTGCTCGGCGTCAGGCCGTGCGCCCCGCCGCGAAACTCCGCCCCCCACGAACGGACGAACTTGCCCGCCGGGTCAAACACGCACACCGCATCCCCCGAAGAGCTCGACGCGTGCACCGTGTGCTTGATGTACACCATGCCCTGTGAGTCAACCGCGACACCGTGGGTATTCCCGAAAGCGTGCGTCGGCGGCAGCGTCGCCCAGTCGTGCTCCACCTCATAGGTGTGCTCGCCCGCCCCCATGACGACCGGCCCCCGCCCCGACTTTGCCGACGCCCGCACCAGCGGGGCGGCGGCAAAGGCCGCGACCAAACCGGCCCCTGTGCCAAGTGCCTCTCGCCGGGTCATAGCTCCTGCCGTCATCGCGAATCTCCCTCGATCGGCCAATCCCCGCCCGATCCTGCCGTCGACCTGCCCGCATCCTACCGCTATCGCCCGCCAATGCGCAAACTGGCGTGTGCCGGCCGCGGCTTGTGTTAGACTGACAACACACCCGATCGCCCCACCCACCCTGTCGGAGGGCCCAATGCCCCGCCAGCTCTGCCAGCCACGCACCCGCCGCGCTCGGATCGAGACCGCGTGGCTGCTCGCGCTCGCTTTGGGGATCGTCGCGATCATGCTGGGCACCTACGCAGGCCGACCGCTCACTTTGCCCCTCACGGCTGTGGCCGTCTCCGACGCCGATCTCGCCGCAACGCGCGGCCCATCTGCCAGCCCCTCTCCCTCTTTGGCTGCCGCCAAGCCCATCCAATACTCGCGCGAGATCCGCCGTCTCCTCTCCGACCGCTGCTTCCAATGCCACGGCCCCGATGCGAGCACAAGGGAAGCTGACCTTCGCCTCGACGAAGCACAGAGCGCGACCGCGGTTCGATCAAGCGGAACCGCGGCAATCGTCCCCGGCAACCCCGAAGCCAGCGAACTCTGGAAGCGCATCAACTCGCACGATGCCGCGGAAGTCATGCCGCCGACTTCCGCCAACAAGCGGCCGCTGTCAGACGATGAGCGGTCGCTGCTCCGCACATGGATCGAGCAGGGCGCGGTGTATGAGCCTCACTGGGCATTCGTTCCGCCGACGCACCATTCGCTCCCACCCGTGCGCGATGAGTCGTGGGCGCGAAACCCGATTGACCGGTTCGTTCTCGCCGCGCAGGAAGCCGCGGACACACACCCCAGCCCCGAGGCCGACCCCGCAACGCTGCTGCGCCGCGTGTTCATGGACCTCACCGGCCTCCCACCTACGCCCGCGGAGATCGCGGCCTTCGTCACCGATTCGCGCCCAGATGCCTACGAGCGATGGGTCGATCGCCTGCTGACCACCGAGCCCTACCGATCACGCCTCGCCGAGCGTCTCGCTGTTCCCTGGCTCGATGCAGCCCGCTATGCCGACACCTGCGGCATCCACACCGACAATGGACGGCAGCTCTGGCCTTGGCGTGACTGGGTGCTCCGCGCCTTCCGCGACAACATGCCCTACAACCGGTTTCTGACCGAGCAACTCGCGGGGGACCTGCTACCGGAGCCCACTCTCGATCAGCTCGTTGCGACCGGCTTCAATCGCAACCACGTCACCACCGATGAGGGTGGCGCCATCGACGCTGAGTATCTCGTTGAGTATGCCGTCGACCGCGCCTCCACGACCGCTTCCGTGTTCCTCGGCCTCACCATGGCGTGCGCCCGCTGCCACGACCACAAGTTCGACCCGATCTCGCAGGAAGACTTCTACTCCTTCTACGCGTTCTTCAACTCGATCGAAGAGCCCGGGCTTTACACGCAGACTCAGGATGCCAAGCGGGCGTACGAGCCGTTCATGGTGGTCCCGTCGCCGGAGATTCAGGCACAGATCGCCGCGGTCGACGCAAAGATCACCGATGCCGCCGCCGCGATGACGCAGATCGCGCCCGATGAGCCGCAGCAGCGCGAAGCGTTCATGGCCGCCCTCCTCGCCGATGGCGGCATCACTTGGTCCACACCCGCCGTCACCGCAGCAGCATCCACCGACACCGCGACAACGCTCGAACCCCAGCCTGACCAGTTCATCCTCGCTTCGGGGCCGGCACCCGCAGTCGAGGACTACATCATCACGCTCCGCGCCGGCGACACGACTCCCGCCGCCCTCCGCCTGCTCCTCATCGAAGCCACCGCCACCGATGGCGACCCGGCCAAGCCCGCCGGACGCAACTTCAATGGCAACGCGGTGCTCACCGCTGTCCGCCTCGCTGCGCGAGAAGGCGAAGCCGCCGATACAACTTGGACCGATATCCCCCTTCGCTGGGCATGGGCCGACCACGAGCAAACCGACGGGAATCACGCCGCGGCGAATGTTCTCGATGCCACCGACAATGATGGCTGGGCAATCGCCGGGCATCAGAAGCCCGGCAAGCGGCTGCTCTTCCTGCTCACCGATGAGCCCCTCGCGGCCACGGCCGACACACACTTCCGCATCACGCTTGGCTTCCGCTCAATCTACGCCGCGCACAGTCTTGCACGCATCCGTCTCTCCCTCGGCGCGATCAACGATGCCGCGCTGGCGCAGCTCCCGGCCTCCATTGGCCGCTGGCAAGTGGCCGGTCCGTTCACCGCGCCGCGAGCGGAGCTCTTCGATAAGGCTTTCGGGCCCGAGTCCGGCGCCGTCTCCGCCGCTCGCACTTTCGGCGAGACTCTGCCACGATGGACGTTCGACCTCAAGCTCGTCGACAACGCGCCAGTCTCCCTGGGGGATGGCACCAATATTTTCTATGTCGGCCGCACGATCTACTCTCCCACCGATCGGACGATCAATCTTTCGCTCGGCAGCGATGACGGCTTCCGTCTCTTCGTGAACGGGACTGAGGCCGCATCACGCAATGTCGAACGCGGCGTGATGCCCGATCAGGATGCCGCAACCATCACCCTCAAGCCCGGCGCGAACTCCCTCGTCCTGAAAGTCGTGAACACGGGCGGCGCTTCGGCCTACTACCACTCGGCCAAGCCGCGCGAGGGCGAACTCCCGCACGACCTCGTCGCCGCCCTCCTCCCGCCCGCGGCCCTTTCCGCGCCGCGGTCGCAGCTCGCCGCCTCCGCGTGGCGCCGTGCATTCCTCCCCGCCTATCGCGACGCCGAAGCCGCCCAGCAGAAGCTCATCGCCGAGCGAAAGTCCCTCGAAGACAACCTGCCGCGCACCATGATCATGAAGGAGCTCGCCACGCAGCGCGAAACCTTCATCCTCTCCCGCGGCCAGTACGACAAGCCCGACTCTGCGCGGCCAGTCCAGCGCGCAGTGCCCAAGGCCCTGGGCTCGCTCCCCACCGATGCCCCGCGCAGCCGCCTCGGGCTTGCGAACTGGCTCACCTCGCCGGAGAACCCGCTCACCGCGCGCGTCGCCGTCAACCGCTTTTGGGAAATGCTCCTTGACTCCGGCCTTGTCCGCACCAGCGAGGACTTTGGCCTTCAGGGCGAATGGCCCACACACCCGGAGCTGCTCGACACGCTCGCGGTTCAGTTCCGCGAGAGTGGATGGGATGTACACTTGCTGCTGCGCACGATCGTTACCAGTTCAACTTACCGCCAGTCTTCCCGCGTGCGTACCGACCTTGCCGAGACCGACCCCGACAACCGTCTGCTGACGTATTACCCCCGCCGCCGCATGACTGTCGAGCAGATCCGCGACCTCGCGCTGTATTCCGCGGGCCTGCTCGTCGAGCAGCTCGGCGGCGAATCCGTCAAGACCTATCAGCCCGATGGCCTCTGGCAGGAAGTCGCGATGCCCGCCTCCAACACGCGCATCTTCGCGCGGGGCGATGGTCCGGACCTCTGGCGTCGCAGCCTCTACACCTACTGGAAGCGTGCCTGCCCGCCGCCCTCCCTGCAAACCCTTGACGCACCAACACGCGAAGCCTGTGTCATCCGCCGCGCCGTCACCAACACGCCCCTCCAGGCGCTCGTCACCTGGAACGATGAACAGTTCGTCGAAGCCGCACGCGAACTCGCCCGCCACGTCCTCCTCGCCCCCGACTCCCGCGGCGATGATTCCGCACGCCTCTCCCTCCTCTTCCTCCGCTGCACCGGCCGCGAACCAGACGACACCGAGCTCACCCTCCTCCGCGGCGGCCTCGCAGACTTCCGCCACCGCTTCGCCGATTCGCCGCAGGATGCCGCGCTGCTCGTCACCGTCGGCGTTTCCCCCGCAACGCACGATGTCCCCTGGTCCGAGCTCGCCCCCTGGACCATGCTCGCCAACGCCGTCCTCAACCTCCACGAAACCATCACGCAGGACTGACCCTCGCCGCTTCCGCACTCGCTCCTTTCGTCCCTCCCCTCCGTCGCTTCGTCGCTCACCCCTTCTCCCCGCCCATGCACCCCGTAGAAGAACACTACCTCGACCTCACACGACGCCGCTTCTTCGGCACCTGTGCGCAGTCTGTCAGCGGCGCGATGGGCACACTCGCTCTCGCCTCGCTCCTTCGCGCAGACGCATCGCTCGCTACTGCACCCTCGCCGCAGCCCTCCTCCTCTCCCGGCGTTCACTTCCGCCCACGCGCCAAACGCGTCATCTATATGCACATGGAAGGCGCACCCAGCCAGATCGACCTCTTCGATTACAAACCCGGCCTGCGCAGCCGCTTCAATCAGGACCTGCCCGATTCCATCCGCCAGGGCCAGCGCCTCACCGGCATGACCAGCGGCCAGACCCGCTTTCCCGTCGCGCCTTCCATCTTCCGCTTCTCCAAGTACGCCAACAACCAGGACGGAATCTGGCTCAGCGAGCTCATGCCCCACACCGCCGCGCTCTCGCGCGAGCTCTGCTTCATCCACTCGATGCACACCGAGGCGATCAACCACGAGCCCGGCATCACGTTCTTCCAGACCGGCCACCAGCAGCCCGGCCGCCCGAGCTTCGGCTCCTGGGTCAGCTACGGGCTCGGCAGCGCGAGCGCCAACCTGCCCACCTTTGTTGTCCTCATCTCGCAGGGCTTCGGCAACATGCAGGCACTCTCGGCTCGCTTCTGGGGCTGCGGCTTCCTCCCGAGCGAGCATCAGGGCTGCAAACTGCGAGGCAGCGGCGACCCCGTCCTTTTCCTGCGCGACCCCGCGGGTGTCGAGCGTCCCGACCGCCGCCGCATGCTCGACCTGGTCTCCGCGCTCAACACGCGAGAGATGGAGCGCAGCCTCGACCCGGAGATCCGCGCCCGCATCGCCCAGCACGAGATGGCCTACCGCATGCAGACCAGCGTGCCCGAGCTTATGGACCTCTCTGGCGAAGACCCCGAAACCCTCGCGATGTACGGCCCGGAAGTCAGTAAGCCCGGCTCGTTCGCCTCCAACTGCCTGCTCGCACGCCGCCTCGCCGAGCGCGGCGTCCGCTTCATCCAGCTCTACATGCGCGGTTGGGATGCGCACAACAACCTTCCCGGCGAGATCCGCCTCCAGTCCGCCGCGGTCGATCAACCCCAGGCCGCGCTCGTCCGCGATCTCAAACGCCGCGGCCTGCTGGATGACACCATCGTCATCTGGGCCGGCGAGTTCGGCCGCACCGTCTACAGCCAGGGGGAACTGTCCGAGACGAACTACGGACGTGATCACCACCCGCGCTGCTTCACCATCTGGATGGCCGGCGGCGGCATCAAGCCCGGGGTGAGCATCGGCAAGACCGACGACTACAGCTACAACATCTTGGAGAACCCGGTCGATGTGCACGACCTGCACGCCACGCTGCTCCACCTCTTGGGAATGAACCACGAGCGGCTCGACTTCCGCCACGAGGGCCGCGACTTCCGCCTGACCGATGTCTTCGGAAAGGTTCGTCCAGAACTCCTCGCCTGACTTTGGTGGAACCGCTCTCCAAAGCGGTGCCCCGACCGCCCCGCACTGATCCTCCCTATAGCCCATCTGACTCGTCACTCCCACCCAATGCTCGACACGCTCCTCCAGGTCACCGGCCGCGCCCACCCGATGCTCCTGCACCTGCCCATCGGCATGCTGGCCGCGCTGGTCTGCCTGGAGATACTCGCGCTCGCCCGGCTCATCGAACTCCAAACACGCATCCGCGCAGTGCTCGCCTGCCTCGTGTTCCTCTCTGCCGCGGCATCGGTCGCCTCCGGGCTGCTGCTGGAGCGTGAGCCCGCCTACACCGGCGGCACGGGTTGGACCGACACGCTCAGCCTGCACAAGTGGCTGGGCATCGGATTCGGCATCATCACACTCCTCTCCGTGATGTCGCTGGCAACCGCGCGCACACGAAAGGCTTATCCACTTCTGCTCATGCTCTCCGCCGCGGCGATGTTCCCCGTCGGGCACCTCGGCGCAACCATGACCCACGGCGAGGGCTTCCTCACCGAGCCGCTCTTCCCAGGACCACTCGCGCCGCTTCGCGGCTCCTCCAGCAGCGGCGACCCTGCCGTGCTGCCCGCCTCCAGCCGCGGCATCTACCCCGAGCAGATCGCACCCATTCTGGCTCGCTATTGCGTCTCCTGTCACGGCGATTCCAAGATGCAGGGCAAGCTCGCGCTCCACACGCCGGAAGCGATTCTGGCAGGCGGCGCCACCGGGAGCGCGATCGAGCCCGGTGATCCTGACAACAGCGAGATCCTGGTCCGCATGCTGCTGCCGTTGACGAGTCGCGATCACATGCCCCCGAAGGTGCGGCCGCAGCCCGATCAGGCAACGATCGATCTGTTCAAGCGGTGGATTGCCGCGGGAGCGCCGTTCGAGGGAGGTGAGTTGCTGCCGACCGGCGATGCCCCCTCCGCCACGCTAGAGCCACCAGCCGAGCCGCCTCCTCCTCCGGATCTTGGTTCGTCCGCTTCGCCCGCTCCTTCCTCCGATGCCCTCGTCGCGATACGGGCTCGGCACGTACATGCAGAGATCATCGATCCGGAGAAGAACCTGCTGTGGATTTCGTTCGACGGCGCGGCCGCGATCCCCGATGCCGAGATGGCCGCCCTGCTCTCGCCGCTCGCCCCGTTCATCCTCGATCTCTCCCTCGCCGGATCTCGGGCCGGTCCGTCCACATTCGCCCAGCTCCCGATGATGCACTCTCTCCGCCGCCTCAGTCTTGCGCGAACGCCGACCACCTCTCGCGACATCTCCTCGATTTCAACACTCTCATCGCTTCAGGAACTCATCCTGAGCTCAGTCCCGCTCGACGATGCCGCGGCCCAGTCGCTGGCAACTGGTTTCACCGGGCTCAGCCGTGTCTTCCTCTGGCGCAGCGGGCTTTCGGACGGCGCCTTCACAGCCCTCCGCGAGGCCCGCCCGTCGCTCATGATCTCATGTGACACCTTGCCCGCGGACGCTCTGGAAACAGAGCCCCCACCGAAAGTAGCGACGGATTCGCCCCCATGACGCCGGCCGGATTGCCGCCCGGCACGGACCGGACAAGCGGGCAATCTGCCTCAGCGTCCCACCGCGACGGCTCTACCCGATCGTGCACCGGATGCCAACCAGCCGCATCGTATCACCTCGCCAGCGATCACACTCTGTCTTCGGCGATACCGGCGAGCTGCCTCGCGAGAATTCAAGCGGGCTTATGGTCGCTGCTCCTCTGCGCGTCGCTGAATCCATTTTTTGTACCACGTGTTGCCCTTGTTCGGCCAGGTCGGCGGCGGGTCCCACGTCCCTCCGACATGCTCAAAACCCCCTGCGATATCCCCCGGTCTTCGCAATCGCAGATTCTTCACAGGATGAGGGGTCGCCGGGAGCGGCGCATCAAAGACTCGATCGTCATCCACAGGAACGTTGAGTTCGAGTCCAAAGTCCGTGACGAACTTCGTCAGCTCCACGGGAGGATTTGGGTGAAAGCCGCCGTCCGGACCTGATGGAAAGAACAGCATGTCGAGCACTGCCCGCGGGCCGCGCTCCATAAGTCGATGCAGGACCACCAGTCGAACCATGACGGGCGGAACAACAATCGACAGGGCAAAGATCCCTCCGATCAGCACCGCTCGCCTGGGCGAACTCCACCGAACCCCTATGAGCAGGCCGCCCGCCAGCCAGCTCAGGAACAACCACGCCATCGCATTCGACCACCGCGAGGAAGGTGCGGTGAGAAACCAAGCGACAAGGCCAACGCCAAGGGGGATCACGAACAGCGTGTAGTTTCGCGGCCACGCTCGACAGCGATGGCGCAACAGGGCGAGCAATGCGATCCCTGCCAGACCGCACGAGATCAGCGAGGGATAGACGAACTTGAACGGGTCCCATCTCGCGAAGCTCTTGAGCCAAGGCACGACCCACTCCCAACCCATGAACGCGAGTTCGGGCCGGATCGTTTCCTGCCACGCCCACTGCTTTACCCAGGCGTGCATGGCTGAAACTGAATGCTCGGGCAGTCTCCACGACACCGGCACGCTCAGCCCTGGCATGGGAAACAACGGGTATCCACTGATCACGATCCCCCTCGCGATCCAGACACACCCAATCGCCATACACGCCGCGACCACAACATATGCCTTTCGGATGCGCACGGCGGCAGGCTCACTTGCAGCTCGCCACCAGAGCCAGAACGCCATGGCCGTGAGCATCGCGCCAAGGACTGCCGTGGGAAGCTTGAAGACCACCGCGCCCGAGCAGAGCAGTGCAACCGTGGCAAACTCGGTGAACAAGCCTCGCGGCCTGGATGGCAGCTCGCTGTTCGAAAGCAGGATCGCACGATACACCCGCTCACCAGCAATGAGTATGGCACCAATGCACGGAATGTCCGTGCGATAGCTGGCCGTATCAGGCCCGAGCATGAGATGAACCACCGGCGCGAGTAACACCGCATCAAACAAGTCGGCCGGACCTGCGGCCTCGGAGCGCCGAAGAAGTTTCGCGGTCCCAATGACTCCTGGCACTGCCAGCCACACGAGCAAGAGTGATGTCGGGCCGTGGTTACCCCGGCCCGTGAGCGGACCTGCCTCGAACATCGCGTCATACAGCCACGCCGAGGAGTTGAACGCGAGGCATGTGTTCAGGTTCGCAAGGCCCGTGACGATCGGGTACTCGACGTTCCAGCGAACGGCCTGGGCATGGTACATGCCGGAATCCTGATACTCGCTGGGACCGATCGCACGATTGCTCATCCATACGACCATGATGGCGATAGCCGCCGCAGTGAACGGCCTGGCGGTGCACGAGCGAATCAGCCACGAACCGAGCCTCCGACCTCTCCCGACGAGCAGCAGCATCCATCCAACAGTCAGCAGCGGCAGTGTCACATACGGCTGGACAGGCCACAGCCAGTGAGTGACCTGGAGGATCGAAACGGCAGCAACAAGCCCGAGCCAGAAGCTTACCACTACTCGATCGGCGGAGATCTCGCGATCACCCATCCAAGCCCGCAACCCGAGCCCGTATCCGATGAATGCAGGAGTGACCGCTACCCAGAAAAGTAGAACCAGACCCATTGCATGCAGCATGCTCATATCGAATGCTCTCCGGGCAAACTCCCCGGTGGCGATGCTGCATACCCACCGCCAGCTCTCATCGCAGCATCCCATACTTCAAGATGCAGTAAATCGCCCGTACGCCGTCGCGCCAGCCGATCTTCTTGCCTTCCTCGTAGGTCCGACCCTGATAGGTGATTCCTACCTCGAAGATCCTGAGACCCTTGATCTTCGAAAGCTTGGCGGTGATCTCGGGCTCGAAGCCAAAGCGATTCTCTTCGATCGTGATCCCCTGAATCACTTCACGTCGAAAGACCTTGTAGCAGGTCTCCATGTCGGTCAGGTTCAGGTTGGTGGTCATGTTCGAGAGGGTCGTCAGGAACCGATTCCCCAGACTGTGCCAGTAGTACAGCACGCGCCGAGACTCACCGCCGACGAACCTTGACCCGAACACCACATCGGCTTGCTCGCGAACGATGGGACCGGTCAACTTGATAAACTCACTGGGGTCATACTCCAGATCGGCATCCTGGATGATCACAATGTCGCCCGTGGCCTTGCTGATCCCCGTCCGCAGCGCAGCGCCCTTTCCCTGATTCACGCTGTGGTGAAAGACCGAGACGTTCGGATACTCGCGGGCCAGTTCGTCAATCCGCTCTCCGGTGCGATCGGTCGAGCAGTCGTTGACAATCACCAGGTCCTTCTCGATCTCCACGCGCTGCACCGCGGCGACAACATCCCTGATGTATCGCTCTTCGTTATACACTGGAATGATCACCGTTAGACGCATGTGGTACCCTTCGCGACCGACCTTCCGATTGAGCGGGACGTACCCGTGAGACCCACGAAGCAACCTGGCGACCGATGCGTGACGATCATACTCCCCTTCAATCCTGATGGGATATAGGAAAATCGTTGACGCTGCTCCACCACGTGCAGTATCCTGCGAGCCCCTCTACTCGACCGCGGCGTGTGGACAGTTCCCCAAGAACGAAAGCGAGGCTTCTTGTCAGCGGATCGCGTTACTCGTGGCCACGGATTTCTGGAGCCGATGCTTGCACGGCTGCGCGCCGGGAAGGCCAATTCACTCATTCCTAGCGAGCAGCGACAGGGCCGGATCCTCGATGTCGGCTGCGGGTCGTACCCGTTCTTTCTTATCGGAACTGACTTCGCCGACAAGTTCGGCCTCGACAAGATGGTGGACCCGGCCAGCCCGCCGCAAGGGATGCCGGCGAACGTCCATCTGACCCACATCGATGTCTACAAAGCCGATGCGCTCCCGTTCGAGTCCGGGATGTTCGACGTCGTCACCATGCTGGCTGTTTTCGAGCATATCAAAGTCGACACACTCAAACGGCTGATCTCCGACATCCACCGTGTTCTCAAGCCCGGCGGGGTGTACATCATGACGACACCTTCGGGCTGGACCGGCCCGATCCTCGATGCGATGAAGTTGCTCCGCATGGTCTCGCCAGAGGAGATCAACGAGCACGAAGATAGCTACTCGGTCAAGAAGATCAGGGCCATCATGCAGCACACGCCCTTTGCGCCCGGCAACACGCGCTACGGCCACTTCGAGATGGGCATGAACGTCTGGATGCAGGCAACAAAGTAGCTGTCGCCGCGTGTTCACAAAGCCAACGCCCCGCCGTCACGCAGCGGGGACAGACAGGTCGCGCTTGCGAAGAGCCTTGGCCGGGTTGCCCGCGTAGATCGTCCACGGCTCAAGGTCCTTCGCAGCGACAGCGCCTGCGCCGAGCACCGCGCCATCGCCCACCACAACCCCCGGAAGGATCATCGCCTTCGCGCCGATGAATGCCTCCTCGCCGATCACGATGTCTCCCACCAGGAGCGGCAGCGCAGGATCGGAGAGATCGTGCGTGCCGCCGCAGATGTAGGCGTATTGACTGACCACGCACCGCGCTTTCAACGTGACACGCCCCAGGTTGTAAACCTCGGATTTCGGTGCAAGCGCCGACCGATCCTCGAGCGTAAGCTGCCAGGGTATCTTGATGATGCAGCTGGGTGCGACAAATGGCAAGCCGATCACCTTTGCGCCAAAGAGGCGGAGCAGGAACAATCTCCAGCGGTTCAGCTGCTTTGGCGTGGTGCGGAAGAGTACCGCGCACACCACGATCCACGCCGCCATGGCCAATCGCTCGCGAAGTGACCAGGGCGAGACGTAACGCCCACCCTGCGCAGGATTCTTCAAACGTACTCTTGACGCCGCGCCACTCATGCGGACGCTCCGGGCGCCGCCGCGCTCGCTGCCACAGCACCACCGAGCAGTTCTTGGAAGTCGGCAAGGTAATGCGAGGCGACCTGCTCATAGCCGAATCGCTGCGAGGTGCTCGCCGCGGCCTCGCCCATGCGCCGCGTGCGATCCGGATCGGCAATCAATCGCCGCAGCGAGGACGCCAGGTTCGCGGCCAGATTGCCCGACCGATGATCGAAGACCTCTCCCGTCTTGCCCGGCGTCAGATAGTCGCGGAACTGTGGAATGTCAGACACCACCGGCACCAGACCCGTCGCCATCGCTTCCATCGGCGCGACGGGCTGGGCCTCACCCATCTCCGCGAGCGAGGGATAGCAGTAGAAAGAAGCTTCCTGCAGAGCCGCCGCGAGCTGCGTGCGGTCATAGATCGGCGGCAGGATCTCCATCGGCGAGTCACCCGCGAGCGACCGCAACTTGGAAAGGTACTCATCCCCTCCACCCCCGCGGTCGACCGCCGCGGGACCGACCAAACGCAGTTTCAAGTCGGGGAACTCCGCGCGGAGAGATCTGAACGCCTCCACCAGCACGTGAATCCCCTTCTCCGGATGGATACGCCCGGTGAAGATGATGGTTCGGCCGCGGCCGGCGGAAGCGTCCAGGTTCCGTGACGCGGGGGAACGGAAGAATCCGAGGTCGATCGGATTGGGGATGATGCGCACCTGCGACGCCAAGCCCGGACGCTCGGCGATGATCGCGTCCGCGATCGCTTTCGATACCGCGCTCAACCGATCGACTCGCCCGTACAGCCACATCTGCCCCTTGGGCACGCGCTGCACATTCATCGAGATCCGCCCAGCGCTCCGCTTGAACACCGAAAGCATCGCGGGAAGCCAGAAAGCGTTCGTCACAACGATGTCCGCGCGCGGGCACTTCAGGAACATGCGGGCCGAGAAGAGCACGTCCTTGATCAGGTCGAGCTTGACGTTGCTCCCCTGCTTCCATTGCGTGAGACGGATCGTCCGTACACCGTCGCGTGTTTCGTCGGCCGGCAGGCCCTCGAAGGCGCGAGAGAGAACGGTGACGCTGTGTCCCATCTTGGCGAAGTGGCGCGCGAGGTCTCCCCAGACCCGCTCCACCGCGCCGGAGGGGCCGGGAGGCGTCGGGAACCAGGGGCCGGTGACGATGGTGATCTTCAATGGCTTCATGCTCGGTCCTCGCGCGTGATCTGCACGAATGCGACAAGGAATCGGCTCCAGATGAAGCCTCGCAGGCCGGGTGCGGGAATCAGGATGCGGCTGAAGCGAAAGCCGCGGGGGATCGAGGCGAAGTCCTGCATCGAGACCCAGTGGATCGCATCGGAATCGCGGAACCACGGTCGATGAAAGAGTGCCGGGTCGGTGTGGATCAGGAACTGCTCGCCGCGGCCCAAAAGCCCGAGCCATCGGGCGGTCTGCCAGAGCGTGAGCCCCAGGCGCGCCCCGGTTGTGTAGTGACGGGCGGAGGGCGGGATGTACCCGGGCATGTCGTAGCGGGGACAGGCAACAAAGAGCGAGCCGCCGGGGGAGAGACGTTGCAGCAGAAGGTCGCGGGTATGGCGAGGATTGGTGACGTGCTCCCAGACGAACGTGGAGAACATGATGTCGTAGTCGCCGGCGAGTCCGGAGATATCGCCGATGTGCACCGCGTCGGCTTCGCCGGAGAGGTAGTCCTGATTCTGGGGCGTGACATCCTGCACTTCGAACCGCACGCGCGAGCGCAGTTCGCGGAGGAAAACAGCAAAGCCTGTTCGGCCTGCGCCAAACTCGAGGATGCGGCAAGATCCCTTGTCGGCGAGTCTTTGCTCGATCGCGGCCTTGATGGGGGTCCAGATCTCGGGCTTAGAGTTGGCCTCGACGTTGAAGTCGCTGTAGTCCTTGGTGGAGGCGTAGAAAACGTCGAGCTTGCGGCGGAGCTCGACCACGCTCGGGTCATCTTCGGTCGTGAGAAACGCGGGACGCATCATCCAAGGGCTCCATCGTCCATCCGCCGGGGCTTCACCACCTCGGCCGGGTTGCCCTGAACGATCACATCGGGCGGGACGTTTCGTGTGACAACCGCGCACGCGCCGACGATAGCGTTATCACCCACTGTCACTCCCGGTCCGATGAATGCACGCGTGCAGACCCACACCCCTGCACCAATGGTGATCGGTGGTCGAAGCAGCGGGAGATTAGGTTGCGTGTAGTCGTGCGTACCGGCGCAGACGTAAGCGTCCTGCGAGAGAACTGTGTGCGCACCGATGCTCACCGGGCCGAGGTTGTAGACCATCACGCCGTCTGCGAGACAGCCATACTCGCCCATCGTGAGCAGCCAGGGATGCCAAACGCGCGAGGAGGGGAGCAGGTTAACGGAATAGGGGACCTTTCCCCCGAAGAGCCGGATGAGGAAGACGCGGAAGCTGCGCATGGCGCGCGGGGTGGGTCGGTAGAGCAGGTGCCAAACGAAGAACCACAGCAGCTTTCGGGCATACCAGGCGCGCGGATACGGAGCCTTGGAGGTGGTGTCCAAACGCTGGAAAACCCGCCGAGTCGGAGAGGCGGTGGACGGAGTTTGATTGGTCTGTGTATCCATCTGGGTAAGCGACTCCCCATCATCGGCATGTCCCGGGGGCGTGGACACCAGAATGGCCTGAGGTTCTCCTATGACGGTAAGAGGGCGGGAGTTCGTGGGTGCGATAGT
>JBBRUT010000027.1:0-31704 GCA_038247555.1 Phycisphaerales bacterium | reverse complement strand
TCGCCAATACGAAGACGCTTGACGCGCAGAGCGTGCGCTGCCTCATCTTCCGCGACGATCGCCTGCTGGCCCGGACCGGGGAGGGACTTTGGCCAGTGGATTCTGTGCATGGATGAGTTGTATGGCATTGGTGTGCGGCGGGAGGCGACAAGGTCGGGGAAGGTGCGAAGAGCGTTTGGTTCGGGTACCCTGTCGCTCGCGCTCCCTGACTTTCGGCTGCGCCGTTTCGAACTTTGGACAGACTTTCTTCCTGGCGGGAGAACCATGGCTTCCGGCCGCAGCACACGCAACAACGTTCTGGCGGGACTGTTTGTCCTGCTCACGCTCGCACTGGGCGTGTTCATTGTGATAATCGTGTCCAATGTGTGGGGGCGTCTGGGTGTAAAGACCCAGTACGTGGTGTCCTTCACGTTGCTCGACGGGGCGGAGGGCCTCGACAAAGGGTCGCTGGTGAAGGTCGGTGGCAAGCACGTCGGGCATGTGACCCAGACGGACTTTGCGTACGACGATGTCACGGGCGAGCCGGTCGGAATCGATGTGAGAATCGATGTCGACCCGAAAGTCCGTCTCTACGAGGATGCGGACGTTCAGCTGTTGCGGCCCCTGCTGGGAACCTCGAGCACGATCAACATCTCTCCGCTGCCCGCCTTTCGGCCCGCAGGGTTGGTGCCGGCGGGCCCGCCGCGGGTATTGCCAGAGGGCGGACGCCTGTACGGCCGATTGGGCGCGCCGGGGTTCTTGTCGCCCGGCGACTATGCGAAGATTCAGGAGATCATCGACCGGGTGAACAACATCGTGGTCGAAGTGGAACCCCGCGTTGGCCCGTTGATGGATCACGCGACGGCGTCGGCTGAAAATATCCGCGTGATCACCGACGATGCGCGGCTGAAGTGGGAGGGCTGGGGCAAGAGCGGCGACGCGGTGATGGCCCGTGTCGAGACGGCCTCAGCACGTATCCCCGAGATCGTCGAATCGGTGGAGCGTGGCGTTCAGCAAGGACGCGACTTTGTCAGTTCCGCGCAGGCCGTGCTCGATGACAACCGGCCGAAGATCGATGAGGCGATCGAGTACGTGCGGGAGTTGACTCGCAAGGCTCAGGGTGAAGGCTATGACCGGGTGATGGCCGCGCTGGAATCGGGTCGGCAAGGGCTTGAGTCATTCGCCGCGGCCGCGGCACGAGCCGATGAACTCATCACCTCCAAGGGCCCGGAACTGGGCGAGATGATTACCGCGGGAATGCTCGCCACTCAGCAGTTGAAGCTGACAACAGTCGAAGTCCGAGCGGCACCTTGGCGGCTCCTGTATCAGCCAACGCGGAAGGAGCTTGAGAACGAGCTTCTTTACAACTCCGTCCGGGCGTATTCGGAGTCGGTTTCGCAGCTGCGGGCGGCCTCGGAGGCTCTCAACGCGACTGCCCAGCGTGCGTCGGAGCCGGGTGGGGACCGGATCGACCAGGCGACCTTGGACCGGTTGACGCAGCGGCTGAAGACGTCCTTCGAGCAGTACCAGAAGGCGGAAGAGTCCTTCATGAACCGATGGGTCGAGGGGAAGTGAGTTTGATTGGCTTATGTGCGGGCCGTTTGCTTGAAACAAGAGTGAATCCCGGACCGCCTTAAGCGGAACAATCGAGCATGAACTCACCGCTTGCGTGTCTCGCTGTTGTTGTTGCCACCGGACTTACGGCCTTGGTCCCGGCCCAGCCTGCAGAGCCCTCGGAGCAGGCAGCAGAACCCGGAGTAGCGGCACCGCCACCGGATTCGCTCGCGGCGTGGCGCGAGCGGGCAGAGCGGGCGCAGGCATGGGCGCAAGCCAAGGCGGCGGATGCGGAGCAGGCGACCGCTGTCGCGATAGCGCGTGCGCGGCGAGAACTGCTGGGGGTTGAGGCTCCGGTGGCGCAGCCCACGCTGGCAGTTGCGACGCTCGAGGCAGGGGCGAAGAGCACTACACCGGAGGGCAAGTCATTGCCGGTGATGTGGGAGCGGATCGGGGAGCACCGGTTCGCCATTCCGCAGGCAGAAGATCAGCTTGTGGTGCTGCTGGTTCACGGCTTGGATGAGCCGGGGACGATCTGGGATGAGCTCACGCCGCACCTGCTTGAGCATGGCGCGATCGTGATCCGGTTTGACTACCCCAACGATCAGGCAATCGCGGAGTCGGCAAAGAACCTTGCGGCGGGGCTCCGCCGACTGCGGAATGTGGGAGTGGAAAGGATATCGATCGTCGGGCACTCCATGGGCGGGCTGGTGAGCCGCGAAGTGCTGACGAGCGAGGATGGGTACGCGGGGAACACTGCCCAGACAGAGCAGTTGCCTGCGGTGGAGCGCTTGATCATGTGCGGCACGCCGAACCATGGGGCGCCGCTGGGGAGTTGGCAAGCGATCGCCGAGGCCCGCGAGCAGGTGGTGCGGAGGTACCAGGGAACGTCGGCGGAGGGCGCGGGATTGCTCGGGTTCTCGGGTGATGGCAAGGGCGAGGCGGGTCGGGACCTGAGCGCTGGGTCAGATTTTCTGACCCAGTTGAACGCGCGGCCGCTGCCCAAACGGGTTCAGCTCACGACGATCTGCGGCGTGATGACTCCGGCGAAGGCGTGCGAGTACCTGAACGGGGAAGCCTCGACGCAGTGGGCCGGGTTTCTGGGAGCGGATCGAGCGAAAGCGCTGACCGCGCAGGCGTGCGCCGCGGTGGAGACATTGGGAGACGGGATGGTCCCCGCGACCTCCACGCAGCTTGATGGCGTAGCGGATCATGTCGAGATCGGTGCCGACCATCGGTCGATGTTGAAGCGCTGGACGATTCTGAACAAGCTCGATGAGCTGCGCGGCGTGCAGACACCGCCGGCGGAGGCGATCCCCGTGATCCTCGATCGACTCGGACTTAAGCCCGTTCTCACCGAGGAGCCGCGTGAGCCGAATGTTCGCGCGGAGTAATCGGGCGAGATTGTGGAAAAGCTGTCCGTATAACTGGTGGATGAACAGCGTGTAACGTCCGTGCGGGCGAAGGTCGCGGCCTGAAGTCACATCGTACGGCAAATTGGGAAGAGATCAGGGTCGCTCACCCGATCGTTTGATACCATCGCGGAGCAACCATGGCTGTCTACACCCGCCGCAAGTCCAAGTCCGTTCAGCGCGAGGCCGCGAGCCCCACGATCGGTCGACGTGCGCGGATCGTCTGGGTCAGTTTTCTAGCATCGATGACGGCTGTCGGCGGGCTGCTGATGCTGCTCGACAAGGGGCAGGTTCCTCGGACCGACGGGCTGACGCTGTCGCCCTTGGCCGTGGCATCCGGTGTTGGGATGGCGGGCGTGACAGACCCCGTGTTCGACACGCGTCGTCCGCTCGATACCCAGCGCTGGCAGGCGATTGTGATTCATCACTCCGGATCGGTGACCGGCTCGCCCGCGACGATCGAGCGGGAGCACGAGGCCCGGAGCCTCAAGGGCTTGGGGCATCATTTCATCATCGGCAACGGCCGCGGGATGGAGGATGGCCAGGTGTATCTGGGGTTCCGCTGGCGTGACCAGTTGCCCGGTGCCCATGCTGCGGGCGCGGATGGGGATTGGTACAACCACCACTCGATCAGCATCTGTCTGGTGGGTGATGGGGACCGTCGGCCCTTTACGCCTGCCCAGCTTCGCGAGTTGACCGAACTGACTCAGTCGCTGTGCCGCAGGCTGGGGATTCCGGAGAACCGGGTGCTTCTGCACTCGCAGATCGCCCAGGTAAGCGACCCCGGTCGCCTCTTCCCGGCTGGCGCAACGCTGGCTTCCGGCGACCGCTGATCCACCGAACTTTGTAAACGTTGTAGGAGCGCTCTTTGAGCGGTCCGTAAGAACCGGCAATCTCCGGCGGGGATTTGTTCTGTTCACGCGCTGCCCATTGAACTCCCATGCCCAGGTGCCGATACTTTCCGCCTTGCTACGATCCGTCTGGTCCTTTCGGACGAATGGTCTTGCCCGGTACCCTCGCCCTTAAGGGGGTGCGCCGGGGCTTCCCGACTGGGAAGTGCATCGAGTATTTGCTGGAGCTTGGTTGCGGGGGTGGGGAAGTTTGAGGGGGTGTGGGATTGGGGCTTCGGAGCCCGGCGTGTCTTGCCGGTTCCGCCTCGCGTTTGAAGTGGTCGGAACGGATCGGGAGTCAGAGTGCCTCTGCAACCCAAGAAGCAAGGTGAGACGGTCGAAGGCTTCCGCGTGATGTCGGAACTCGGCCGCGGTGCCGCATCGATCATTTATCTCGTTCAAGACCCCAAGACCAAGCAGATCTGGGCGATGAAGCATGTCGTCCGGGATACGGACAAGGATCAGCGGTTCCTGGATCAGGCGATCACGGAGTATGAGATCGGCTCGAAGATCCGTTCGCCGCGGATCCGCCGGGTCGAGAAGATGGTGACCAAGAAGTCGAGCCTGCTGACCGTGGGGGAACTATTCCTGCTGATGGAGCACGTAGACGGCGCGAGCGTAGAGCGCGAGCCGCCGGCGACGTTTGAAGATGCGGTGCTGATCTGCGAGCAGGTGGCGCAGGGACTCATGAACATGCACGGCGCGGGCTTTGTGCACGCGGACATGAAGCCCAACAACATCATCGTTGACAACGAGCTCAACGCCAAGGTCATCGACCTTGGCCAGTCGTGCAAGATCGGCACCGTGAAGCAGCGGATCCAGGGCACCCCGGATTACATCGCCCCCGAGCAGGTCCACCGGCGTGCGATCACACCCAAGACCGACGTCTACAACCTCGGCGCGGCGATGTACTGGATGCTGACGCGGAGCTTTGTTCCCACCGCGCTGGCGAAGGCCGATTCGCTCACAGGCTCGGTTGAAGATCACCTGCTGGAGCGCCCCAGACCCACAATCGAGATCAACCCCCGTGTCCCGGAGATGCTCGACAAGGTGGTCATGGAGTGTGTCGAGATCAACCCCGATCAGCGGCCGAGCATGGAGCAGGTCTCGGACCGGTTGAATCTCATCCGGGGCAAGCTGCACGCGGAACAGATTCTGAGGAAGTCAGGAATGCTTCCGAAGATCGAGCCGGTGCAGCAGGAGCGGGCCTAAGCACTCTTCTGAGCAAGAATGAACTCGGCGGCTTCCGTGAAGCCCGAGGCGAGTCGCGCGCACGTTGTCGAACTTTCGGCGATGAGGATCGTGTGCCGAGGGTCGAGGCCCGCCGCGATCGCCGCCTGTGCGTCGCGCTCGGCATCGCCAACCATCCACGATCGCGAGAGGTCGAGCCCCAGATCGGCCGCCGCGGCCAGGATCATCCCCGGCGCAGGCTTCCGCCATGGATGCTCCACATTGAACGGCGCAACCGTCCCCATGGGGTGGTATGGGCAGTAGTACACGCCATCAAGCTCAACGCCGACCTCGGCACGCACGAAGTCCTGCATCCGGCGGTTACAGGCTTCGACCTGCTCGGTCCTGCACACGGCGCGGGCGACGCCCCCCTGGTTGGTGATGACCACCAATGCAAAGCCCGCATCCCGGAGTCGGCGGAGCCCCGCGGCGACACCCGGGAGCAGACGCACCAATGCGGGGTCGATCAGATCGCCGGGGTGCGGGGTAGATGCCGTCGGTTCGCGATTGGCGATGAGCGTGTCGTCGCGATCAAGGAAGACTGCGGGGCGTGCGGATGGCATGATCGGTGGAGGCTAGGCGGGGCGCGGCAGAGTTCTCGACGCGCAGCGTGACTCCCTAGCCTTGGGTGTGCAGCCACGTCCCGATCTTCCCCTCCGACTGCTGGTTGTTGCGCCGTCGTGGCTGGGCGATGTGGTGATGGCGACACCCGCCTTTCGGCTGCTGCGGTCGAGCCTGAAGGGCTCCTACATCGGCGCGCTGGTGCGTCCGGGGCTCGATGAACTGCTGGCGGGGACGAATTTCTTTGACGAGATCCACGTCGCGAGCTCACAAGGCATGATGGGCCCCAAGCGATCCGCCGCCAAGGTTCGCGGACGTGCATACGACACAGCGCTCCTGCTGACCAACTCGTTCTCGACGGCGCTGGTCACCCGGCTGGCGTTCATTCCGCGGCGGATCGGCTATGACCGAGACGGCCGGGGGATGCTGCTCACAGAACGCCTGAAGCCGGAGCGTACAGGGACGGGCTTTGCGCCCGTGCCGATGGTGGAGTATTACCTGCGGGCGGCGCGCGCGGCTTTGGGCGGTGGTGGTGGTGGTGGGGGGGCAGAACGCGAAGCGGATCCAGCCGGGCGCAGCACCGCGCGGCTGGAACTGGGTGTGACGCCCGGGCAAGATGCCGCGGCGGAGCGGCTGCTGCGGAGCGGAGGGATAACGGGTTTTCGTCCCCTCGCGATTCTGAATCCCGGCGCGAACGATCAGGCGAAGCGCTGGCCCGCGGAGCGCTTTGCACAGGTGGGTGCGCACCTTGCGGCGCGCGGGATGGACATCGCCGTGAATGGCTCGCCGGGCGAGCGTGCCCTGGTGGCGGAGGTGGCGCAACTGACGCGGCGAAAGGTGGAGGAACAAAGTGCCGGCGAGAGCGGCGGGCCGCCGGTGGTGGCGGAACTTCCGTCGCTGGGGATCGCGATCGGTTCGCTCAAGGGCGTGGTCCGCCGGGCGGCCATCATGATCACCAACGACACCGGGCCACGCCACATCGCCGCGGCATTGGGGGTGCCGACAATCACGCTGTTCGGGCCGACGGATGCAAGGTGGACCACGCTCCCCGATGACGGGGTGGCGAGGGCGGAGCTGCTGGCGGACCCGACCCTTCCGGCCGCAGAGGTGGCGGATGACCATAAGGACCGCTGCCGGATGGACCGGATCGAGGTGAGAACCGTGGTGGAGGCGGTCGAGGGCGTGCTTGCGCGGGCGAACGGGACCGTCCACGGGTGAATTGGCGACTGTTTGGGTGGATTTGACGCGGCGGAAGGACGATCTACCCTTGCACTTCATCACCCGGGCGCGGCTCGGCCGAACCGGGGAATGCCACAGGACGGGGGCGTAGCTCAGTTGGTAGAGCGCTTCCATGGCATGGAAGAGGTCGAGAGTTCGAATCTCTTCGCCTCCACTTCCCGTCAACGCCTGAATCCGAAAGGGTTTAGGCGTTTTTGTTTTTGGCCACAAAACTGCCCGTGACCCGCTCTGACCTGCGCGCCGGCACCGTCCCATCCGCAACGCGGAATCCCCAGTCGGGTCGCGCCACCCCATGGTCCCCCGCAGTCCCGCGACGATTCCTGCGCGCAAAAACAAAGCCCCGGCGACAGTCATCGCCGGGGCTCGTGATCGACAGGTTGAAGAGGTCGGAGGCTCGAACTCAGCGGCGACGGCGCAGCAGCATGGAGCCGCCGAGGCCGAGGAGCGCAAGAGAAGCGGGCGCGGGGATGGTTGTGATCATGACGTTGCCAAACGGCTCGGTGTCGGTGAACCAAACGTTCTCGCCGCGGGTCTGGAAGCCCCACTGAACATGCCGAAGCGGGTCGGCATCGGTGAGCAGGCTGACACTGAACGCGCCAGCCGTCACGGGAATGCTCGACTCGACGAACGATGAGAAGTCGGGCGCGAAGTCGCGGATGAAGATCGTCGAAACGTGTGCGCTCGTGAACGTGTTGGAGAGAATGATCCCTTCAAAGGTCACGATCTGTCCGGACAAAGATCCGTCATCCACCTGCTGATACAGGTTGGCTTCCATAACCTTGTTGCCCAGCGCGCCCGGGCCGCCGCCGCCCTGATACCAGAACGGATTGGGATCGCCGATGGTGTTCGGGGAGAGCGTCAGCTTGCTGTTGGCGTCGTCGAAGGTGGCGACAAGGTCGGGCACGCCCCAGCCGCTCGCAAAGACGAACCCGCCGCCATTGGCGGGGAGTTCAAAGACGTTCATGAAGCCCAGCCAGGGGGCCGTGGAGTCATTGACATTGACGGTCGCTGCCTGCGCGGCTGAACACGTCAGCAGCCCGGCCGACAGTACGGCAAAGAATGGTCGCATCGATCTCTCTCCTCTTTCCAAACGCCAGCAGCGGAATGCTCACACGAGCCTGCGGACTGGCGGACATAGACGCAATCTGGCTGCTCCAACACTTTCTCGACACCTCTCAGCGGCCGCAAGGAGGCCGGCGGAGGCGAGAAGGGCTGGGAGCAGAATCTCTCCGAATACAAAGTAACACGTCCGAAACGTCGTCGCAACAGTTTCATGAACATTTCCACAGAATTTGGGGAGTCGGTCGATGAGAAGGCGATCAGACCACGATTCCGGGCGAGAAACGAGCAAAATGATTTTTCTGTTTCGCCGTGAAACAGTTGCATGATCGTTTCATCTGTGGTAGATTCTCTGGGTTGACACAGTTTGCGGGCGGCGGTTGGGGTCTGTGTTCGTCACACCTCTTCAAAGCTTTTCACGGAGATCGAAGCATGCGTCGGAACATTTGCACCACCTTGGCGGCGGCGGTCGTGGCATGTCTTGGCAGCGCAGCAATCGCGCAAACGGAAGTCGGCAACCCCGGCTTCGAGGGTGCCATCCAGTATGACGTCCCCCCTGCGCTGGGAAGCTGGACGGCGTTCTTTGGTGGCCCGCCGACATCCGTCCTCGCCGCGGCCGCGTCGCTCGATGCGCCCCGCACCGGCTCCGCCGCTCTCCTGGTCTCGGTCTCGGGCGATGGCAATGCCTTTGCCGGTGTTCAGCAACCAATCGGCGCAATCCAGCCTGGCGTGAGCTACACCCTGAGCCTCTGGGCGCGGCGTGCTGGGAACGTCAACAACGGGGTTGAGTATCGCATCGAGTGGAAAGACGCCGTTGGCGGTTTCATCGGCAACCAGTTTGGGCTCAACACTCCCATCCAGGACTCCTTGACCGACGAATACCAGCAGTTCACACTCACCGCCGTTGCCCCCGACGGCGCGGTGAGCTGCAACCTCGTCATTGCAGTGCAGTCGTTCCTTTTCAATCCGGTCATTCCCGTCTTCGACACGGCCGTTTACTTCGATGACGTTGAGTTCACCGGGGAAGGTGGCGCGCCCAACCCCGGCGCCTGCTGCAACCCGAGCACCGGTGAGTGCGTGGTGACGACCGAAGCGACCTGTGTCGCACTGGGCGGCAGCTTCCTTGGTAGCAACACCGTTTGCCAGATCACTTCCTGTGACGGTATCCAGGAATGCCGCGCTGACTTTGACAACAGCGGCACTGTCGCCGTTCCGGATATCTTCGCGTTCCTCTCCGCCTGGTTTGCAGGCTGCCCATAACTAAACTGCGGGGCTTCCGGGCGCAGCCAAGCAGGGCTGCGCCCGGGAGTCTTCCCGCTCCTGTTTCGGGGCTTGGAGTTGGGTCTGACGGCGGGCGAGTCGCATGGGCGATGGCCGCATGAAGGGAAGGTGCAGATGTCTTCGGTACGTCAGATCGCCAAGCTCGCCAAGGTCTCCGTCGCAACGGTGTCGCGAGCGCTGAACAACCATCCCGGTGTGGACCCGATGACTCGGGACCGGGTAGTCGCGGCTGCCAACCGCAGCGGATATGCCCCGGCGGTGGGCAAGCGAATGACCACGGTGATCGGGCTGGTGTATCCCGCCGCGCCGGTGAAGGCGGACTACGGTGCGTTTGATTCGGCGCTGCTGACCGGCATTCTCCGCGGCGTCAACGAGCAGAAGTTTGACGTGAAGCTCGTGAACCTCCAGCGCGATAAGTCGGCCGAGGAGTCTTACTCCCAGTTCTTCATGCGGAAGGGCTTGCGGGGTGTGGTGCTCCGAACGTTTGAATCGACCCGCGGCGTTTGCCAGGCGATCGCGGCGGAGGGGTTCCCATCGGTGGTGGTGGCGGACCGGTTTGAGGACCCGAAGGTGAACTTCATCTGCTGCGACTCGCGGGACGACAGCCGCCGCGCGGTGGAGCACCTGATCCAGCTCGGGCACAGGCGGATCGCGTGCGCGGTTCACAACGTGCCCGATACCGACCATAAGGATCGACGCGAGGGATACGCGCACGCGCTTGCGGAGCATGGCATCCCGCTCGACCCGTCCCTGACGTTTGAGATCGTCGCAAGCTTCGAGGGTGGCGGCGCGGCGATCAACCGCATCATGGGCATGCCCAACCCTCCCACCGCGATCTTCTTCACCGATCCGCTCGCAACCCTCGGCGCCATGCGCCGTTGCCAGGAACTCGAGATCGAGATTCCTGATGAGCTTTCGATTGTGGGGTTCGACGACAGCGACATCCGTCATCACACGTGGCCACCGTTTACCGCCGTGTGTCAGGATGCGCGGATGCTGGGCGAGGAGGCCGCGTTGTGGCTGACGCGCTCGCTGCTTGGGCAGGCCGACTCCCATCTGCGACTGGTGCGGACAACGATGCTGGAGATTAACCGGACGACTTCGCGGCCTTCCGCCAAGCGGTTCTCGGTTCTCCCGGACGGCACGCGTGTGGCCGTTCTCGACAAGGTGTGACTTTCACCGTCCGGAACGGTCAGACGTTCCGTGTGTTGCCTTTTGAATCGCAGGAGCATGCACATGGACACGAATAGCACAAGTTTGCTTGCAACCGTACGCCCCCGGCGCAGAGCCGCATTCACACTCATCGAGTTGCTGGTGGTGATCGCGATCATCGCGCTGCTGGTGGGCCTGCTGCTGCCCGCGCTGGGCAAGGCCCGCGACGCGGCGAAGGATGTGCAGTGCAAGGCCAACGTGCGGCAACTGATCACTTCACTGCTCGTGTATGCGGGGGACTATCGCGGCAAGTTCCCCCCGATTCTTGAAGCGATGCCCGACCCTGATACCGGCAAGATCAACATGATCTGGTACGACGAGGCGCGGATCGGTCAATACCTGCCGCAGATGGACGCTTCCAATCTCCTTCCGAGCAACGTGAAGAACAACACCGTCGGTGGCGGCGTGATGGAGTGTCCGAACCATCCCTCGCCGGGGCGGTCGTACAGCATGAACTTCTGGGCCGCAAGCGCCGGAAGCTGGCGACAGGGCATCGGCGGCGGGCCTCCTCAGGCGTTCCTGCCCGGATCCAACGCCGTGGTCAATGGCGAGAGTCAGCTCGGCAAGGCGTGGGACACCAACGTGAACTTCCCTACCGCGACGCTGCTGATGGGCGAGGCATGGGGCACCTTCCCCTCCGAAGATACCAGCCAGCCCACAACGTGGTTCGCGATCGGTCAGATCGGCTACTTCGGAACGCCCGGCCTGCGATTCGGAGGGGGCATGGGGCTCGGCGGATACGCCTTCCCCAACCAGAACTATCTCACACTCGCCCCTGAGAGCGGCGGCGCATTCCCCAAGTCGTACGTCCCGTACTACCGCCACCCGCGGCGCACCAAGGACGTCAACGCACTCCGCGGCGGAACCAACATGGGCTTTGCCGACGGACATGTCGCGCAGTTCGATTTCTCCAAGCTTGTCAACACCTCAACGGGGCGAAGCACTAAGGCTGTGCTCTGGTCCCCGCTGGATTTCAGCATGGAGCCCGAATGATCCGGCGGTGATTCGACCTCGGAGATCAACCGGCTTTGGCTTGTCGGGAACGATGCGACCTGACTGGAGTGGAACTCGCTCATGAGCGACGCGGGTCTGAGCAACAAGAGACCTGCGATCCGCACGCCCGCTTCGCTCGGCGTGTGGACTGTCGCCGCGGCCGCGGTTTTGTCGTCGGTTGCGATGGCCGTGCTCCCCGGTGAGGCCGCCAGCGGTGTGCAGATGTGGACCTTCGCCCGGCTGCACAAGCAGTTGTACGACCCGATCATCGCAGCCTGGCCGGCCGAAGCCCGTCCGCAGATCACGCTGATGAGCTTCCCCGCGCTGGAACGTCGGATGCTCCAGGGCTTTCTGGCCGAGTCACCAACGGCCGAACTCATCGAGGCAGAACGACGCGTCGCCGCGCGGGCCTTTGTCGGCCCGCTGGAGAGCGTCGGCTTTGTCGACCTCACCGACCGACTGAGCGCGGAGGGACTGCTCGAGCAGATCAACGCACCATCGTTCGGGCCGTGGACTTCACGCGGCCGGATCTTCGGCCTCCCGCACGATGTGCACCCTGTCATGCTCGCGTACCGGGCCGACATTGTTGAGGCCGCGGGGATCGATGTCGCCGCGATCGAAACGTGGGACGACTTTGTCCGCCTGATGTCACCGCTGATGCACGAGCGCGGGGCGGATCCTTCGGGCAAGCCCAGCCGCTACCTGCTCAACCTGTGGGAAGACAAGGACGACTTCATCGAACTGCTCCTGCTCCAGGCAGGCGGGGGCTTCTTTGATGAATCCGAGAGCGTGCGGATCGCAACCGACGTGAACGCGCGCGTGATCTCGACCATCGTTTCCTGGTGCCATGGGCCCGGCCGGATCGCCGCCGATGCACCGGACTTCACCGCAAGTGGCAACCAGCTCAAAGCCGAGGGATACGTGCTCGCCGCGTTCATGCCCGACTGGATGTGCAACATCTGGAAGAACGAGATCCCGCAGCTCGCCGGCAAGGTGAAGGTCATGCCGATCCCCGCGTGGGAGCGGGGGGGGCGGAGGACAAGCGTCTGGGGCGGAACGATGCTGGGGATCGCCAAGACCGCGGCGAATCAGGATGAACTGTGGGAGATCGTCAAGCGGCTGTACATTTCTCCGGAGCTCGCACGCAGCATGTATGTCGAAGGCGACATCGTGACACCGGTACGGAGCTTCTGGGGCGATCCGGTGTTTGACGCGCCCGATCCGTACTTCGCCGGCCAGCGCAAGGGCCGCGAGTTCATCAATCTTGCGCCCGATGTGCCGCTGCGGACCAGTTCGCCGTACAACACACTGGCGAAGCTGCGCGTGCAGACGGCCGTGATATCGCTCGCGGCGTATGCCGACTCGACCGGCAAGTTCACGCCCGAGGAGCTCGAGCCTCGGGCGATGGAGCTGCTGCGCGCGGCCGAGAAGCAGGTGCGGACGCAGATCGGGCGCAACGTGTTCCTTTCCGGGCCGGATTCCCCGCATGCCGAGCCGATTGGCGGTGGATCATGAGCTCCGCGCACTCCCAGGGTCGATGGGCGCCGTGGGTGCTCCTTGCGCCCTTCCTGCTGGTGTCGGCAACCTTCCTCGTGTACCCGATGGTGCAGTCGATCGCGCTCTCGATGCAGCAGACGTTCGGGCCGGCGCACCAGGAGTTTGTCGGGCTATCGAACTTCGGTCACATCGTGGCCGACCCACTCTTCTGGCGGGCCGTCCGAAACACGCTCGTGTTCACCGCCGGGAGCGTGTTCATCCAGATCCCCCTTGCGCTCGGGCTCGCGCTCCTGCTGGATCGTCCCGGTCTGCGCGGGCGAGCATTCCTTCGGACGGTGTTCTTTGCGCCGGTGCTCGTCGGCGTCGTGTTTGTCGCCATGATCTTCGGCGTCATGTTCGAGAAGCGCACCGGCCTGGTGAATCAGGCGCTGCACTCCGCGATCGGCTGGGACCTCGACTTCCCGTGGCTTCAGCGATACGTGATGCCCGCGCTGATCGTGGCATCACTCTGGCAGTATGTCGGCTTCAACATGGTGTACTTCCTTGGCGCGCTGCAGAATGTGCGGAAGGAACTGCTCGAGGCCGCCACCATCGACGGCGCCGGCCCATGGCGACGGTTCATCCATGTGATCATCCCGCAGATCCGGCCCGTGGGTACGTTCGTGGTCCTTCTCTCGATCGTCGGCAGCTTCCAGTTGTTTGAACTGCCGTACGTGCTGCTCAACGGCACCGCTGGCCCAGACAACCGCGGCCTCACCATCGTTATGTATCTCTACCAGATGGGGTTTGATCAGGGAGACCTGGGCTACGCCAGCGCGGTTGGGTGGCTGCTGGCGATGATCCTGATCATGTTCACGGTTCTGCAGCGGTGGCTCGGTGGCGAATCGGGCAGGAGGGCCGCTGCATGACTGTCCACCGCTCCGCGATGGAAGCCGCGACCTCGGTCGCGCGGTACAGCGTGCTCTACTTCGGCGCGGCGGTCATGCTCGTGCCGTTCGTGTGGCTGATCTGCGGAGCGTTCAAGGACAACCAGGACTTCTTCGGTTCAGCGTTCCTGCCGCGTGGAGAGGGGCTGCTCGGGGTGGCGTGGGACCGTCTGACACTGGACAACTTCCGCGAGCTGTTCGCGGGAACGCCGATTCTGCGGGCGATGCTCAACTCGGTGTTCCTGTCGTCGGTGACGGCACTGGTGGCGACGCTGGTCTGCGCCGCCGCGGGATACGCGCTCGCACGGTACGAGATCCGGTTCAAGGGCGCGATGCTCGCGATGGTGCTGGCGTCGGTGATCATCCCGCCGACGCTGCTGCTGGCGCCCGGATATCAGCTGCTGTTCCGCCTCAACATGCTCGATTCCTTCTGGGGGTTGATCGTGCCGGCCGCGGCTCCGGCCTTCGGGGTATACCTCTTCCGCCAGGCATCGCGCAGCTCGGTGCCCAAGGAGTTGATCGAGGCGGCGCGGATCGATGGATGCGGAGAGCTTCGCATCTTCACGGTCGTCGCGCTCCCGCTGCTTCGGCCGATGATCAGCGCATTCATGCTGATCACGTTCCTGGGCGTGTGGAACAACTTCATCAACCCGCAGATCGTGCTGCAATCCGCCTCAAAGTTCCCGCTGTCGGTCGCGGTGGCGCAGCTCAAGGGTGTGTACTACCAGGACTACGGCTTGCAGATCGCGGGCACGCTGCTCTCGGTCGCGCCGGTTTTAGGTTTGTTTCTGTTGCTTCAGAGAGACTTTGTTTCAGGATTAACGAGCGGCGCGGTCAAGGAATGATCCGCGCAGGAGTATGGGCATGATGTTCCCTTCGAGGTTTGTATGGGGCGCTGCTTCAAGTGCCTACCAGGTTGAAGGCGGAGCAAAGGCCAATGGCCGCGGGTCATCGGTCTGGGACGAGTTCTGCACACGCCCCGGTGCTGTGCACCAGGGCGAGACCGGTGATACCGCTTGCGACCACTACCACCGGTTCGGTGAGGATGTGGCCTTGATGCGATCCGTTGGCCTGGAGGCGTATCGTCTCTCAACCTCGTGGCCACGCGTGCTCCCCACCGGTACGGGCAAGCCGAATCCAGCCGGTCTGGAGTTCTATGACCGCCTCGTTGATGCGCTGCTCGGCGCGGGCATCGAGCCGTGGATTACGCTCTTCCACTGGGACATGCCCACCGATCTCTACCGTCGCGGCGGCTGGCTCAATCGTGAAAGCGCTGACTGGTTCGCGGAGTATGCAGGCCTCATGTCCAGTCGGCTCTCCGACCGCGTCGTGCACTGGATGACCCTCAACGAGCCCCAGGTCTACATCGGCCTGGGTCACAGTGATGGCAAGCACGCCCCCGGTCTCAAGCTCTCCTTCCCCGACCTTCTTCTGGCCTCCCACAACACCCTCCTCGCCCACGGCCGCGGCGTGCAGGCACTCCGCGCGAGTGCCAAGCGCAAACTCAGCATCGGCTGGGCGCCCGTCGGCCACATCGTGTGCCCCGCGACCGATTCCGCCGCCGATCTCACTGTCGCCCGAAGCGCAACGTTCACCATCACGCAGCGCAACGTCTGGAACAACACCTGGTTTGGCGATGCGGTGTGCAAGGGGCACTACCCCGCTGATGGCCTGGAACTGTTTGGGAAAGATGTGCCGGAAATCCGCGCGGGTGACATGGAGACAATCCATCAGCCGCTGGAGTTCTTCGGTGTCAACATCTACTCAGGTTCCACAGTGCGTGCCGGCGATGACGGCAAGGCGGTCAGTGTCGCGGCGTTGCCGGGAGCGCCAACAACCGCCTTCGGCTGGCCGATTCATCCGGAATCATTGTACTGGGGCCCCCGGTTCCTGAATGAGCGCTATGGCCTGCCGATCGTCATCACCGAGAACGGCATGTCCAACATCGATGTCCCTGATGCCGAGGGTCAGGTGCAGGATCCCCAGCGAATCGAGTTCACACGTCGATATCTGCAGCAGCTGGGCAAGGCCATCAACGACGGTGTGAAGATCGACGGCTATTTCCACTGGTCGATCATGGACAACTTCGAATGGGCGGAGGGTTACAAGCAGCGATTCGGGATGATTCACGTGGACTTCGTGACACAGAAGCGCACGCTTAAGGATTCCGCACACTGGTATCGGGAAGTCATCGAAACAAATGGTGGGGCGCTGACTCCGGATGAAGGCGATGCCAACGGCAAGCCGGTTGTCCGGACGACGATCACGACTGCCGCGACTGCAACCAAAGGAGGCCCGGGATGAACTCGAACGGCATGAATGCATCATTAATCGGAAGCGCGGCCGTCGCCTTCGGTCTGCTCGCGGCGGTGCCAGCGATGGGCCAGTCGCCGGAAGTCCCTGGCTGGAGGCTGGTGTGGAGCGATGAGTTCACCGGCGGCGTACTCGACCCGACGAAGTGGAACGCTGAGAACATTGCCTGGCCGTACAACAGCGAGCTGCAGTTCTATCGGCCGCAGCAGGCGACAGTGGGCAATGGTGTGCTGGATATCGAAGCCGACGATGAGCCGTACGGCGGACGGAACTACATCTCCGCCCGCATCAACACCCGCGGCCACCTCGATCAGCAGTACGGCCGGTTCGAGTCCCGCATGATTCTCCCCGCCGGTCAGGGATACTGGCCCGCGTTCTGGCTGCTCCCCAGCACCGATGCCTGGCCGCCCGAGATCGACATCATGGAGCTGATCGGCAGCAACCCCAACACGGTGTACTTCACGCAGCACTGGGGCACCGTCCAGAACGTCATGTCCTACGGCATTACCTGGACCGGCCCCAACTTTACGACCAGCTATCACAACTTCGCCGTTGAGTGGTCACCCGCGCGCGTTGACTGGTTTGTTGATGGGGTCCTCCGCCACACCTCGACATCCAACTTCCCGCACGAACCGATGTACGTCATCCTGAATCTCGCCGTCGGCGGCCACCTCCCCGGGAATCCAAACGCTTCCACGGTCTTCCCCAAGAGCATGCTTGTCGACTGGGTCCGCGTCTACATGCGCGATGTCCTCCTCCTCAACGCAGGGTTTGAAGAAGCAGGCTCCGGCGGCGATGCATCGCCCGCAAGCTGGCAAACCTTCGGCAACGCTCAGCGCTCCGCCCAGAACCCCAGCACCGGCGGATCCAGCGCTCGCCTCTTTGGCATCTCCGGCAGCGGCCCGTACTACAGCGGCGTTTATCAGGACCTGCCCGCATCCCCCGGCCAGGAATGGTCGGCCTCGGTCGTCGGCCGCCACACCGAAGCCTCCCGGCTCCTTCCCGGCAACCGCGTCGTCCTCAAGATCGAGTGGAACAACCGCTTCGGCCAGCAGATCGGTTTTCAGGAAGTCACCGCGATCTCCAACTCTTCCCCACTGGATACCGCCATCCCCGCTTCGCTCTCTGCAACCGCTCCGGCGGGAACCGCGACGGCCCGGGTCGCGCTGGTGTACTTGCAGACGGGTGTCGGTTCCGGCTCGGCGTTCATGGACGATGTGACGCTCGACTACGCCACGCCTGATAACGTGGTCGTCTGCCCCGGCGACTTCAACGGCGTCGACGGCGTCAGCGTCCCCGACATCTTCGCGTTCCTGTCGGCGTGGTTCGCCACCGATCCGCGCGCCGACTTCAACGAAGTGGACGGTATCAACGTCCAGGACATTTTCTCATTCCTCAGCTACTGGTTCCAAGGATGCCCATGAACCGACTTGCACTCGGCGTTGCGCTCATCGCTGTCTCCGCGCTGGGAAGCCTTGCGTGCGCGAGCACCGCCCCGCAAGCCGATGCCGCGGCATCACCCAAGTCGCGCTACAGCGTTGTCAAGGATGACCGCGGGGTGTGGTGGTTCCAGGCGCCCGACGGTGCCCGGTTCTACTCGCTGGGCATTAACAACGTCAGCTCCGAGCCATATATGCCACGGCCCGGGACGTCGTTCTACAACCCCGTGCCCACGGAGTTCAACGGGCAGTTGAGCGCGTGGTCGGAGTCTGTCAGCAGGCTGCTCACGGATCACGGGTTCAACACGCTCGGCGCGTGGAGCTCGCCGGCGATCCCCACGGCCCCAGGGCTGCATGCAACGCACGTGCTGTATGTGGTTGAGGGCGAGCACACGCGCTGCCTCAGCCCGCTGCGCAGCGACTTTGAGGACTACGTCCGCGCCAATGTCCATACCGCCCTCGCCAAGATCAAGCACCACGATGGCATCATCGGCGTCTTCCTCGATAACGAGATGCCCTGGTACGGCAAGTCGGGATGGGATGATATCCCGACCTACACCCTGCTCGAGCAGGCGTTCGAACTCCCCGAAGGCGATCTCCGGCGAGTCAAGGCTCTGGAGTTTCTCAAGGCCCGGCACGGAAGCGCGGCAGAACTCTCCGCCGCATATCAGCGCACCGTGCAGCGGTTTGAGGAGATCTCCGCGCCGTACCTCATGGGCTGCTCATCGCCGGGTGTCATGGCCGACCGCGAAGCGTTCACTGCCATGCTCGCCGACCGCTTCTATGAAGCCGCCACCCGCATCGTCCGCGAGGAGCTCCCCGGCGTGCTCATCCTCGGCACGCGCATCCCCGGCAACGCGCCCGATGCGGTGATCCGCGCGTGCGGCAAATACTGCGATGTCATGTCGCTCAACCAGTACATCTTCGACAATCGCGCGGATGTCAACACCCTGACCCGCTTCTGGGTGCTGGGCGGCAAGCCCATCATGCACACCGAGTTCTCGTGGCGCGCCCGCCAGAACGCCAGCGGAACGCCCAACTCGCGTGGCGCAGGCGCGATCCTCGAGACTCAGGCCGACCGTGCCGCCTCATACGCCTCGCTTATTGCGGATATCGCCACAGTTCCCTATGTCATCGCCTCGCACTGGTTTGAGTTCAGCGACCAGTCTCCCCAGGGCCGGTTTGACGGCGAAGATTCCAACTATGGTGTCGTTGACATCCACAACAAGCCCTACACGGAACTGCTTGCGGCGATGAAGGCAACCAACGGGCGGGTACACGGTCTGCACGCCGCGACCACCCGCGTCATGCCGACCGAGCTCCCCAAGCGCAAGGCCGTGACCTACACCCCCGGCCAGCACCCCGGCCGCGCGCCCACGCTCGATCTCCTCGGCGAGTGGACCCAGCAACCCGAGCTCTGGGGCGCACCCGACGCAACCATGACATGGAAGCGCACAGACCCCGGCATGCTCCTCACCTACGACGCCGGCTCGCAGTACGGCGCAGGCATCAACCTCTTTGGTCCCAAAGCCTCCGCCCTCTCGCGCGGCCCCGCTTTCTCGACCGATCTCGACGGTTACTCGACGATCGTCCTTGAGGCGATCGTGCCAAAGGGCCTGCAGGTCAACATCGTCCTCGCCGAGGCCGGCGCAGCGGCCCCCTCGACCAGCAAGTTCGACACGACCGCTGGCGATGACGCCGAGGCGTACGTCTCGATCCCCATCTTCGGCACCGGCGAAGTGGAGTCCTACCGTCTCCCGATCGTGCAACTGTTGCGGCAGCAGTTCTTCGGCAGTCAGATGGGCGGATACCGCATCGACATGCAGGCGGTTCGGAACCTGGGCATCCAGGTTTCCGGTGAGCCCCGCCGCGGCGAGGTGCAGGTCCGTTCGTTCCGGCTGGAGAGATAGCATGATGCCGGTGATCCATCGATCTTCAGGAAAGGCCGGCCCCGCTTGAGTGGTGGCCGCGAGCAACTTGGTAAAGCCTGATTCACATGCGGGGGATGGCGAGCACGCAGTTTCAATCCGGGACGTTGCTTCGGCAGCGGGCGTCTCCATCGCCACTGTGAGCCGGGTTGTCAACGGCACGTCCCAGGTGTCCGCCTCGACCTCCGCAAGGGTGCGCGACGCAATCCGAAAGCTCGGGTATGTGCCCAACCCGCTGGCGCAGGCGCTCAGCGGTCGGGGTAGCCACGTTCTGGGCCTCGCGCTGCCCCGGTTCCACGGCGAGTTCATGACGTGGCTCCTGCACGGCGCCGATGAAGAAGCCACGCACCTGGGCTATCACCTGATGATGACCACCATCGCCAAAAGCGATGATGGCCACGCCCGCCGACAGATCGTCGGCTCATCGTTGATCGATGCGCTGCTGGTGGTCATCACCGAGGCCGAGGACCCGCTCGCCCAGGAGGTTGCCGCATCCGGCGTGCCGACGGTCATCCTCGATACCGACATGAGCAGCCGCGGCGTCGACAGCGTGGTACTCGACAACGAACGCGGCACCCGCGAAGCCGTCGAGCATCTCCTCCGCTGGGTGGGGCCGGAGGCGTTGTACTTTGTCGGTGGCCCGCGCGGGAACTTCGACACCATCCAGCGCGCCAAGGCATTCACCGAATCGCTCGCCAAGCTTGGAACCACCGCCGCGCCCGAGCAGGTGTGCTTCGGCGATTACTCGCTCGACTGGGGCAAGGAATGGGGCATCCGGATGTCGCGCCTCAAGCGGCTCGAAGGCGCCGCCGTGCTCGCCGCCAACGACAAGATCGCCTGCGGCATCATCCAGGCCGCGACCGATGCGGGCCTCCGCGTCCCCGATCAGCTCCGCATCGTCGGCTTCAACGATTCCCAGATCTCGCGCCTCGTCCGGCCCAGGCTGTCAACCGTCGCCCTCCCAATGGCGGAGATGGGCGCGATGGCTGTGCGCCTGCTGGTTCGCCGGATCGAAGACCCATCCGCGGAGGTCGTCTGCTCGCGCTTGCCCACGCGCCTCATCGTCCGCGAGAGCAGCACCGTTGTAAACTTCTAAGGCAACCCGTCACGGGCCGGTGATGTCCGTGTTCTCATGGCGGCGCAGCCAGTTGAGCAGGCATCGCCAATCCGCGGCATTCGTTACCCCGTCGCCGTTGCGATCGGCGGGCGCAATGATCGCGGCGTACAGGTCCTCGATATCGATCATCCCGTCGCCGTTGACGTCGATCGGGCACATCTCCCGCTGCGGGTATGGCCGCGAGAGGATGGCATCGACCGACCCGGGCTGGAGAATCTCGCCCAGCGCAAGCGCGCCAAGTGCGACATCCGGCAGCCCCGCGGAGTTGGGCACGAACGAGCCGCCGTCATACGGTCGACGGTACAGAATGCTTGCGCCGGTCTTGAAGGTCTGGCGTGCGCCCTTGCGATACGCCGCATAGCCGCCGACCGCTTCCGCCGTCTCGCCGTAAGCCGCGAGCGCGAGCAGCGAGGTGAACGTCGTGATGTTCCCAGGATGATTCGTAAACGTATCGGCGTTGTATCCGGCCGGGCTCGTGCCCGCGGAGAAGACGGTGAAGTATCGCGCGCCGACATCATCGGTGTACGCCGCGCTCGACCATCGCACATTCTCAAGCTGCGCCCGCCAACCCGTCGGCGAGGGATCATCGCGAAAGGGCTTGGAGACCAGCGCGGCATACAGACTCAGGAACGCGGGCTGAAAGAGCCCGGGCGCGGCGACCGTGATCGGCCGTCCGGGGAGATACGTGGCCGTCGGCCAGAGCGACCGCGTGAACCAGGCTTCGGCCGAACCGCCGTAGGCGTTCACCTGCTCGGCGAAGATGATCCCCTCATTGAACGGCGGAGACCAGGAGGAAGTGTCCGCGCCGCCACCGGGAATGCCTTTGAACGCGATCGCGTTTGATGATGGGTGGATGTACGCGCCCCAGTTGCGCGTGAGAAAGATGATGCGGGATGCCGCGCGCACAATCGCTGGATCATCCGGGTAGCGGTCCATGGCACGTGCCGCGGCAAACACGATCTTCATCGTGCTGAGCGTGGCGTACTCATCGGGCCATGTTGCTTCCGTGTTGCCGGTGGCGGGGTTGAGCCAGTGCTTGAAGATCCCGTCGGCGCTGCGCGCGGGCTTGATACCGTCAGGAGAGAGCCCCGCATAGCGCGTGAGCACGCGGGCGACATCCTGCTGCGCCTGCGGATCGCCATTCACCGCTTCGTTCATCATCAGCAGGCACACTGTCCATGCCGCCGCATCCGGGGTCGCCGGGTGAAACCAGTTCCAGCTCGGGAGAACATCGGCATCGATAACCCATCCGTCGGGCTCACCGTCGGGAGAAATCAGGCCGCGGCCCATCGCCGTGACTTCCGCGAGTTCATCGCGCATCCACGCGTCGAACCCAAGCCGTGCATCGCCCGAGTCCGAGAGCATCGCAGCGTCCTCATCCGCGCCGACAAACAGCCGACCATCGGCCGTGAAGGCGATGTCATGCCAGATGGTGTCGGCCGTGGTGTACGGCGCTGGCACCACACCCGAGCCGGTCGCGGCGGTTGCCGCGACGATGAAGTCAACCTTGGAGTTCGCCGGGCCGCTCCCGCTTAAGATGTACAGCCCGCGCTGGTTGGCCGCGCCATAGTGATCGCCCCACGCGAGCGCGCGGACCTCGGACCCGGTTGCAAGCTGCGTGAAGGTTGGCGTTGCTGTGGGCGAGGCCGGCAGTGCTGCTCGGAAGATCGCCACGCCGCTCGATGCGTACAGCGTGCCGGTGTCGCGATCGATCGTAAGGCCATGGACAATGCCGCCGCCGGGGAGCGACCACGTGGCAACCGGTGATGAGCCCGCGGATGCGGAACCGGCCACATAGACGGCAATCTGCCCGCTGCCGGTGCCGACATATAGGAGCGACTTGTGATGGGCCGCGCTCAGCCGCGGCCAAGTGTTGCCCTGATTGAAGAGCTCAAGCCGTGCCTGCCGCGAAAGCACGTTCGTGGAAACGTCGTAGCGCAGCAGCACATCGCTCGGCTGCCCATCCCCCGGGGTGGTGTCATCATGCACGAGGATGTAGAGCACGCGGCCGGATGCCGTGAACGCTAGCGCGCTGGGTCCATCGGTCCCGCCATCAAGATTCATCCACGGTGCCAGCAACGCAATCTCCGCTCGCGCGATGGTTCGGCGGAGGTTGCCGCGGATATCGCGGATCTCGATCTGATCCTGAAACGAGTCGGCACTCGCATACCACCCGGCGAACGCCGCCGCGGCTACGGCGACCGTGTCGTTGGGCCCGTCGACCGTGTAGGGCGCAATCACGATATCTGCCGCGCTGACGGAGGCACATGACGCGATCATCACCGCAGCTGCGAGCGAACGAAGCTGCGCGGGCGAACCACCCTTGCAGCTCGCTCGGGTGGCTGTGGTGCGGGTGCGGAGTTTGAAAGGGCGATGGGTCACGTGCACCAAGTATGCGCCGGGAAGATGCGGCGGCCACAGGCAGGGCAGGAAGCGGACGGAATGAAGGATCGCAAGCAATACTACGGGGAACGCCGAATCCGAAGCCCCGGATTCGTGGAGGGATTACTCGGCCTGGGGGGTATAGCGAAGCTCCAGCGTCGCAGGGAGCTTGGGCAGAGTCACCAGCCCGTCAGGTGGAATGGGGATCTCGCGGCCCTCAAGTATGAGCGACTTTAGCCGATCAGCATCCGGAAGCTGGATGTGAACACCCCCCGGGGGCGATTGCTTGAGGGGCTCCACCTTGATCGTGATGAGCCCGTTTGCCGCGCGTGTGGTGTAGCTCAGCGGGCCAAACTCCGTCCGCAGGTTGGCGACATCGAGGCCCTCCGCCGACTCCAGCCACGCCCGCGGCACGCCTGCGCCGATGATCATCGCCTGATCATGATCGCGCACATACGCGAGCATGACCTGTACCGAGTTGATGAAGTCTGAACCCACCCACGTGTGCGGCATGTCGCCGATGAACCACGGCTCCCGCGGCTCTCGACGAACAACTTCCGCCCAGTGTCGCCACCCCTGCGGACGCTGATCGCGGAAGAAGTAATCGAGCACCTCGTGGGCGCGATCTCGCTGCCCAAGCAGCACCATCGAACCGATCACGCGGTGCTCATACGGCGTGTAGTCCTTCCACTGGATCTTGCCGTCGCGGCGATCCTGAAAGAACTTCCAATATCGCTCGAAGGTGTTTGAGAGTTGCGGCTCGGGAATACTGCCCAGTTGGCCACAGGGAAACAGGCCGACAGTGGTGGAGGTGGCGTCGAAGTCACCAAGCTCCGCGCATCCGGGGATGAAGTCGATGCCCTTGATCTTGATCGCCAGACGCATTGATTCGTAGAGTGTCTGCTCGAACGAGTCGCGCAGCGAACCGAACTCCGTCTCCCGAGGCTCATCGCTCATGTACCCGGCAAGACGCGCCGCATCGATCAAGCCCTTGAGTGTCCAGAAATCGTCCCAGTACGAGTGCATCGGTTTGGCCGAGTATCCCTCGTGGCTGATCGATTCCGGCATGAGGCCGTAAAGAACCCGCTTGTCATCAGGGCCCGTTGCAAACTCGTCGGTCATCCGCTGGTGGCGCAGGAACTCGATGTACTCGACCGCGCCGAGAACGTGCGGATAGTGCCGCCGCAGGAACGCCATGTCACCGGTGAACGTGAAGTAGGTGTAAACCGCGTGAATGTACTGGCCGTGGCTGTCATGCTCGGGCACGGGGTCGGGCCCGCGGCGATCAACGCAGCACGGGATCTTGCCGTTGTCATACTGAAACGCTGCGAACCAGTCGAGGAACTCAAGCACGAACTCGTCAAGGCCCATCGATAGCAGCGCGGTAGACGTCAACGCGCCATCCCGGATCCATGTGCGCTCATAGCTTCGCGATCCTGGCTGTATGCCCGGACCATCACGGTTGATGAGGATGTAGGCGAGGTTGGCGCGGATGGAGTCGGTGATCCGTTCGTTCCCCTTCGGAAGCCGGATCTGCACACGGCCGAGAAGCTCTGTCCACACGCCGCGGGCCGCGGCGAGGCGAGCATCAAGCTGGGCGATGGAAGCGTCACCGCTCCCGTCGGGCTTGAAGTCCGGAGATGCGCGATGGAACGGCACGACCAGACCGACAACCTTGCTCTCGCCCGGCGCGAGGCGATAGGCATACGACATGGCCGCGGAGGCAAGGCCGCGCGGGTCATCGGTTGAATCGGATGTGGGCAGTCGGCCTAGAGAAAGGTGCTCGATGATCTCTCCGTTGTCGAACGTCGCGGCGCCGAAGTTCTCTGGCGAGATCGTCGGCATGATCACGCGCTCGTCGACATGAATGCGGCCCGATTCGGCGAGAATGCGTTGCACATTCGCCGCGCCACCGGTGATGTTGAGGTTCTGATACGGCGGGTTCACCTGCATCGGCCGGATCGCAAGGAAGAGCCAGCCCTCGGTCGGCGATGCGCCCGTGTTCTTGAGTTCATAGCGGAGCAGCAGGCTCGAGGCTCCCGCAGTTCCATCTGCAAAGGCCCTGACATCAAGCCGCAGACCGGGTGACTCGCGCCGCACGGTGGGAATCGGCAGCGAGCCGTCCAGCAGCGACTGCGAGTTGGTCGAGTTCTCCCACGTCAACAGGTTGCCGCCCGAGTAGACAAACGGCTCGATGGAGAAGGCAAGCTTGTCGACCTCGACCGCGCCCTCTTCGTTGATCAGCGCTTCCTTCTCATCCCCGTGCACACCGATAACCGTCCAGTAGCTTGCCTCGCCTTTGAAGTAGCGTGGATACCAGCCGCGGCGCGAATCGGCCGCCACGCGCAAAAGCAGCGCGTTGGCGGAATCAGCGAACTCCGGCGGCAGAAACTGGACCGACTCCAGGGCAATGGGCTCGCGCTGCTCTTGGTGTAGCGATTGGATGCGCACCGATGTGGCAGTGGTGTTCGGCAGAGTGATGTAGTCGCGCCCGCCGTTGGAGGCTCGGACGGTCGCGGCGTTCACGAACGTTGTACCGTCAACGCTCGACAGAACATCGTAATCCGCGGCGTGATTCACGCCCCAGTCGATGATCATCCCGCCAAGCTCGCGCGCCTGCCCGAAGTCGATGCTGACAGCCGGAGCAGTGTCGCCCCGCTCACTGCGATAGTCGATGCGTCCGTTTGTGCCGATCGGCCGGGCGGGCGACGCAGCGCCCGCCGGAGTAGAGCCGCGGACCATCGGGATGCCAGCATACTCGCGCACCTCCGGGAGCGGCTCGAAGCGGAGATCATCAAGCCAGACTGTGCCGCGCCCGCCATTGAAGGAGGTAATCACCATCTCGATATACCGTGCCTGCCGAAGCGGCGCGCCGCCGGAAGGACCCCACGCAAAGGAGAACTTCCGCCGCGGAAGCGTGACAGTTTGCCAATCCGCCGGAAACTCAATATCGCGCTGATTCACCCACCAGACATTGTCACCGGAGGGATCGACGAGTTTGAACTCAAGCGTGTTCCGCGGCCCGACGCCGCGGATGGAGTAGGAGAAGCGGTAGTTGGCCGGCAGATCGAGCTTGAACTCTTTTCGAATGATGGCGTAGCCGGAGCCACGGGTGAAGTCATAGTCGAGCCTTGCCGCCGCGCCGTTGCGTCCGGGCTCGCTGCCAACATTGAGAGCAACACCATCGGCGACAATGACCTGCCAGGATGCAGGATCATCGAAGCTGTCAAGCAGCGGAGCATTCACCACCAGCGGCTCAGTCACAGCGGGCTGGGCAGCGCGCGGCAGCGCGGTCGCGGGTGAAGCCGAAGAACCCAACAACGCAAGCGCAAGGCAAGCCCTCGCCAGCGGCTTTGCGCGATCGGTCACAAACCACGATATTCCAAGCATGTAAGCCTTCACATCGCAAGTGTGTTCGCTTCGCGCCAGCTTGTCAAGACGCAAACAGCTCCGCGGCCGGGCGGTGTAGCCCCGCGCCGTTACTGGCGATCAGATCCTTGTACCAGTGCGCGGAGTCTTTCAGTGTTCGCTTACCGGTCGGGAAATCGACATGAATCAACCCGAAGCGCTCCTTGTAGCCCTCGGCCCACTCGAAGTTGTCGAGCAGGGACCAGTGGAAGTAGCCGCGGACATCGACCCCGTCGCCGATGGCGCGTTCCAGCTCGCGAAGATACCGCGTGGTGTAATCAATGCGCTGCGGGTCGTGCACTTTACCATCAAGCATTACCCAATCGACGTTCGAGAGGCCGTTCTCGGTGATGTAGATCGGGGCCTTGTAGCGCTCGTGGATGAACCGCGGCCCCCAATACAGCGCCGGCGGCGTGATGAACCACCGGAACGCGGTCTGCGGGTGCCCGTCGGCAAACGGCACGACCTCGGGTTTGCCATCGGCCCCCGCCTTCACCATCCGGCCGTCGTAGATGTTCAGGCCGTAGTAGTCGAGCGGCTGCTTGATGAGGTCCATGTCGCCGGGCTGAACCGGAGGCTTGCAGGCAGGCCCGAACACCCGCAGAGCATCCTCCGGATAGGTGCCAAAGAACACAGGATCCGCATACCACGTGTTGTTCCACAGATCAGGAGTATGGATGCCGATGCTGCCCGCTCGCGCCGCCTCGATATCCGCGGCCGAGTCGCTCGCCGGGATGTCGGTCCGGCCGACCAGCGCCCAGCCGACACTCGGCGCCTTGCGGGCGCGCTCGCGGATGACCTGCACCGCGCGCCCGTGGGCCCGCAGCGCATTGTGGCACGCGGCGACCTGTTCATCCAGACCGAGCTTGAGCCCAGGTGCGATCTTCCCATCCCCGATTCCAAACTTGATGAACACCTGCGGCTCGTTGATGGTCATCCACTTGCTCACCCGGTCCGACAACCGGTCGACAACGACTCGGGTGTACTCGCCAAACCAGTCCGCGATGTCGCGGTTGAACCATCCGCCCCGATGCTGGAGCGCCAGCGGCAGATCCCAGTGAAAGAGCGTCACCCACGGCTCGATGCCCGCGACGAGCAGCTCATCCACGAGCCTGTCGTAGAACCCAAGCCCCGGCTCGTGCACGCGCCCGACACCATCGGGCAGCACACGGCTCCAGGCGATCGAGAATCGGTACGCCTTCAGGCCTATCTGTCGCATCAGTTGAACGTCTTCCTTGTACCGGTTCACATGGTCCGCGGCGACCGCGCCGCTCTGACCGAGATACACCGCGCCGGGGCGATTGCAGAAGGGCTCATAGATGTTCGGGCCGCGGTCCTTCGCCGCCGAAGCCCCCTCGACCTGGTATGAGCTTGTGGCAGCGCCCCAGACAAAGTCAGACGGAAAGGGCATGCGGGGTTCTCCGGGGAGCGGGTGATGCGGTATCGCATCGGGTCGTGCAGGAACGGACCACAATGTAGCCGCGCGTGCGCGGCCGGGTCCGGAGATAGGCAAACAAGCTGCACGGCGCGATCAAACCGGCTTGCTGGTGTCGCGGATGACCAGCTCGGTAGGGAGCGTGAGCGTCTGAGTGGCCCGCTTGGGCTCGTGCAGACGGTCAACCAGCATGCGAACCGCCGCAGACCCCACATCGGCCATCGGCACGCGCACCGTGCTGAGCTTCGGCCGTACGAGAGACGCCAGTCGCGTATCGTCGAAGCCGACGATTTTGAGCTCCGAGGGAACACCGACGCCCAGGTCCTTTGCCGCGATCAGCACCCCGAAGGCGATCTCGTCATCCGCCGCGAGAACACCGAGCGGGCCTGGTGTGCGCTTCTCAAACAGCGATTCGCACGCGCGCTGACCCCACTCGACGCTGTACTCCCCGTACCGAACCTGCTCCGCCGAGACCTTGCGCTTGTGCTTGGCGAGAGTTTCGACGAAGACCCGTGCCCGCTCCGCCGTGTCGAAGTTCTCTTTGGGACCGCCAACAAAGTAACAGCGATCGGGCGGCACCGAGGTAAGCAGGTGCTCAACGGCGTCCTGAGTGCCCGAGCGATTGTCGACAAGGATGCGGTCAACACCGTTTCCGCGGCGTTTCTCATCGATGACCACCAGCGGCAGCCCGGCCTGATTCACCTGCGACCACAGGCGGTCGTTGGGCTCGGTAATCATGACCGCGAGCCCGCCGATGAAGCCCAGAATTGTCGGGGAGAATGTCGGAGTTTCCTGCGCGCTCCCCTGCGTGCTGACCAGCAGGTGGTAGCCCAGCGCCCGGGCCTGCACATCCGCCCCGCGAAGCAACTCCGAATAGAACTCTCCGTGAATGTCCGGAAGCAGAATGCCCAGCAGTTGGCTGCGATTGGTCGTAAGGCCCTGCGCAAAGACATTGGGCCGATACCCCAGGCTCTCAATCGCCCGGTGCACGCGCGAGAGTGTCTCGTGCGCGACGATCGCGGGGGAGTTGAGCACGCGGCTGACCGTCGCCGTGGAGACTCCCGCCACGCGCGCGACATCCTCCATGGAGGCCCCGCGTTGATCGCTCGAACTTCTTTTTGAGCGTTCTCTCTTCATCTGGGGTGGAAGATACCACACACAGGAGATAGCTTGTACCCATGCAAAGGCTTACATTGACCACAAAGCGGTTCTCTTTGCGTCGTTGCGTCACCCTCGCTGGTCCGGCCATCCTTTCCTCCGCGGCCTCGTGCCTGGTCGCCTGCTCCACCGCGCAGCGCACCGCACCCGATGCACGCGATACCACCGCCGACCGAAGCCTTCGCGCGGCGTCGGAATGGGTCATCGCCTCCGAGCCCGGCTCGCCGCGGCCGCCATTTAAGTTTGCCGCCGAAGATGACGCCCTGCTGGAAGAGGTCGCACGGGCCTCGTTCGCATTCCTCTGGAATGCCTGCGATGAAGAATCCGGAATGGTGTTCGACCGCTCCAGCGTGCGGATGGCGAGCGTCGCCGGAGTGGGCTTCCAGCTCGCATCCCTGCCCGGCGCGGTCGAGCGCGGCTGGGTGACACGAGAGCAGGCCGCGGAACGCGCGCTGCGCATCCTTCGAACGCTCGAGGCCAACCCGAACAACCGGAAGGCCGGAATGTTCTTTCACTTCGTCGATGGCCGCACCGCCGCGCCGATCAACAGCGATGCGGTGAGCACCATCGATTCGGCGCTGCTCTTCGCCGGAATGCTCGTCGCCGCCGAGTACTTCGGAGGCGAGATCGCCGACCGGGGCAACCGCCTCTTTGCCGCGGCGGATTGGACTTTCTTCGCCCTCAACAACCCCCAGCGAAATGAGCCCTATCTCAAAGGCTTCATCTCACTGGGTTGGAAGCCCAGGAAGTTTGATGACCCGACAGGCGAGGGCGCTCTGCTGCCTTATGCATGGGCGGATGCCGCGGATGAGCAGCGGCTGGTGTGCTTCCTCGCCGCGGCCGCGCCAAACCCCGAACACCGCGTCGATGCATCGCTCTACTACCGGCTGCGCCGGATGCTCGGCGAGGCCGATGGCTCGGGCGTACACATCTGGTTCCCGTGGTCGGGCGCACTGTTCACGCACTTCTTCGCGCACTGCTTCATCGACTACGCGGCCATGGGCCCCGATGACCCGGAGTCGCAGGGTGTGACGCGCCGGCCGCGTGTCGACTGGTGGGAGAACGCCCGCCGCGGCGTGCTGCTGCACCGCAACAAGGCAATCCGGAACCCGCAGCGCGTCCCCACGCTGGGAGAGAACGCTTGGGGCCTGTCGGCCTGCGACGCCGCCAGTGGCTACTCGGTCCCCGGCGTATTCCCATCGCGAATCGCCACCAGCGACCAGGTTCCGCAGGTCGACTTTGCAGACTTTGTCCCCGAGGACGATTACGGCGACGGAACCATCGCCCCTTACGCGGCAGGGTGCGCTGTGATGTTCGAGCCGCAGCTGGCCATCGCGGCCTTGCGCTACTACCGCGGCCTCAAACGCAGCGATGGCGAGCCCTTGGTCTGGCGAGACCCCGGCAAGCTCGAAGTGGCCGACGGCAACTACGGCTTCCAAGATTCGTTCAACCTCGGGACGGGCTGGGTGGCTCCCGACTGCGTAGCCATCGACCAGGGACCACTGGTTCTGGCAATTGAGAACGCCAGGAGCGGGTTAGTGTGGCGGCTGTTCATGCAGAGCCAGCCGGTGCGACAAGGGATGCAGAGGCTCGGGATGGCCCCCGCAGAGTCCGAGAAGGCACGGGGAACCAGATGAATCGAATTTCCGGGTGAAACCGCTTGCATCGCCCGACATCACGGGGTAGATTGACCTTGTTCCAGGGAGAGAGAGCGTTGGGCGATAGTCGACGCGTCCTGCGGCGCGGAGCCCGACGAATCCTTGGTGGTCGAGAAGAGAGAGGTGTATTTTGAAGAAGTATTGTGTGCTCGCCGCGGCTATGGCTGCGGGGATGGCGGCGTCGGCGTTTGCAGCCCCGAATGTGAACAGCGCGAAGATCAACGAACGGATTTTCAACGATTATCCCGGCTCCAGCTTCGTCGCCGTCAATAACTATCCCGCGAACATTACCCTGACGGATTCCGGCCTCGCCGCTCCTCAGGGCTTTGCCAATCGCCACAACTGGCGTCTGTCCGCCGATGGCGGGGCATCCAACGCCCAGTTCGCCAACGGCGATACCTACGCCGTCTTCGCGGATGTGACCATCTCCACGATCGGAACTGGCGCGGCCGAAGGTGGCCTGCAGATCTCCCCGTGGTGGTCCCCCAACGTTGACGGCGTGTTCAATCTCCGCACCACCGACGGCGAAGTCGCCATCTTCGGCGGCCGTCTCCCCTTCTACTCCTTCACGGGTTCCCAGGGCGTGACCTACACCCCCGGCACCACCGTCCGCCTCGGGGTCGAGTATGACCCCCAGGGTCTGTCCGCCATGTCCCCTGGTTTGGTCCGCTACTCCTACGGCGCGCTCACCAGCGGCTGGCTCGCCTTCGATGAAGGCAACCCCGCCGAAGAGATCCCGCACGGCGTCTGGGGCGCGCTGAACAACGCCACCGTTGGCGGCTTTGTCCAGGTCTTCGGAACCACTGGCAGCGGCCAGGTTTCCGCGGATTTCAGCAATATCGAGTACATCCCGGCCCCGGGTTCGATCGCGCTGCTCGCCGTTGGCGGTGCATTCGCCGCCCGTCGTCGTCGCTGATCCTTTCGGATTCGGCTCGAAGGTTTTATCTCAGACCCAAGAGGGCGTCCCACCGGGGGCGCCCTTTTTCATTCCCTTTCGCCCACCCCCCCGCGAACGCGATCACGGAAAAACAGG
>JBBRUT010000026.1:0-33369 GCA_038247555.1 Phycisphaerales bacterium | reverse complement strand
TCGCCTTGCCCCCATCCGATCGTGCGGTGATGGTCGTGATCAACTCGGGCGTCCGGCATTCGCTCGCCGCCGGTGAGTACGCCGCAAGACGGGCAGCTTGCCAGGCCGCGGCGGGCACGATGGGCGTTTCCTCACTCCGCGATGCCACGGGGAGCATGATCGAGACCGCGGGCTTGCCGTCCGAGCAGCATGACTGCGCCATGCATGTGGTCAGTGAAAACGAGCGTGTGCGGGACTTTGCGGCCTCGGTTGCTGAGGGATCGCTCGCCGCTGCCGGTTGCTTGATGTTTGCCTCACACGAATCGCTTCGAGATCTGTACCGGGTTTCGTGCGCGGAGCTCGATACGCTCGTCGAGATCGCCAGGTCAGTCCGCGGTGTCTTTGGATCGCGAATGACCGGCGGCGGCTTTGGAGGGTGCACAGTGACACTGTGCGACCCCGAGGCGGCAGAGCGGCTCTCTCGCGAGGTGCCGGCTGCGTACCGCGCCGCACATCAGCGGGAGTGCAGGGTGTTTCCCGTCACCGCCTCTGTCGGGGCGAGGCTGACAAAACTTCCCGGCTGAGGAGCCGGTGAAACTTAGCAGCCGGCGAACCACAGCGACAGGAACGCGAAGATGTCGGGCACGGCGATACCGGGAGTGCCGTCGAAATCGGCGCTGACGTCTCCGGCAAACCACGCGCTGAGGAATGCGAAGATGTCGGGAACTTCGCGCGTCCCATTGCCGTCGAAGTCCGCCTCGCACACGGGCGGGAGGGTGCAGTCACGAACTGTCACCCGAACCTCATCGATGGCCGCCTCGATAATCGATCCCGCGCCTGCGTCGTTGGCGACGAACCGCAGACGCATCTGCGATGTCCGCTCAATGAGTCCGATCAGCTCAAACTCGTATCGCACCCAGGCGTTCGTGCTTCCGTTGGCCGGGATGGTCTGGAGGGATTGCCAAGTCGCGCCGTTATCGCTCGAGATGGAAACATAGAACGGGTCCTGGGCAGGACTCGACCCGCGATCGTTGGAGTACCACAGCCAGTATGACAGCGCGACCGACTCCGCTGCGCCGCCTTCAGGGTCGACCGCGCTGAATGCCGAACTGGTCAGCGTCGTCGCACCGCCATCCACATCGAACTCGCCCACACTATTGCCCGCACTCGCGCCGGTAATCCAGCAGCGGGTGCCGTCTGTAGAGACATCCTGGCCGGGCTGGGCATTGGTTGCCTGCGGCTCGGCCAGCTCCCAGACGCCTGTCGTCGCGGTGTCGCCGGCTGCGCCGACAATCCAGCCAATGTTCACTTCACACGCGTCACGGTACAGGGTCCGTACGACCGGCACGCCCAGCACGTTCGCAGGCGCGGAGATGGGGTAAACCACAGTGGTGCCGGTTGAAGTTTGCGCCGAGAAGCTGAACTGGATTTGCTGACCGCATTCCCCCGCGGGCAGGGTGGCCAGATACTCATCAACAGCGGGAAGCGCCGAAAGTGGAGCCTCGACGAATGGCCCAACAGTACCGAGCCGAGAGTGCAGCCGCGGCGAGCCGCTCTGCACCGAGCTCGATATGGAGTCGATCACCACCCGAAAGCTCGTGGTCTCCCCGGCTTCCGCTGCCGCGGGCACGCCATCAGGAAGCGTGAAGCGCAGCGGCAGTCCGATGTAATCGAGCAGCGTCAGCACCGCAACATAGTTCTCCTGTCCCGTAGGGACGATCGCGCTCGCCGGCGCAACAAACCCGTATGTGCCGGTATCGCGAAGCTCAAACGTCCAGCTCAGGATTCCCTGCGCGCCAAAGGCCCAGTCCGGCACCGCGCCAGATGCGGGATAGATGGTGGTGTACGAAGGCCCGCTCACGTAGGTCATGCCGTGCACAGATCGGACTTCACGCGCCATGTCGCCGTTGAGTCGGTTGAAAATGGTCTGCACCGGTTCCGGCGGGAGGTTGGACGTGTAGCCCCACGGAGAGAGAATCAACTGGCTGAAGGTGTGGAAATCGATGTGGGCAACGATCCGCGGCCGCGCGATGACGAAGTCCCGGAGCGCTGCGGTCTCGGGCTCGCTGAACGGAGAGGGCCCGCGGTAGGTGTCGTTCCCAGGGTTGGTGCTTGCGCCTTCGCCGCCCCACTCAAAGCCCCAGTTTCGGTTCGGATCGACTCCGAACGTGCCATTGCCATTGTCGACGCGGGTCTTGCGCCACAGGCGCGTCGTCGTCCAGGTGAAGTCGTATCCGTCGGGGTTGATGATCGGCACGAAGATGACTTCGACATTGTTCAGGATCTGCGTCACGCGTGGATCACCCGCTTCAAAGTCAGCGATAAGCTGGTGCGCGATGAACATGACCGTCGGGGGGCTCAGCCATTCGCGGGCGTGCTGCGTGCCGTTGAAGAGAACCTGTCGGCGCTGATTGCGAGGATTCTCAGGGGAGTCGGGTGCGGAGACAGAGAAGCCCCGAATGTCCCGGCCAAAGCGTGAAGCGCCGACGATGGCCGCCGAGACAATGGTGGAGTGATCTGCGATCAGCAGGTCGACGCGGGCGAGCACCTCCGTGTGGGTGCGGAAGGTGTCGAAGTATGTGTCGCCGCGGAGGACGACGCCGTTCTCTTCCGCAGCGCGTACCGCGTCATACTGCGCCCGCTCCGCCTCGATCAGGCCTTTGAGGTCATCGACGCGGATGGTGTACGGGATCCCCGCTTCGTCGAGCGCAGCGCGGCCTTCGGCGGAGACGACCAGATCGAGCTCAATCCCGCGGCGCTCGCAGAACCACGTCGTCTCTGCCACCGCGAGGGCGGTCAGCTCCTCCCGCATGCTGCGAGGAACGATGCGCACGACCTTGCACCCGTCGTAGGTAGTCCGCTGCTCGGCCTCCGCGGCCTGAACGCCGTCGACCGTAACGACGGTGCCGCCCGCTTCCGATTGTGCTCGGGCGGTCTCGCCCAGTGTGGCGATCGCGACGACCGCGAGGCTGAACATGAAACCCACGCCACGTGTGCTCTGTGCCATTTCTGCTCCAATGAACCCCACGCCAGTGGGAGCTGTGCTTCGGAAGGCAATGCGGGAACTTCAGTATGAAGGCTGTTCGGTGCAGCCGCCACACCGGTTGCGATCAATCTCCGAACCTAGGCTTTACCTATGTCCCCAACTGCTTCCAGTACCCCGGGCTCTCCCCGGCTCGCCGAGACCGAGTATCCGCCGATCGCCCGCGAAGGGTGGATCATCGTCGCGGCGTTCTTTATCACCTCGTTCGTCCTGTCTTCGGCCGCGGCATTTCTGGTTGGTCCTGCGGTGGGAGGGCTTGTGTCGCTGGTCGGCCTGCCGCTCTCGGTCTGGTCACTCTGGTTCTTCCGCGACCCCGTCCGCAACGTGCCGCAGACCGAAGATGTGGTGATCTGCCCGGCCGACGGCGTCTGCTGCTTTGTGGGGCCGACTCCGCCGCCACCGGAGCTGGGCCTTGATCCGCGCTGCACGCGCGTCAGCGTCTTTATGAACGTTTTCAATGTGCACGTGAACCGGTCGCCGATCGCCGGGACGATCGAGCGGATCGAGTATCGACCGGGCAAGTTCTTCAACGCGTCGCTGGATAAGGCGAGCGAGTTCAACGAGCGGTGCGGGCTTGCCATCCGGCGCGCGGATGGACTGGCAATCGGGTGCGTGCAGATCGCCGGATTGATTGCCAGACGGATCGTCTGTCGCGCCAAGACCGGTGAACGGTACCGCGTGGGCGAACGATTCGGCCTGATCCGCTTCGGGTCGCGGGTAGATGTCTATCTGCCCCCCGGCGTCGTGCCTCGCAACAAAGTGGGTGACCGCATGGTCGCCGGGGAAACGGTCCTCGCGAACATTCCCCTGGCGATGGCCGTAACGGTGCAAGAGTCTGCGACGGTCGCGGCGGGAGGGCACTGATCCATGTTTATCCGCTATCCGTCCCGGCAGCGTGATGTCCCGTTCCGGCTCATCATCCCGAACCTGTTGACCACGATGGGTCTGTGTAGCGGGCTCGTGTCGATCCACTTCACGCTCAAGCCGGGCGGGGCGGACTTCGATCGTGCGGTGGGTGCGATCATGGTCGCGGCGGTGTTTGATGTGCTCGACGGCCGCGCAGCGCGGCTGCTGCGTGCTTCCTCCAAGTTTGGAACAGTGCTGGATTCACTGTCAGACTTTCTGTGCTTTGGTGTGGCGCCGGCGGTGCTCATGCATCAGTGGATCCTGCGAAGAGAAGATCTTCAGCCGGTTGGCAAGCCGACAGAGATGTTCGTGCTCGCGGCCATTCTGCTGTTTGCCCTCTGTAGCGCGCTCCGGCTGGCACGGTTTACCGCCGCGGCGGATGTCCCGAGCCTTCCGACCCACAAGCCGTCGCCGCTTGCTTCGAAGTTCTTCGTGGGGATGCCCACCCCCGCTGCGGCGGCGGCGGTGCTGATCCCGGTCATGCTGGAGTATTCCAAGTTTATCGGGAGTGCGCCGCCCACGGTGGCAATAGTGGGGTACACGATTGCCCTGGCATGGCTGATGGTGAGCCAGCAACCCATGTTCTCGTTCAAGAAGCTGAGAATCATTCGGCCGTTGATCCTGCCACTTCTGCTGACGGTCGGCGTGTGGTTTGTGCTGGCCGCGAAGGACTTCTGGCTGGCGATCGCGGCGATCGCAGGGGCGTATCTGCTGACGCTGCCGCTGAGTCTGGTGTCCTACCACCGAATCTCGAAGCAGATGGCGGCGGGTACGGCGGCGGCGGCGGCGGGGGTGCCGGAGTCGCCGGTGGTCGAGCCCGCTTCGCCTCGAGCGGACGCGTAGAGCACGGCATTTTGGAGTTGACGCGCCGGAAGCCGCTTCCCTGCGGGCCAATCGGGCAAAGGGAATGTGCCTCAGCTCTGGGTAACTGTCGGAGCGGACAGCGACGGGCAGCGACCGGGAACCCAGCGGCCAAGCTTCTGGCGAGATCGCTTTGGCACATTTCACCCGAGCCGCGGCATAGATCCGCTCTCGGTTGATCGCGTCGTATCATTCACACCAGAATGACCCAGAGTCCGCCCTCAACAACCACGGCCCGCTGTGTTCCCAAGGGTCGGAGCATCGCGCTCACGGTCCTTCCTTCGGCGTCTGCTCAGAATGCCGGAAAGAGTGGAAGATCCGCTTCAGATCACCCCAAGATCAAGCATTCCCGATCCGGCAAGTGGCGGGCCGCGGTGCTCATCCTCGTGCATGTACTCATCGCCGCGCACATCCTGCATTGGGCCATCACGGGTTCGACGGTCTCCCCCGTCGAGCCCAGCGAAAGCATCCAGACGTTCAGCCAGGGCATCGTGAACACGGGCTTTGTCTTCTTCGCACTGGCGATCCTCTCGACGCTGATCCTCGGCCGGTTCTTCTGCGGGTGGGGATGCCACATCGTCGCGCTGCAGGACCTCTGCTCGTGGCTGATGGGGCGCGTCGGCGTCCGGCCCAAGCCTTTCCGTTCACGCCTCCTGCTCTGGGTCCCGCTCATTGTCGCGTTCTATATGTTCCTCTGGCCGGTCGTTCATCGCGAAGTTCTGCGGCCCATCTTCATGGATGAGTTTGGAAATCTCCCGCAGTGGCTCGGACAGAACGAGCCGCTGGATGTCATACGCACCGAGTTCCTTACCAAGGATTTCTGGGCCACCTTCGCCCCGTGGTACATCGCCATCCCGTTCATCTTCATCTGCACCTTCGGCGCGGTATATTTCCTGGGCTCCAAGGGCTTCTGCACCTATGCGTGTCCATACGGCGGGTTCTTCGGTCCGGCCGATCGTCTCGCCCCGGGCCGCATCCGTGTCACCGATGCGTGCGAGGGCTGCGGCCACTGCACCGCGGTCTGCACATCCAATGTCCGCGTCCACGAAGAGGTCCGCGACTATGGGATGGTGATCGATCCCGGGTGCATGAAGTGCATGGACTGCGTCAGCGTGTGCCCCAACGAGGCACTGTACTTCGGCTTCGGCAAGCCATCGCTGCGAGCCAAGCCTCGCAACCCCTCCCGACTCTCTGAGGACCAAGCCCGTGCCGCACGAGCCAAGGCGAAGGCGGATCGTGCCGCGCGCTACGACCTCTCCATTCCCGAGGAAGTCATTGTCGCCGCGCTCTTCCTGGCCTTCTTCCTCGCATATCGCGGCATGGCGAACGCTGTCCCCATGCTCATGGCCCTCGGCATTGCAGGTATCGCCGCGTTCAGCACGTGGAAGCTCTGGACACTTGTCATCGAGCCAAACGTCCGCCTGCAGAGTCTTCAGCTCAAGGCCAAGGGACGGATCCGCCCGCTCGGTTTCGTCTTCATCCTTCTGACCGTTGCGACGATCGCGGTCGGCTGCTGGAGCGGGTACGTCCGCTATCACGCGTGGCGCGGCGATGTGCTCTACGGCAGCTTCGACATCCCCCAGCCCATCTTGCTCCGCCCGGAGTTCGAAGCATCCCCAGAAGAAGCCGCCACCGCACGGGCCGCGATCGAACACTTCCGCCGCGCTTCGCCTCCCGCCGGAGACGCTGTCGAGGATGCTACCGGCGGCATCGGCTGGCCCCTGCAGGCCGACCAGAAGCTCACCCTCGCCTATCTCCACTGCATTCTCGGCGAGTTTGACCGAGTGGAAGCGCTGCTCCGCGAGGTCATCCGCGACGGCAGGCCGCGCGACCCGCTTGTTTCACAGGTCGCCCAGCTCATCCAGCGCCGCGGCGGCTCGGAGCAGGACATCCTCACGCTCTATAACGATGCGATCGAGCGTCACCCCGATCTCAGCGGTGTGCGGGCCGAGCTTGCCGCCTGGCACCTTCGTAACGATCGCCGTAACGATGCTGTCGGGTTGTGGACGGGCCCGACCGATGACAAGCACGCCTCCTCCGAAACGCTTCTCGCGGCGGCAAGGTTTCACTCCGTCATTGGCGACCGGGCTACCTCGGTCAAACTGCTCGAACGCGCCGCCGCCGACAAGCACGTTACCGCAGACACCCTCCTCGCCGTTGCCAGCCAGTTCGCCCAGCTCGGCGAGCGTGACCGCGCCAAGGAGTTGGCCAGCCGCGCCGCCGAGATGCCTACCCGGCGCGGCGCGACGCTTGTTGCCGCGGCAAGTCTGTTTCTGCAGCTTCAGGATGCCGCGGCCGCGGATGACAAGGCCAAGCGTGCGATCCAGCGTGCCCGCGATCTGGGTCCGCACCTGGCCCGCAACTCGACCTACATCCGTGCCGCGATGATCGAGTTCCAGCTCGGCCGCGCCGCCGACGCCAAGGAACTGCTGAGCGAGGCGGCGGACATCGCCGGCCCCGCGCCCTGGGTGCTCTCGGAGATCGCCGGCATTCTGTTCAGCTACGCCAATCAGGTTCAGGATGCACAGGCCGCGCAGCTCGCGCTCGATCTGCTCCGGCGTGCCCGCGACCTGCGTCCTGAATCTCCCATCATCCGGTCAGACCTTGCCCAGGTGTACTTCGCGCTCGGCATGAACGACGATGCCGCGAAGGAGATGCTCGCCGCCGCGCAGACCACGCGAACCAATGTCGCCATTGCTCAGCAGTGCGCTCAGCTCTTCCGAGCTCTCGGACGGGCGGATGAAGCGGCGTGGTGGGAAGCCGAGGCCGCCCGCCGCGCGGGCCTGTAGTCGTCACAAATCCGGCGGCGATTGCAGCGGCGTTTGGCACCGTTTCCGCCGAGCCCACCGCCAGCATGAGCATCCAGACGCAGTTCAGCCGGATGCAAGCACGGGTTGCTCGACAGTTCGGTGTGTGAGGCAGCCCTTACGCCGCCGCGCGTTTCCGCCCCGCCGCCCCGACCAGCATCATGGCTGCTCGCAACCCATCAAAGCTCACCCGCTTGATCGCTTCCTCGAGCGCAACCCACTCCCGCTCGCGCCGGTGGCTCTCATCCCAATCAGGGGCCAGCTCGCGCACCAGCAGCGCAAACAGCCGCACATGGTGCAGCCGACCGCCGCGTTCATATTCGTAGAACCCGATCTCCCCGCCGATCACAGCCTCCACGACTCCGGCCTCCTCAAACGCCTCGATCGCGGCCTGGTCCGCCGCGGTCTGCCCCGCGTCGATCCCGCCCTTGGGGACGATCCAGCGTCCGGAGTTGTTGGTGATGAGCAGGACCTCGACGCCGCCGCTCGCCAGCACGCGATAGGGCACCGCACCCGCCTGAATCACCGGGCTTCCAGCATCGCGAGACTTGGCCATCGGCGAACCCTCCTTGGTAGCCCGTAGCACCGGCATCCTGCCCGTGCTGTCCGGCTCAGGCTTTCGCCCGTGCCTCAAACATCGTCACGATCTCGACTCCACCTTCAGGATCGATGGGTCGGGAGGGTAACTCTTTCACGCATCGTCTGCAATGTCGATAGCGGTTCGCACGCTGTCCTACCGTGCCGCGGCAAGCTCCACCCCCGGCATCGGGAACTTCTCGCAAAGCTTCCCGACCTCGATCTTGACCTGCCGCGCGATGTCCTCGCTGCCCTTGCTGGTGAGGACCCGGTCGATCCACCCGGCGATCAGCACCATCTCCGCGGTCCCGAGGCCGCGCGTCGTCACCGCGGGCGTGCCGAGCCGAACGCCGCTGGTGAACTTTGGCGGCCGCGGATCCTCCGGGATCCCGTTCTTGTTGCACACCATCCCTGCCCGACCCATCCAGTCTTCCGCATCCTGCCCCGTCAGTTCCGAATCCTTCGTGCGCAGATCGACCAGCATCAGGTGGTTATCCGTCCCGCCGCTGGTGATGCGATACCCCCGCTCCGTCAGTGCCGCGGCCAGCGCCTTCGCATTCGCCACCACGCGCTTGGAGTAGTCCTTGAACTCCGGCCGCAGAGCCTCGCCGAACGCTACAGCCTTCGCCGCGATGATGTGCATCAGCGGGCCGCCCTGCACCCCTGGGAACAGCGACTTGTTGATCTTCTTTGCAAGTTCCTCATCATTCGTCAGGATCAGCCCGCCGCGAGGGCCGCGGAGCGTCTTGTGCGTTGTCGTCGTCACCACCTGGGCATGGGGGAACGGACTCGGGTGCACGCCCGCGGCCACCAACCCGGCGATGTGCGCGATGTCCGCCACCAGCAGCGCGCCGCACTTGTCCGCGATCGCCCGGAACCGCGCGAAGTCAATCACCCTCGGATACGCCGAATACCCGCACAGCAGCACCTTGGGCTTGTGCTCCATGCACACCCGCTCCGCCGCGTCATAGTCGATCCGCTCGAAGTCGGCGTGATCCTTGCCGTAGTGCAGGGGGTAGTGCACCGGCTTGTAGAAGATGCCCGAGAAGTTGATCTTCATCCCGTGCGACAGGTGTCCGCCATCCTTGAGCAACAGCGAGGCGAATGTGTCCCCAGGTGCCATCGTCGCCAGGAACGCGCCCATGTTCGCCTGCGCGCCAGAGTGCGGCTGCACATTCGCAAACTTGCAGTTGAACAGCTTCTTTGCCCGTTCGATCGCGATCGTCTCGATCTGATCGTGGAACTCGCACCCGCCGTAGTAGCGGGCCCCCGGGTACCCCTCGGCATACTTGTTCGTCAGGCACGACCCCATCGCGTGCATCACCGCCTGCGAGACATGGTTCTCGCTGGCGATCAACTCGAGTGTGTGCTCCTGCCGATCGGCCTCTTTGCCCATCAGGTCCGCGATCTCAGGGTCCTGCTGGCGGATCAGGTCGTTAGTTTGCTCGGCGATTGCGTCGTGGTGGTTGGCCATGCCGGCATGATACGGGGATCATCGGCGGAGGGGCTCAAATGAGCAGAGCGGGCGGAGGCCAGGAACGGATGGGGCCGCGGGCATCCCGTCCCCCGTCCCCCGTCCCCCGTCCCCCGTCCCCCGTCCCCCGTCCCCCGTCCCCCGCCCCCAGATCCCACATCGCACTGGGCACTTCACCGTCCCAAAAACGAAAGCGCCCGTGTCGGGGAGGCAATCCGACACGGGCCTTTCACAGAACAACGAGCGTGATGTCAGTTCGCGTGCAGTGGTGCCTTGTCGCGATAGCCGCCAAAGCACCCCAACTATGCGATTCACGACCCCCTCTGCCCATTCGCTGCGCATTCCACGACCCTTCCGGTTCCATCTGCAACGCGTGGCAAACCCACTACCCCCGCCAACGCACCGCCGCGGCCCGATTCCCGGACCTTTCTACACTCTACCGATGCCTACCAGCCGCTCCCGCCCATCCGCCCGTGCCGCCAGCCGCAAGTCCCCCTCGGCACACATCGCCGTCTTCCCCGGTTCATTTGACCCGGTCACCTACGGTCACCTCGATGTCATCCGCCGCGGCCGGCGACTCTTCGACCGCCTCGTCGTCGCCGTGGGGCGCAACCCCGGCAAGGACCCGCTGTTCACTCCCGCCGAACGCGTCGAGATGCTCCAGACCCTTGTCGAGCAGATCGCCGCCGAAGAACCGAGCGAAGCCGAGGTCGCCGTCGAGTCCTTCTCGGGCCTGACCGTCGACTTCGCGCGGCAAGTGGGCGCAACCGTCCTGCTTCGCGGCATCCGGAACCTGTCCGATCTGCAAAGCGAAGTCCAGCAGGCCCTCACCAACCGCCAGGTCGCCGGCCTCGAAACCGCCTTCATCGTCGCCGGTCAGGATTTCGCCTACACCAGCAGCAGCCTCATCAAGCAGGTGACCGCCCTCGGCCGCGACCTCTCGCCGCTCAAGACCATGGTCCCGCCGCTGGTGGTGAAGCTCCTCCGCGTCAAGAAGCGCGATGGCCACCCGACGCTCGAGCGGCTGATCGAGCAGCAGGATGGGGCGCGGGAGCAGTGAACTCCTTCCGCTCCTTTGGTCTCTCCGCGGCAGGACAGCGTTTGAAGTCCGCTCACGGGCAGCCCGTGAACCAAGCGGAGAGGAATGCAAAGATGTCCGCGACACCAACGTTGCCGTCGTTGTTGGCATCGGCGAGACACGCCGGGGCGGGCAAGGCGGCATCATCATCGGGCGGGACATCGTCATCCTGCGGGATCTCGATCGGCGAGCGGACCGCGATCAGGAATGCGAAGTCACGAGCGGGGATCACTTCCGCCCACTCGGTGGCCGGCGGCCGCAGTGTGCGGTGCTGGCCGGGGGTGATGCGGAAGGTATCTACGCCGTTGCACGGACCGCAGCCGTACTTGCTCCACGCAAAGAAGCTGTTGGAGTTGAAGTTGCCCGTGCTGATCGCCCCGGCGCTAACCCAGTAGTTTCGCCCGGCGGGCAGCGTGAGGCCCGGGTCCTTGACCCGCAGTCGCCACAGGTGGTGCGTGCGGCCATTGACCACAAGGGTCTCGTCGAAGCGCTGAGCATCGATCGAGTCGCCCGTCCAGATCGCGCGGTCTGCCGATTTGTCCTGGATGTACATGGGCTGATCGTCGAGCAGCGGATCGCACCCCGCGCCCTCGTAGAGCTCGATGAAGCCGTGCACCGGCTCGCAGTTGGTCCAGATCCACGCCTCGATCAGGCAGAGGTCCTCATCCCTGCACGTCTTGACGACAAAGTTGTCGGCGGTGCGGTCCTGGTACTGCCGGTGCGCGCCCGAGGGTGAGCCGCCGCGATCAACCAGATCGACCTTGCCGTTGTCCCACAGGATCGGGCAGGAGAAGCCGTCGATGCAGAAGTCCATGTTGACGCAGCCGATGCAGCAATCCTCGATACTCTCCCAGGGTCCGAAGTCACACGAGCCCCAGGTGGAGCCGGGAGTCCCGGAACGCTTCACCGGGACCGAGCCCAGCAGGGGTAGGCGTTCATCGCCCGCGACCCAGTACGACAGGTCGACCATGTCGATGTTGTCGGTCAGGCCGATGATGGAGACCCAGTAGGTCTTGCCGCCCTCAAGCCAGATGCACGCATCGCAGAGATCGAAGCGATAGTTGACGACGACAAAGCCATCGTCGGCTGGCACGGGCTCTCCGACCACTTCCGAGGGGATTGCGCCATCCTCGGGGGTGTTGTAGTCGGCGGTGAAGAAGGGCTCTGCCGAGGGCGCACCGTTGCAATCTTCGTAGAGCTCGACGCGTGCGCGGAGGAGGTTGGGGTTGGAGTTGGTCAGGAGCTTGCCGCGGATCGCGGTGATGCGGTGCATGGAGCCGGGTTGGAGGTAGAAGTCGTCGGCGACCTTCTCGCCGCAGGGTGTGCCGCCGCCGAGGTGGCTGAGCTGGGCGTTGACATCGGGCCGGGGCGGTCCCTTCCCGCCCGCCACCGTCTCGGCCGGCACGTTGCACCAGAAGCATTCGCACTCGTCGGGAATGCCGTTGTTGTTGCAGTCGAGGGAAGCGCTATTACCGATATCGCACTCGTCGGGAATGCCGTTGACGTTGCAGTCGTTCGCCAGCACCGTCACCGTCGCCGTGCAGGTTGAGGTCGCCCCGGCAAGGTCGGTCACCGTCAGCGTCACCAGCGATTGACCGATCGGGAATGGGCCGGAGAAATCCAGCGTCAGAGTGATCTCATCGCCCAGATCCGTATCCGGGTCCGATGACCCGTCATCCACATTCGACGCCTCGATGAACAGCGATGCGCACACCGTCGTCGCATCAATGGTCACGTCACGGCACGATGCCACGGGCGGCGTGTTCAGTTGGAACTGCGCTGTGACTGATGCATCAAACATGCCTGTGGTGAATGAGCATGGGTCGGTGCCCGAACACATCGGACCGCCCGGTCCTCCGGCAAACCAACCCGCAAAGAAGCTCCCCGGGCTCGCCGTGGCCGTCAGGGTCAGCTCTGTTCCCGGCGAGTAACGCTGATCGCAGAACAATCCGCCGCACACAACCCCGCCCGGCTGCGTCGTCACCTGGCCCGTCCCGGTTCCGCTGAACAGAATGCTGAACTCAGGGTCCAGTGTGAATGTCGCGGTCACAGCCACCTGCGTCGTGCCCATCGTGATCTCGCACGGACCGGTGCCCGTGCAGCCGCCCCCGCTCCATCCCACAAAGAAGCTGCCCATGTCCGGCGTCGCGGTCAGTGTCACCACAGTCCCCGGCGCGAACCCTTCGTTGCAAGTCCCGCCCGTTGAGAGACATAGCCCCATCCCCGGCGCAAAGCCCACCCTTCCCTCGCCCGTTCCGTCGAAGACAACACTGATCTCATGATTGAGTGTGAACCGCGCATTCGCAAAAACATCCGTTGCTCCGATCGTGAACGTACACGGCCCGGTCATGCCGGCGCACAGCCCCGTCTGCCAACCTTCAAAGTAACTCCCCATGTTCGCCGACGCAGTCATCGTCACTTCGGTGTTCGGGGGGAACTGCATGTCGCAGTCCAGGACACACACGTTTCCCGCCGGCTGGAACATGACCGAACCAGAACCCGTGCCCGAGCGTGTGTAGTGGACGGTCGGATTCGCCTCGAACGTCGCCGTCACCATTGCGTTCGTATCTGTCACGGTGATCACGCACGGACCTGTGCCCGAGCACCCTCCGCCGCTCCACCCCGTGAAGTAGCTCCCTGAGTTCTCGGTCGCGGTCAGCGTCACGACATCGCCTTCCGAGTAAGTGCCCGTGCAGTCCGCCTCGCACGAGATCTGCGAGAAATCATCCGTCACGATCCCGGACCCCGTTCCGGCCAGAGTCACGTTGATCATGTAGCCGCCCTGCGCATTCCCGAGCGAGATCATCAATGCGGCCATCGCTCCGCGCCGCGCGGAAGCCGAGTCCGCCATCGCCGGCACCGCCGCGGCGACAATGCCCGCGAAAATCGCGAGCCCCACCACAACGTCCAAGCCACAGCAACAACGCAGCGCGCGAGCGAGTTTCATCGTGGACCCATCCTTTGAGTCGCGGCCAAGGGACCTTCTTTCCCCAGACCGGACCTTGAGGGTCCATTACACCAACAACCCAAACATGGCACAAGTAGTATCCCCATAAAATCGGACATAAGCCAGGCCATCGCTTTATCATTTACCGAACAAGCCGCGAGAATTCGCGGTCAGTGCGAAGCCTGCCCCGCTCGTTTCGCCGCCACCCCGGCCAGGTGCTTCTTCGCTTCGCCGACCAAATGGAAGGAGCCGGTCACCACCACCAGGTCCTCGCGGTTGACGGCGCGGGTGGCAAGTGCGAACGCGTCGGCGATGTTCTCGGTGGTCTGGGACATTTTGCCGTGGTGCTCGCTGAAGCGGCGGGCAAGGTCCTTGGGGTCGGCGGCGCGGGCATTGCCCGAGGCGCGAGTGAACACGACCTTGTCCGCGCCGAGGGCGACCTCGGCGAGCATGCCGTCGATGTCCTTGTCCGCGGCGCACCCGAAGATCATCACCATCGAGTCGTAGGGGATATTCGCGCCGATCGCCTTGATCAGGCAGCGGATCGAGTCGGTGTTGTGTGCGCCATCGACGATGACGCGCGGAGATGACCATGCCAGTTCCATGCGGCCTGGCAACTTCACCGCGGCGAGGCCGCGGGCGATGCAATCTTCGGGCGTGTGGAACCCGCGTTCGGAGAGCTTGTCGAGGATTGCCAGGGCGAGGCCGCAGTTGGTGGCCTGGTGCTCGCCGCGGAGAGGCACAACGAGGTGCTCGAAGTTATTGCGGCTGGTGGTGAGGCAGACGCGTACCTGGGGCCCGTGGCTCGGGGAGGCTTCGAAGCGCATCGAGAAGTCGATGTCCTGCCCGACGACCTGCAGCGGGCAGCCGATGCGTGCCGCGGCATCCTTGAAGACTTCGAGTACGCCGGGCTTCTGGGGGATGGTCAGAGCGGGGACGCCGGGCTTGAAGATCCCGGCCTTCTCCGCGGCGATGAGTTCGACGGTGTCGCCAAGGATCTGGGTGTGGTCGAGGGAGATGCTGGTGATCGCGACGACTTCGGGGGTGATGACATTGGTCGAGTCGAGCCGCCCGCCCAGACCGACTTCGATGACGGCGACATCGACGGCTTCTTCGGCGAAGTAGACGAAGGCCATCGCGGTCATGAGTTCGAAGAAGGTGGGCTCCTCGCCTTGCTCGTCTTCGGGAAGATTGGCAGCTGCGTCGGCGACCTTCTGTGCGACGCGCGCGAAGTCGGCGTGTGAGATGTGACGGGAGTTGATCCGCACGCGCTCGCGGATGTCCATGATGTGCGGGCTGGTATAGACGCCGACGGTGTAGCCGCAAGCCTCCAGGCAGGAGGCGGTCATCTCGCAGGTGCTGCCCTTGCCCTTGGTGCCGGCGATGTGGACGTGGCGCACGGCCTTCTGCGGGTCACCCAGCAGCGCCATAAGGCGGTGCATGCGGTCGAGCTTGAGCATGTCCGCGACGGCGCGGGTGGGCCGCATGCGCTCAATATCGGTGCGGTCAAGGAGCCACTTGACCGCGCCGGGGAAGGCGGCGAGGGGGGGGCCCTTTCGAGGCGCTGCGGACGCGGATGCCTCTGGCGCATCGGCTGCCACATTCACGGGCCGTTTGACCCGCGCAGAGCTGTTTGGAAGCTTCCCCATAGGCGGACTGAGCGTAGGCAGGGCGCGAAAACAGCACAGGAGGAATGCGACAAAGCAGCCACCGGAGTGGCGATGCGAGGGGGATCAGAGGAGCTCGTGAGTCGTCAAAACCTGCTTCAGCCGTTCGATCGTCTTGTCGCTGGCCGGGGTCATCGGCAGGCGGAGCGAGCCGGTGTCGCGGCCAAGGAGCATCATCGCGGCCTTGACGGGGATGGGATTGGTTTCGAGGAAGAGTGCTTTGCCGAGGGCGGCGAGCTGGCGATGGATGGTGAGTGCATCAGACCAGCGGTCGGAGAGGAATGCATCGCAGAGCGCGCTGATTCGCGCGGGCACGACGTTGCTGAGGACGGAGACGACGCCAACAGCGCCGACAGCGGCCATGGGAAGCGTGAGGGGATCATCTCCCGAGAGCATGGCGAGGCGCGGGCAGTGCATGGCGATGTCGGAGCAGGAGTCGAGCGAGCCGGTGGCTTCCTTGACGGCCTGAATGTTGGGGTGGGCGGCGAGGCGCACGACGGTGTCTGTCTGGAGGGCGACGCCGGTGCGGCCGGGAATGTTGTACAGGATGATGGGCAGATCGGTGGCTTCGGCGACGGCCATGAAGTGCTGGTAAAGCCCTTCCTGCGTGGGCTTGTTGTAGTACGGATTCACAGATAGCGAGCCATCGGCGCCGAGCTTCTTGGCGAGCTTCTGCAGGTGGACCGCGTGCGCGGTGGAGTTCGAGCCGGTTCCGGCGATAACGGAGAGCCCGTGCTTGTGGCCGAGGCTGATGGCCTCCCCGACCAGCTTCTCATACTCGGGCTCGGTGAGCGTGGGCGACTCGCCGGTTGTTCCGCAGACGACGATGCCGCGGACGCCGCCCTTGGCCTGGTCGGCGATCTGCTGGGAGAGCCGGGTGTAGTCGATGGCGGAGGCGTCTTTGCTGAAGGGTGTGATGATGGCGGTGAAGACGCCGCGGAAACGCGGGTTGGGTGAGCCGGGGGAGGGATGATTGTGGGCGCTTGTCATATGGGCAGAGGATAGGGGGCGAGGCGGTCATCTGGCCGCGGTTTGGCGGGAGACGGAAGACGGCCACGTGCCGGCACGCGGCGGCCAGCGTGGTGCGGGGAGAGAGGCGGGGGGCAAGGAAAAGAGGGATGTTGGATTGGGCACGAGGGACTGGGCACTGGGCACTAAGGGCAGCCGGTGAACCAGGCGCTGAGGAAGGCGAAAATATCGGGGACATCGGAGGTGCCGGACCCGTTGAAGTCGGCGCGGCTATCGCCCCTGAACCATGCGCTGAGGAAGGAGAAGATGTCGGGGACGTCGACATTGCCGGAGTTGTCGAAGTCGGCGCTGCAGCAGTGGTCGGGGGTGCCCCAGCGGGCGAAGTAGGCCGAAGGGTTGCCGCCCGCGGTGGTGAACACTCCGGCGACAAGCAGAGTGCCATCGGCGCCGACGCCCAGCGCCAGGACCGCGCCGTTGACCGAAGCGCCGAGCGCAGACCAGCGCGTCCCGTCCCAGCGTGCGATTCTGCTCGAAGGCAATCCTCCGGCGGATGCAAACTGTCCTCCGGCGATGAGATCGCCATTGGGAAGCACGGCCAACGCGTTCGCGGTACTGCTCAGCCCCGCGCCCAGCGGCGACCAGTTGGAGCCGTTCCACCGGGCGATTCGATTCGCTGGCCCACCGCCCGCGTTGACAAAGCTGCCCGCGGCAACGACATCGCCGTTTGCCATGGCCGCGAGGGCCAGAACGGGCGCGTTCATGCCGGAGCCCAGTGGGGACCATTGTGCGTCGGCGATGTTCCATCGCGCGATCCTGCGTGCCGTGGTGCCGCCGACGGCGTCGAACCAGCCGCCTGCGACTAGGTCTCCGCTGGGCAAGATGGCGAGCGATTCGACGATGTTGTTGAAGGGATCGCTGAACTGCGACCAGGATTGACCGTCCCACCGGTACGGGATGCTCGAGAGCTCGAAGTTGCGGAACGCGATGAGGTCGCCATTGTGGAGCACAGCGAGCGGGCCGGGGGCGCCGCCGAGGCCCTCAGCAAGCGGGAGCCACGAGACCCCGTTCCAGATCGCGATGCCGTTCGCGAGGATCTCTCCCGCGGTGGTGAAGCGGCCAGCGGCCACGACTTCCCCGCTGGGGAGGACAGCCAACTCGTCGACCTGATTGTTCATTCCCCATTCGAGTACGGACCATTGTCCGGTTGCGCGGCTTTGCTGCGCGACGTAGGGCGCGGCGACATCCCCGGCAGATGTGAAGCTGCCCCCGACCATGATGTCGCCATCGGGCAGGAGCGCGACGGTTCGAACAAAGTTGTTGAACCCAGTGCCGAGCGATGACCACTCGTTGGTGGCTGGATTCCAGAGCGCGATGCTTCGGACGGGCACGCCGCCGGTATTCTGGAACAGGAACGCGCCAGCGGCGAGAAGCTCTCCGCCGGGCAGCGGGGTTAGCGTGTAGATGAGATCATCGACACCACCGCCCAGGGGAGACCACTGCGCGCCATTCCAGCGCGCGATGCGGCCTTGAGGAGTGAAGCAGCCCGCGGCGATGATGTCGCCAGAGGGAAGCGCGGTGAGCGCGCTCACACACCCTTCGAGTCCGGGACCCAGGGGTGACCACGATGCGCCGTTCCAGCGTGCGATGTTCTCGGCCAGGACTTCTCCGGCGAGATCGAAGTCGCCCGCGGCGATCACATCACCGTTTGGGAGCAGGGTGAGCTGGGTGATGGAACCGCCCGGCATTCCGCCTGCGAGAGGGAACCACGCTGCGCCGTTCCAGCGTGCGATGTTCACGGCGGTGACACCGCCGGCGGTGACGAAGGAGCCGGCGGCGATGAGATCGCCGGTGGGAAGGATGAGCAGGGCGACGACGTTGGCGAACTGGTTGCCAAGGTTGAAGCCAAGGGAACTCCACGTGGTGCCGTTCCAGCGGGCGAGGCCGCGCACGGTCAGCCCGCCTGCGGTGAAGAAGTTCCCGCCGGCAATGAGGTCTCCGCTGGGGAGGACGGCCAGCGCGCTGACGGAACCATCCATGCCTGTGCCCAGCGGCGACCATGTGCCGGTGGCGGCGCTGAGGCGGGCGATTCGCGCGGCGGGGACACCGCCGATGGAGGAAAAGTTTCCGCCGGCGATGAGGTCGCCGTTGGGCATGACGGTGAGGGATCGGACAGCGGCATCGGCCCCAGCGCCGAGCGGGGACCATGTGCGCAAGACGGGGTCCCATGCGGCGATGTTGCTTGCAAGTACATCACCTGCAACAACGAACTCGCCGGCCACGATGACCGTGGATGCGGCGGGGCCGGGGCCATCAGCGTCCCACATGGCGGTTGCGTAGACGGTGCCGTTGACACCGGGGACACCTTCCCCTGGGAGCCACTGGCTTTCGCAGAGGCCTTGCGCGGCGGCGGTGTGCGGGATGGCGGCGAGAAAGAGCAGCGCGGCGAGCAGGAACAGACTCATCGTGCGGTCTCGTATTGAAGGATGCCGCAGGGCACCCTTGGTCGGACGGACTGCGGATAGTAGGAGCGGGCGGGAGGTAATGAGGCTTTAGGCTGCGGGGCTGAGGTGGGGCGCTGGCGGTGTGTTGGCGTCAGTCGTGTTCGCCGGAAGACCGGCGCTTTTTGGTTTCGCCGCGGGACTTCTTCTCGGTGATTCGGCGTTCGACGCTGCCGCGGGTTGGTCGGGTTGCGCGCCGGTGCTTGGGTTCGTGCATTGCGGCGACGAGGAGTTCGCGGAGGCGGTCGAGGCACTCGGATTTGTTCTGCGATTGCGAACGGTGCTCGCCGCTGGCGAGGCTGATCTCGCCGCCGCGGAGGACTTCGCGGGTGCGGCCGTCCTCGAGTTCTTCGGTGACGGTCTGCGTGCCGACGATTCTGGAGCCGGCCAGACTGCGGAGGCGGGCTTTGGCGCGTGGAGGGAGGGGGATGGCGTCGAGGTGGATGCGGAGTTCTGCGCGGGTGGAGACTTTGTTGACATTCTGCCCGCCGGGCCCGGAGGCGCGGGAGAAAGAAAAGCGGAGGGCGGAGTCGGGGATGCGCACTCCTGGCGCGATGGCGACGCCGCCGGGGTTTCCGGGTTCCGTTGTATCGTCGCCTGAGTGCGAAGCGTCCATCGTCGGTATCCTCCGGGGCATTGAAGCCCAAGGAGAGCACGATGGCGAGTCTGGCGTTGTGGCGGTGGAACGGAATCGCGGCGGGCCTGCTGGGCGTGTGCGCGTCCGCGCGAGCGCAGCAGGGCGGCGTGGCGGGGGATGAGCCGGCTGCGGCGGGTGTGGAGGGAATGAAGGGAGAGGCGGAGGCGACGGAGGGGACGCTGAACTTTCGGTTGCCGTCGCCGGACTGGACTGTGCGGATTGAGCCGCGGGCGTGGTGGACATCGCCATCGGGCGAGGTGAAGCTGCCGGCGGCGAGCGGAACCGGGCCGGGGTCGTTTGTGGATTCGGGTCAGGCGGTGGATGTGAGGCGGCTGAATCTGGATACGCCGCGACTGTCGGCGGCGGGTGAGGTGGAGGTGAGTGCAGAGCGGTGGCGGTTTGGATTCAGCGCGGGCGGCTTTGCGCTGGATCGGGAGGCGACGGTGGCGGATTCGGGGTTTCGGGTGGGATCGGTGGAGGTGTCGCCGGGTGAGTTGATGAACGTCCGGATGGAGTATTCGACGTTTGAGCTGACGCTGGGGTACGAAGTCTGGTCGCGCGATCTGAGGCGTGCATCGAAGGTGCCGGAGAATGCGATCGATGCGGGGTTGCGGGTGGTGCTGCTGACGGGCGCGCGGATTCATGATCTGGACTTTGAGGTTGCATCGGTGGCGGATGGGACGGTTACGGGCACGGATCAGACGTACTTTGAGTTGATGGGCGGGGCACGGTTTGAGCTGGAGTTTGTCGAGCAGATTACGTTTGCGCTGCAGGTGAGCGGCGGGGCGTGGGCGGAGGCAAACCGGTCGGTGTTCTCGTTTGACATGTCGGTGGCGTTTCGTTGGGAGCCGAGCCGGAACTTTGGCGTGGAGGTGGGATGGCGGCAGATGCTGCTGATCATGCAGGATGGGGAAGAGGGGACGGTGGAGGAGTTTGAGTACACGGGCGGGGTGGCGGGTTTGTTTGCGGGCGTGGTGGTGAGGTTCTGAAAAGATGCGGGAAGAGGGATCGAGAAGCGAAGAAGTGGAGGGGTTCGAGGGCCCATTGCGAGGATCGTAAACGGCGTGCGTAAACTGCGGGCGTGCCCGGGTAGCTCAGCTGGATAGAGCAGCGCTTTCCTAAAGCGCAGGTCGCACGTTCGAATCGTGTCCCGGGTGTTTGCGGCGATGGGGTGGAGGCCGCGCTAGACTTGCCCCCTTGCGAAGAGCGCGCCCGAGGTCCGGCGCATTGATGCAAGTTGGCTAAGGACAAGCACTTATGGAAGCCGGGATCGTCGGATTGCCCAACGTCGGCAAGAGCACGCTGTTCAACGCCTTGACCAAGGCGGGTGCGCTCGCGGCCAACTACCCGTTTGCGACGATCGAGCCGAACGTGGGCGTGGTGCCGATTCCCGATCCGCGGCTGGAGGTGATCCGGACGCACATCGAGAGCCAGAAGATCATTCCCGCCGCGTTGCGGCTGGTGGATATCGCGGGGATCGTGCGCGGGGCGAGCAAGGGCGAGGGGCTCGGGAACAAGTTTCTGTCGCACATCCGCGAAGTGGATGCGATCGTTCAGGTTGTGCGGTGCTTTGAGAAAGCGCCGGGCGGGGAGGAGATCACGCACGTGGAGGGAACGGTTGACCCGGTGCGCGATCTGGAGACGATCAAGACCGAGCTGATCATCGCGGACCTGCAGACGGTGGAGAGCGCCTTGCCGAAGGCGGAGCGCGCGGCCAAGAGCCAGGAGCGAGAGAACGTTGCCCGGTACGAGGTGCTCAAGAAGCTCTCGCCGGTGCTGAACGCGGGCCGCCCCGCGAGCGATGTGAAGATCGAGGATGCGGAGCAGGTGAAGGCGCTCAAGGGCCTGGGGATGATCTCATCGAAGAAGGTGCTGTATGTCGCGAACGTCAGCGATGACGATGTGAACGGGCTCGGGCCGCTGGCGATGAAGGTGCGCGAGTGGGTGAAGGGGCACGGCGGGGACCCGGAGCACGATGTCGTGCCCGTGTGCGCGAAGATCGAGAGCGAGCTGGCCGAGCTGAGCGATGCCGATCGGCTGGAGATGCTCGAGAGCCTTGGGATGAAGGAACCGGCGCTCAACGCGCTGGCGCGTGCGGCGTATCACTTGCTGGATGTGCAGAGCTTCTATACGGCGGGGCCGAAGGAGATCCGTGCGTGGACGGTGCCGGTAGGATCGACCGCGCCGCAGGCGGCAGGGGTGATCCATACGGACTTTGAGCGCGGGTTCATTCGCGCGGAAATCTACTCGGTCAATGACCTTGTCGAGATGAAGACCGAGAAAGCCATCAAGGAGGGGGGGCGGATGCGCATCGAGGGGAAGGGGTACACGATGCAGGATGGGGATGTATGCCACTTCCTGTTTAACGTGTAGCGGGCGGGGCGGATGGAACGATGACCTCGGTGTTGGCGATGCCGACATTCTCGGCCTGGATCAGGCGGCGGCGAAGCTCGGCAGCTTCCTTGGGGAGGTCGAGCAGGTCTTTGCACGCGAGCCGCAGGTTCATCTGAAACGAGATGCGCATCGCGCGGAGGTGTGAGTTGCTATCGAGTTCATCGATCGCTGCGCGGAGAGTGTCTGCCGCGGAGGAGGCTTCCTGGAGGGAGCCAGGCGCGAGGGGGACGAGCTTTGCCGACGCGGCAAGGCGCTGGATGGTTGCACAGGCGTGCATGCCGCGGCGCATCACTCTCCATGAATCATCGGGTCCCAGGAGGCGATCCCAGTGGGGATCATTCTCCTGGAGTGCGGCTTGGGCGGAGGCGTAGTCTCCGCCGCGGATTGCCCAGAATGCGAGTGCATCTCGCCACAAGAGGGCGTCGAAGTCGGCATCGCGACCCAACTCCTTGGAGCGTTTGAGCATCTCCTGAACTTTGACGACGCGGCCGGACCAGATATCGACGGCATCGCCCGCCATGGTCTCGCCGAAGAGAAGAGGGCCAGCCATGGATTCGAGGATGGTGAGCGGCGGGAACCAATCGAGCGTGAGGCCCCCGCGGTTCTGGGAGGTAACGACCTCGAGGGTTGTGGTGAGGTCGCGGCGTGTGCGGGCGACGGCGTCATCGGTTTGCTTCCGGATGGCTTGGGATGCGGCGAGTCGTTCGCTGAGGACCTGTTCGCGGCCGCGCATTGCGAAGTACACGGCGGTCGATGCTCCCGCGATCAGTGCGATGACCAACAGGATGCTCGCGGCGACGAGCGCGGGCTGGCGGCGGAGGAGGAGCGCGGTGCGGCGTGCGCGACCCGGGTTTCGCCATTCGATCGGTCTCGCGGCGAGCCATGCGTCGAGATCCTCGGCGATGGCGTGAGCGGAGGCGTATCGATCGGCCGGACGCGGCGCAAGGGCGCGGCGGCAGATGGCATCAAGATCGGCGTCGACTTCCGAGCGGAGGGCGCGGGGAGAGGGCGCCGGGCTATCGGGATGGTTGTGGCGGGCGGAGACCTGGGCGGGGTTCTCGCCGTTTGGGGCCTTGCCGATGAGAAGGAAATACAGAAGCCCGCCCAGGGCGTAGACATCCGCGGGGATGGCCTGCGAGCCGTCATCGCCGCGGAACTGCTCGGGTGCGGTGAAGGCCAAGTTGCCAACGGGGGTGGCATCGGGGATGCGCCCGGCATCGGAGCGGACTGCCGCGGCGACGCCGAAGTCTGCGACTTTGGGAACTCCGTCCTTGGTGAGCAGGACGTTGGACGGCTTGAGGTCGCAGTGAACAACGCCAGCAAGGTGGGCGGCGTGCACGCCACGGCAGATCTGCGCGACAAGCTCCGCGGCCTGGCGGGGGGGCAGAGGTTCGGTGCGTTTGGCGAACCACTGGGCCAGATCGCCATCGTCGATGTGCTCGTAGAGGATGTAGTCCATGCCCGAATCGTCGGTGGCGCGATCGAAGACGCGTACGACGTTGGGGTGGCTGATACGGCGGGCCTTGCGTGCCTCGGCCGCGGCCTGAGATGCGGCATCGATGTTGAGCACGGGCCGCATGCGCTTGATGGCGACCCATGCGGGGCGATCGGCTTCGGAAAGCTGACGATCGGCGGCGAGGTAGACCTCGCCCTGTGCGCCGACACCAAGTCGCTGACGGACATCGAACCGGCGTCGACCATCGGGCATGCGCGGACCGAAGTCGCTTGGCACCTGCAGAGGCACAGGGCGACCGGCGGAGCGGGCGAGAGTGGTGGTTGAGGCAAGGCCTTCCGATAGGGCGAAGGCGGTTTGGATGGCTTCGCGGAGGTTTGGGTGCGCCGCGGAGAGGTTGCCGACGGCATCTGCCTCCGACGTTCCGGCGTGGACTGCGGCACGGATGGCGAACTCGATCGCGGCATCGAGGGCGATGCGCAGGCCGGTGAGGCCGTGGACGGCGTCGAGGTAGCGGGCGAGGCTGTTAGGGAGCGCCTTGTGGAGGCGTTCGCGAGCATCGGCCTCGATGACATCGGCGAGTTGGTGATCGGAGTGTGCGCCAGTGGCTTCGAGAACCCGGCGCATGGGGGGATCGGGCTCTGAGATGTAGAGCCCTGCGACGATGGTCGCGGAGTCCTGAGAGGTGTGGACGGGCATCAGAGTTCCCCGGCTACGAGTTTGTCCTTGAGCAGGAGCCTGATCGAGTGCCATCGCTGGCGTGCCGCTGCCGGCGCAATGTTCATCGCTTCGGCGATTCTGAAGAGTGGCCAGTCGGCGAGCCAGAGGGTGAGGACGGTTCGGTCATCATCGGAACGGAGTGCGGCGAGGGCCTTCTCCAGAATGAGCTCAGCACCATCCTCGGTGCCGCTTTCGACCGCCTCGATGCGTGCGAGGAGTTCGCGGGCGATCGCACCGTCCTCGCCTTCGGCGATCTGGAGGCGTTTGACGATGCGGACTTTATCGATCACCGCGGCCTCGGCCATGCGGAAGAGGAGTGCCCAGAGTTGGGGCTCATCGACTGCCTGGAGTTTTCCGTCACGAACGTAGCTGTCGAATCGGCGTCCGATCGTCGAGAGGATGTCCATCGAATCGAACATCCGCCGGACGGAAACGCCCAGCTTGCCCCGTACGCGCCGCCTGATCAAATCGCCGTAGTTGACAAGGAATGCCGCCGCGGCATCGCGGTCGCCGGCGCGCATTCGGGAGAGAAGTTCGGTTACGGGGACGGGCGAGAGAGGGGCCACGAAAACCCGAGGGTCCCGAAAGGTCGAGGAGTTGGGTCGGCTTTCGAGCATGGGCGATCCCCCGTGACCGGGTGACCCACAAAAAAAACTTTCGCGATGGCTCACACGGCGGTCGCGAGGCACGACTGACAGGTCAGAGGGCATTCCAGGTGACGCGAGAAGCCGCAGCGTACGCGGCAGCGGTCTTCCTGCGCCCGGAGAACGACTATGTCAGTCAAGAACAGGTGTGAGCGTACCGCAAAGCGGGCATGGATTCCATTGGTTTGTGCGCTATCGGTCCTGATCTGCTCGGGTTCGAGCGGGGCCGCGGAGTCGCGGGCCGCTGAACCAAGCTCTGAGCCGGTGCTTGTCTCGAACATCTCCCCGGAGCAGGCGTGGCAGGAGTTGATGAACTGGATCATCCGAAACCTGCTCGGCGGGCTGAACTGTGGGACGGAGACGGTGCCCGGGGATGTCCCGGTAGCGATGGAGATGGTGGCGGATTGCTACATGCTCAGCGGGCTCGCGGAGATGACACCGGAGGAGACGGCGGAGTTTCTGCTCACGGTTGAAGAGGCGATGCAGTTGACGAAGGAATCGCCGGAATCTGTCCCGCAGGAGACTCGAGAGAAGCTTCTGACGGCGCTTCGGTTGATGCTGGCTGAGATGGTGGTGCAGTAATGAGCGAGCAACACCCGTCTCCAACTGGGACCGATCTGAACGGGAACGGGGGGGATTCTTCAGCGCAGATGGACCCTGCGCTGCATCAGCGTCTTCGGGCGGTGACGAAAGATTTCAGTCATCGCGAACTTGCGGAGCTGACGGGCGTGTCGCTGGAGACGTCGCGGCGGTATTCCGAAGGTCGCGGCCCGAGCGTGGCGTATCTGAAGCGGCTATGCGAAGCGGTGGGCATCAGCGCGGATTGGCTGCTGCTTGGCCGCGGTTCGCCGATGTATCGGCCCGGGCTCCCCACGGGCAAGTTCGACTCATCGGTGGATGAGGTGCTGGAGGGCTTGAGCCGGTATCTCAAGCGACTGCACCAGGAGCTTGCGCGGGCAGCGACGGACCTGCACACCGGTGGGACTGGCGAAACGAGTCCTACGAACGCGCCGGGCGGCGATGCATTGGTACTGCCGCCGCCGCAAGAGATCCCGATGGAGGACTTTGCGGACCCGTTTGCCGAGCAATCGCGGGCGCTCGTACCGGAACATTCCGCAGCGAAGGTGCTACCTCCGCCGATGCAGGTGCGGCTGGTGCTTGGGCCGGCCAATGGTGTGCAGTTGATGCTTCCACGCGAAGCGGGGTCGGAGATCCTGGTGCGGGTGGATATACCCGGTGAGGCCCAACTGCTGGATGAAGATGATGCGTGGAAAGGGGAATGTCAGCGGTATCGGCGCGTGTTTGACCGGGTCTACCGGTGGGTCGGGTCGACGCGTAGACCATGACGTCTCAGCGGCGGCCTCTCAAACTCCATCTCCCTGCCTCCCCGAACCGGACCGGCGCCGTGGCTGGCCGGGGGGGGGGAGGGGGAATTGGATTGAAGGCTGAGGACTGAGAGGAAAGACGGGGAGTGCCCAGGCCGGCTACACGGGTGGCCGGTGAATTGGGCTAAGCTGTGGCATGGGCACGGAAGCTCCAACATCGGAAGAGGTCAGCTCGCATCCATTGAGCTTTACACCGCGATTGCTGGAGAAGGTGTGGGGGGGGCGGCGGATGGCGGCGCTGGGGAAGCGGCTAGAGCGGGCGGGTGTGGGATATGGGGAGTCGTGGGAGATTGCGGATCTGGGGGTGACGAGCGCATCGGGCGCGGGCGGTGGCGCGATGCAGTCCGTGGTTGCGACGGGACCGCTGGCGGGGCGGGGAATCGGTGAGGCGATGAGCGCTGTGGGCGGGCCGCGGCCGTTTCCGCTGCTGATCAAGTATTTGGATGCGGCGGAGAATCTGTCCGTGCAGGTGCACCCGTCGGTGGAGGCGGCGAGGCGGGATTCGCGTGCGCACCTAAAGACAGAATCGTGGTATGTGGTGGAGGCGGAGGCGGGCGCGAGCCTCCCCTTCCTGTACATCGGATTGAAGCCGGGTGTGACGAGGCAAAAGTTTGAGGCCGCGGCGCGGAGCGGGAGCGTGGCCGGGGATGGGGCGCGGCACCCGGTGGTGGATCTGATGGAGCGAATTGAGGCGCGGGCGGGGATGTGCTACACACTGCCGAGCGGGATTGTGCATGCGCTGGGGGCGGGGGTGGTGGTGGCGGAGGTGCAGACGCCAAGCGACACGACGTATCGATTGTTCGACTGGGGCCGCGCGGGGCGAGAGTTGCACATGGAGGCGGGGCTTGGAAGCGCGTTTGGAGTCGATGGCAAGCCGACGGTCGAGCGCGCGGCGAGCGCGGGGCCGATCGCCGAGGGAGAGCTGTGTCTGCGGCTGGCAGAGACACCGTTTTACACGATTGATGAGGTGCGACTGCTCGATGGGGATGAGGCGACGGTGGGGTTCCCGTGCAGGTTTGGGGGGAAGCGGAGTGGCAGTGTGCCGGTGGAGCGCGGGTTTGTGTTGATGGTGATGGGCGGGAAGGGTGAGCTCGCGGAGGCGGAGGGCGGGTTTGCGTCGGTGTCGCTGGGGAAGGGTGCGACGGTGTATGTGCCGCCGGGGTGCGCGAAGGGGGCGGTGCTGCGCGGGGGCGAGGGGCTGCGGGTGCTGAGAGTGGGCGTGTTGGGCGGGGCGGAAGAGAAGTAAGGGAACATGCGATGCACAGAACGATGCCCGACGGCTCAGTGATCTCTTCGCATTGCGATTACTGCGATGCGGAGTTTGTGGATGCGGCGATGGTCGAGGGGCACCAGGGCAGCCTGGTGTGCATGAAGTGCCTGACGATGGCATTCACGGAACTCAAGACGCTCAAGGGGGGCGCGGAGAACAAGGGGAAGAAGTGCCGGATGTGCCTGGAGGAGCGGGATGAGGCCCTGTGGGAGAGCCCGATGATGCCAGGGGCTTACATCTGTGTACGGTGTACCACGATGGCCTATCGCGCGATGGAGAAAGACCCGGACAGCGGGTGGAAGCGGCCTGGGCTGGGTGTCCCCGGGGTGGTCGAGACTGAAGATGAAGGCGATCAATAGGCGGGCCACGCAGTATCGCGTGGAACGCGAAGCGGGCATCGAGGCCCGCGGCAACGACGCGGGTGGGCTGTTCAGACCCAGTTGAGCCAGCGCAGCAGCGCGGCGGTGGGCGGGGCGATGGCCGCGGCGTGGTCGCGGGCGAAGGCGGAAAGATCGCCGAGGGCGATCCAGGCGGAGTCGATGTACTCCCACCGGCCCGCGGCTTCGGCGGCAAGCGGGCAGGCGGCGCGGCGGGGATCGATCGGGGAGGGGAGCTCGAAGCGGAGGATGGCGTCGTCGCTGCACGCAACTTCATCGCGCAGGAAGGCGAGGAGTTGGGCAGCGTTCGGGTCGAGGGTCATGCCGAGTTCTTCATCGGCTTCTTCGGCCAAAGCGAGCGCGAGGTTGTGGAGCGACAGCCGGTCGATGTTGGGCGGGGGCGGCTTAACGCCGCCGGAGGGTGCGACTTCCCAAAGTCCTGGGTAGATCCGAGTCTCGGCGCCGCGGCGGCCGAGCAGGAGGTGCTGCGCGCCCGCATGGTCGCGCGCGGTGATGATGCCGCTCACACCGAGTTGGCGCACGCCCAGGCCCAGTCGCGGCGAGACGGCGAGGGTGCGGAAGCTGTCGCGCCGGCAAAGAAGCTCGCCGTGCTGTGCATCAAGGGAGATGAAGCGGAGGATGGGGCCGTCGTAGAAGCGGTCGTTGGCGGCGCGGAGTTCGTCCCAGGTGCGCGCGATTCGGGCGGCGACTTCGGGAGATTGCGGCAGCGCGGGTTCGACGCGGATGGAAGCGGATGCAGTGGCCGCGGCGATGATGGAGATTGCGGGAGAGGTGGTCATGGGGGGAGGTCATGGCCCGATCTGGTAGACGAAGAGTCGGGCGGCCTGGTCATCGCCGAGATTGGGAGCGGCGACGATGAGGCGGCGGTGCTCCGAGATGAGCAGGGAGGTGCGGGAGCCTGGAGCGGTTGTCTCGGTGGCGATGGGCTGGTAGGTATCGGGGCTGACCTGCTGATAGACGCGAACCTGGCCGCGGTTTCCGGCGAGGTAGACCTTGCGGAGGAAGGGGTCGTAGGAGATGCTGCCGGGGTCTTCGGGTGCATCGAGTTTGGCGACTTCGCGGCCGGAATCCGAGTCGAGAACGATGAGGCGGGAGGGGGAGCGGGTGGCAACAAACAGGCGTTTGTTGGCCCGATCGAAGGCGATGGCGGCGGGTGCTCGCTCGGAGAGGGGCCAACGCGCGGCGATGGCGGGGAAATCGGCTTTGGAGCGGTCGATGACGATGACGTCGTTGGCGGGTGTGGTGATGGTGAAGAGGCGGGGAGAGGTGGGGTCGATCGCGAGGGCGACGGGGCGGCCGATGCCCTCGAGGGAGAGTTCGGATTTCTTCTCGCCGTCGCTCGGGTCGAAGCTTGAGATGAAGACGCCGTGCCCGAGCCAGCAGAGGTTCGCGGCGGGATCGTGCAAGATTGGCCCTGGCTCACCGGCGAAGGTGAGGGAGCGCTCCAGCGTGAGTTGCCCGGAGGCGTCGGCTTTGAAAACTCGCGCGGTGCTGTCGGTTGCGCAGGTGGCGATGAGCTGGCGGGTGGGCTGCAGGAAGATCAGGCTGACGGGCGCAGGCTGGCCGAGGACGGACTGAACCGACTGGCTGTTGCTAACGGTCTGGACTTCGATGGTGTTGGAGGCGGTCGCGGCGATGAAGAGAATGTTGTTCTCGATATCCATGGCCATGCCGCCGAGGCGTCCGGTGACGCCGCCGATGACGTTGCGCTGGATCATGGGCAGTTCGACTTTGAACGTGCCGTAGGGGACGTTGCGGACGGAGGCGGGGGGAGTGGGTGGACGGCCGATGGGGGCGAGCGCGACGGAGGGACGCGGCGTCGCGGCGGGGTTTGCGGCGGGGTTTGCGGGGGGGTTTGCGGCGGGGCTTGCGGGGAGGTTTGCCGGGGGGGGGGGTGCGGGCGCAGGATCAGTGGGTGGCGGCGCAGAGGGAGCGGCAGGGGGCTGCGGCTGCGCCGCAGCGAGGGAGGCGGAGAGACCGAGCAGGAGGAACGCGAGATGAGTTGAGCGGAAGGGCTTCATATGGGCATCGTACAAGTGCACCGGGCGATGGGTGCGGATGGGCGAGAAGGGAGCCGTTCGGAACTACGCTTGGGGATGCGGGAAACGGAGTTGTTATCGCACATCGCCAGGCGGTCGGCCGATCTTGCGGGGAGTTTCCCGGGAGTTGTTGTCGGCCCCGGAGACGACTGCGCGGTCGTGCGGGTCGAGGGTGAGATGCTGCTGACGGTGGATCAGGTGGTGGCGGGGCGACACTTTGAAGCGGGAACGCTGGTCGAGTTGATCGCGCAGAAGGCGGTGGCGCGGAGCGTGTCGGATATCGCGGCGATGGGCGGGACGCCGCGGTGGGGTTTGGCGACGGGGCTGCTGCCGCGGGGGTATGCGCAGGGGGATGCGCTGTTTGATGCGATGGCGCGATGGGGCCGGGAGTTTGGCGCGCCGCTGGTGGGCGGCGATGTGGCGACGTGGGATGGAGGGCTGGTGATCACGTGCACGGTGGGGGGCGCGGTGCATGCAAAGCGAGGCGCGGTGCTGAGGAGCGGGGCGAGGCCGGGGGATGAGGTCTGGGTGACGGGGCGGGTTGGCGGATCGCTGGGAAGCGGCAGGCACCTGAGCTTTGTGCCGCGGGTGGCGGAGGGCGCGTGGCTGTGTGATGTGCTCGGCGACGACCTGCACGCGATGATTGATGTGTCCGATGGTGTGGGGATCGATGCTTCTCGCATCGCGGCGGCGTCGGGCGTGGGGATCGAGATCGAGCTGGAACTGGTGCCGCGGCACGAGGGGGTGAAGGATGCGCTGCGGGCGATTGGGGACGGGGAGGACTATGAGCTGCTGTTTGCGGTGAAGGCGGGCGCGCCGAAGGCGAGCGCGACAGAGAATGGGACGATGCTGACGCGCATCGGGCGGGTGGTGGCGGGGCCTGCCGGGAGCTGTGTTGCGATCGATGGGAAGGGGAAACGGTTTGATGTTGCCGCGAGCGGGTGGGAGCACTGATGACGTCGTCGTCGAGCTACTTGCTTGCCGGCTCGCTCGCGATCGCGAAATAGGCCACCGGGACTAATGCTAGAACATTGCCGTCTGCGTCAACGACTTCGATCGTGGTTCCGCCGTGTGTCGTGAGATCGCCCCTGCGTTCAACTCGCAATGTTCGAGTTGGCTCAATACTATTAGCAGGATCGAGGAACACTTGGATCGGCGCACTTGGGTTCCAAACTCGAATAGCAGTTGGCTCGGCCGAAGGGTGCTCACGTTTGATCACGATGATGAGCTCGCGAGCAGCGCCATCAAAGATCACGCCGCCCGGAGTGGAGACCCAAGGCGCAGCCGAGCGAAGGAAGACCGGGATCTGCACGGGCTTGTCAGCGGGATCAACTCGAAATGAAATGTCACCCCGATAAGCGCCGGGTGGAGGGACCGTACCGGAGAACTGCACCGCTATGACATTCGGCCCGTCAACAACTGCACGGATTGCCCCGCTTGCGAACCCGGGGAGGGAACAGGAGAGGTCACGGATACGTTGCGGCTTGGCGATTTCTCCAGGCCAGTGGACCCACGCGTTCAACTTGAGTTCGGTTCCCGCCGGCGCAATGCGTCTGATCATCGAAGGCAGGACTTCATAATCGATCTCGGGTTCGTACTTGATGGCGCAAACGCCCGTCTCTTCAGCCGCATCCCAACTCGCCTTGAAACGCACAGTTTGCAACTGCGGACCGGGTGTCGCGGCAACATCGACAATAGCCGTCAGGGTCACCGGGCTGGCTGGTTGGACCGCCGCGGCATCGAATGAAGCCCTTGTGCATCCACACGAGGTTGAGAGCACCTCCACGAGAATCTCGTGACCAAGCTTGTTCATGAAAGTAAGCCGACGAATCAGACGCGAGCCCACTGCTATTGGGCCCTGATCCTCCGGGTCGGCATCGATCAGTTCCAAGGACCGCAGTGAGCCCTGCGCTATGACGGGGGAAGGGACGGCGGACTGACGATTGAACGACGGCAGTGCTGCCTGAACAAGAAGGATCGCAAATATGATGGCGACCATTATGGATTCTCCTCATCACTCCCGTCAGCATCGGCAAATGTGATGGGCTCAAGCGCTGTTCGCAGATCGGATTGCCGACCTCGGAAGAGGTCGAACATCCAAGCAGAAGGCGGCGCAGGAATCTCGGACCATTGTTTGACTGGAGTCTGCAACCAATCAGTTGCAATGTCATTGCAAGAGACGATCGTGGCGACCAAGATTTCTGGCGTGAACGGCCCCGTCTGACTACTTCCTCCCATCGGGTAAAAGAACAGATCAGTGTTGCCGGTGCATGATCCGGTGATGGTTGTGCGTTGCACTGCGTGCCACATCGCTGCGCGATTGCTCGCACTCAGTCCGCCAATGCCGTTCAGCTGTTCGAGGTTCTTGGCGTCGCCAGCCCACCCCTCCGCGCGTGCGTGTCCGTCCGGGTGGTCACGCTTTGACAGCAGAGTCCACAATCCGCGCACACCGGCTGTTGGGATCCAGACCCGGTCGACTTGCTTGTATCGCGTAGTTTCTAGTAGCTCCAAAGGAGCACCGAGGTCTTTTCGTACAAGCAGGATTGATCGAGGCGCATATCCGTGAGACGGGTCTATGCGGACTGAAAGTGTGAAGGTTGCTTCCAGCAAGTTGACATCACCGCGGAGCCCGGGCCATGGCTGATCGGACTCCGGCTCAAGGATGTGCAGCTTTGGCGAGCTCGCGAGCAACTCGGGGAGTGTGCGGCCCTGTGAAAAGTCCACGTACCGCCCCAGCAGATGGAACGGCGAGAAATTGGCCAACAGGTCACGATCCGGCGGAACCACTTGTCCCCGTCGGACCGTCAAGTCATAGCCGAACATTCTGTCCTCGCCATCGAAGTAGCGATACCCACGCATGATGCCATTCTCTTCTTCAGCATCACTTGACGTTGGAAACTCGCTTTGGCTAAACCACTGTCCCGAGTGGTCCACGCCGACTCGGCGCGTTTCAGCCAACACCCACGTCGCCATACGCTGCGGCTGGTACTTTGCTTGCTCCCAGACGAGCGACCGCACCGACAGGTCGTACGCGAACAGTGCCTGGAGCAACGCGTCTGAGACCTGCTCGTTCGCCGAATCGCTTTGGCGGGGTGCCATCATCGACTCGGTACTGATGGCAACAGTGGCATCCAACGGCGAGCCGTAGCACCCGGCCGTGAGGAAAGTTCCAACTAGATACGCGACTCGGCACCTCATGGGTAGCACAAGCTGAACGAGCAGTTCGTCCCTGCCGGATAGACCGCCAGTGTTGGACACCCGCACCCATTCGGCCCGGCGTTCGCGCCGCCAATCATGCAGCTCATCGTCGCCTTCTTCCCGCACGCCAGCTTGCCTGCGCCTCCACCTGTGCACGTCTCGGTTGGGCCGGCCTTCTTGCAAATGTCGCCAGAGGTCAGCCCGCCCTCGCACATAAAGCAATCGCTCGTACAGCTTGTTGGCGGAGTACCCCCGCTTGCCGTGCACGCGGCGACATCACCGGTGCTCGGATCAATCATGGTGCTGCCGGCCGGACACCCAGAAGACGCGAAGGTGCACTTGTAGCCAGTCACGGTCCAAGCAACCGTATTCCCGGTGCCATAGTCGACATCGACATAAACATCGACGTACGCAGAAGCACTGGAG
>JBBRUT010000025.1:0-33853 GCA_038247555.1 Phycisphaerales bacterium | reverse complement strand
TGGGCGTGAGGGGATTCGAGACCGGCGCAATCTCTTCAACCGCGCTCACCACCGGTGCTTCCGCGCTCTGCGACTGCAGCGCAATGCGGGCCCCAGAGTCTTCGAGCCGGTAACGCCGCCGCCGCTCACGGCGCGCCTTCGTACCCGGACCGCTCGTCCCGAGCGCAACAGCCACCGCGACAATAATCGCGGCCACCATGATGCCAAGTATCCACACGGCCATCCGTGGTTTCCTATCGGCCCGATCGGCCTCCTGGCCAAGGCGCACAGGCCTTGTCCCTCCTGAGAGCCTATACGAAGCCAAGGCCCCACCCCGGCTCAGATTCTCGGCAATCCGATGGGTTTGCGGTTCTCGCCCCCCGAATTGAAGGTCACGCTCACCAACCGATACGTCGTATCCGCTCCGCCGCCTCGGCCATCCGCTCCGCGTCGACCGTCAGGGCAATCCGGAAGTACTCCCGCCCGGCAGGGCTGAACCCTGCACCCGGAACGACCACCGTGTCGGCCTTCTCCAGCAACCTCGCGGCGAACTCCATCGAGTCCATCCGCTGCCCGTTCGCGCCAACCGGTGTGCGGGCCCAGACAAAGAACCCCGCGCCGGGATTCTCAACCTCGCAGCCGATCGTGCGCAGGGCCGGCACGATCACATCGCGGCGTTGGCGGTAGACATCCCGCATCGCCTGCACCGCCGGATCGTCAAAGCGATCGAGCGCCGCCGCGCCGGCAACCTGGATGGCGTTGAACACACCCGAATCCACGTTCGCCTTGATGCCCGCCAATGACCCGATGATCTCCGGATGCCCGACAGCAAAGCCGATTCGCCACCCGGTCATGTTGAAAGTCTTCGAGAGCGAGTGAAACTCGATGCCCGGCGTTTCGTCAATGGCGGCGTTGCGGGCCTGCCACATCGAGACCGGCTTGTTCTCAAAGTACAGTTCGCTATAGGCCACATCCGACGCCGCGATGCACCCACGTCCCCCGCCCGACCACGTCCCCCCCACCCACTCCAGCATCCGCTCATAGAACGCCACGTCCGCGCACGCGGCTGTCGGGTTGCTGGGGTAGTTCACCCACGCGATGCGGGCAGCCCGAGCCACATCGGCCGGCAGCTTTGAAAAGTCAGGCTTCCAGCCACTGTCCTGGTTCGCGGGCATCTTGTGTACCCGCAGATGCGCCAGCACAGCGCCGATTTCGTAGACCGGGTAGGCCGGATCCGGCACCAACACGGTGTCGCCCGGATTGGTGACCGCCCACGGCAGATGTGCAATGCCGTCCTTTGATCCGATGCAGCACACAATGTGACGCATCGGGTCCGCCGTGACGCCGAAGCGGCGCTGCATGAACTTCGCACAGGACTGGCGGAACACCCCCAAGCCCCCACCCACAGCCGGATACTGCTGGTTCACCAGTTGCCGCATCGCCCCATCCATCGCGTCGACGATGAACTGCGGCGTCTGCTTGTCCGGATCGCCCACACCCAGATTGATCACATCTGCGCCCGCGGCAATCCGCTCGCGTTTCTTCCGGTCGATCTCGTCAAACAGGAATGGGGGAAGCGCCTTGAGACGGTCAGAACGCACATTCAACGTCGTGGACATGGGGCCGATGCTATGCCATCAATCGCTCCGTCTGGCCGCCGCCTGCCGCTCATCAGAGACCGCGCGGGCGTGATCTGCCAGACCCACAAGTCCGACGACCACAAACACCACGCCCTGCAAGCCGACCCCGTAGAGCGCGAAGAAGTACACGCCGGCACCGATGCACACAAGCGACCCTAGGACAGAAAAAATCCGGATCGGCAGAAACACAAGCCCGATGCCGATGAGGAAGATGCCGATCGTCCGAGCCTGATTTGTGACCAGCAGATAAATGCCGTACCCGGCAGCCGCAAGGGCCGCAAGCATGAGTACCACCGTCGGTAAGCCATTGATGAGGCTGCGGCGAGGCTGGGGTTCTGCCATGGTGGCACCTCCGTTACTCAACAGCCTACCGCGCCCTCGGACCTTCCGTTGCCGGTTGCTCCCCTCTACCCTCTAAGATCGTGACCGATGCTTCCCCGATCCATCCTCCCGTTGCCGCAGCCACCCCTCCCCGGGTAGCCGCCCGCGCGACAAGCGGCGAACGCATTGCCGCCGCAATCATCGCCCTCTGCATCCTGGCCGTGCTTGTGACCGCGGCATCACTCACCCCCTCCCAAAGCGGCCTCGGAACCCACAAGCAAATGGGATTGTCTGAGTGCAGCTGGATCGCGATGATGGGTAAGCCCTGCCCCACCTGCGGAATGACCACCGCCTTTGCGAGCGCGGCCAACCTCAGCCCTGTCGCCTCCATCCGGGCCCAGCCGTTCGCCGCGATGAGCACCCTTACGGCTGCGGCGATATTCTGGGGCGCGGTTCATGTGGCCCTGTTTGGCTCCAGGCTCGGCCACACGGCGGCCCGAGCGTTCCTTCAGCCCCGCATTCTCTGGCCTGTCGGCACCGCCTGGGCCGCATCGTGGGTCTATAAGGTTTTCACGATGCCCGCGACGGTTTGAAACTCGCCCCGTCTCTCGGCGTACAGGATCCCAATCTCTTCAGCCTTTGCACATCGCGGAGCCCACCCCCATGTTTGCACGCCCGTCCGCCTCTCGATCCCCGCAGATCATGGGGGCCTTCGCGGCCATGGCGCTGCTGGCATTGGGCACCGTCGGATGCCAGCTCATCGGCGTGATAGCCGCAAACGCCGAGCGATCTGGCTCGCACGCAGTTGAGGCCCAGTACAAGGGGCTTCAAGACAAGACTTTTGCGGTCGTGGTCACAACAGACCGTTCTATTCAGGCAGACCACCCTGACTTGGTGATCACGGTGACCCGGGAGATTTCCCGCCGACTCGCCGAAGCCGCGGGCGCGAGCGGCATTTTCCCGGCGGATGAAGTCCTCGCCTACCAGTTCCGCTACCCCAACTGGGTCGCAAAGACTCCCGAAGAGCTTGCCGCTGAGTTCGGGGTTGACCGCTTGGTTTCCATCGACATCGCCGAGTTCCGGCTCTCTGACCCCGGCAATCCGTATATCTGGGCCGGCACGGCCATCGGCACCGTGAGCGTAACCGAGACCGACGGAGCCACCCCCTCACTGTTCTCATTCCGCGAGGCGGTGAGAGTCGGGTTCCCCGATAAGACCGGCGTGAGCCCGCTCGAAGTTCCTCGCGACACCGTCAAGCTCGCGCTCACATCGCGGTTCGTTCAGCGTGCCTCCTGGATGTTCTTCGATCACGAGGAAAAGAACGTGCTGGAGTATTGATCCTGAACCCGCACCGATCTCGATACCTTCCCTGCCTGGATTCCCGCATGCCCCAGATCCGCCGCATCTTCCTCGCATCGGCCGCCGGCCTCGCCCTCGCCGTGGCCGCCTCGTGCAACATCCTCGGCCCGGTTGGCTACCTCGTCGCCGGCCCCGAGAAGACGCCCGCGATGCACAAACTCGCGGATGACAAGTCGGCGGTGATCTTCGTCGATGACATCGATTCCAAGCTGCCCAATCGCATGATGCGACAGCGCATCGGCAAGGCCGCCGAACGTGCACTCCTCGACAACAAGTGCGTCAGGGAAGCGGAGATCATCTCCTCCGACGCCGCCCTCGCCGCCGCGGGCGGTGAGCGATTCGGCAAGCAACTCGGCATCGCCGAGATCGGTGAGAAAGTTGGCGCCAAGGTCGTGATCTACGCCCGGGTGGAGTACTTCACCCTCTCGCCCAACGGGGCCGAGTTCGCGCCTTCCAGCCGGATGCGGATCAAGGTCGTCGATGTCGAGACACGGAAGCGACTCTTCCCCGCGCCCGAGAGCAGCGACCCCGGAGCACAGTGGCACACTGTCACCTACGACCTGCCGACCCGCCAGGGGACCATGCCCAGTCAGCTCGGCGAGGTGCAGCGCGCTGAGCAGGACCTCGCCGACCAGACCGGCCTTGCCCTCGCCCGAGTGTTCTATGAGCACGAGAGCCGCACCCGCACCAATCGCGTCGGCGACTAACCGGTGTACCCTGCGAGCGTGATCCCTCACACCGCCCCACCAGTCTGGCCCGATCGCCGCCCCGGCAAGTTCGCCGCGTCGATCGTGCTGAGCACCCGCGAACTCGCGGAGGACCCCCTCGCGCGGTCCGAAGTTGAGAAGTGTACCGTCGCCCTGCTCGGATTGGCCGACGACACCGGGGTGGTAATGAACAGCGGCCGCGCCGGCGCCCGCTCCGGTCCGCATGCCTTCCGCGCGGCCCTCGCACGCTACGGTGTTGCCGCGCCGATGGATGAGTCTGGCGTGTATCCGGCCTATCCGCGAGTCTTCGACGCAGGCGACATCGTCATCGGTCGCGATCTCCGCGAGACACACGATCGTGTCACCGAAGCCACGCTCGCGATCCTGGAGCGGGGCATGTTTCCCATTGCCATCGGCGGCGGGCATGATCTGACGTTTCCGTTTGTGCGCGCAGTGTCGCGAGTCTACGGCACGCTTAAGGGAATCTACCTCGACGCCCATCTCGATGTCCGCGCTGAGCCCGGATCCGGAATGCCTTTCCGCGCTCTGCTGGAGGATCAACTCGTCTCCTGTGTAGCCCTGTGGGGAGTCGATCCGCTCGCCAACTCTTCCGAGCATGCATCTTGGTTTGTGGCCAACGGGGGCATCATTCTCCCGCCCTCAGAGGAGCCCTGCCTTGTTCCCGGCCTCGCCGCTCAACCCTCCTTCGTCTCGCTCGACATGGATGTCCTCGACGCTTCCGCCGCTCCCGGCGTGAGCGCGCTGAATCCCTGCGGTGCATCTCCCGCGGCCGTCGGTGCCTGGATCGACACGCTGTCCCGCGATGGCACTGTCCGCTGCTTCGACATCATGGAACTCAACCCCGATCATGACGCCGATGGACGCACCTCGCGACTCGCAGCGCACCTGTTCCTGCGGTTCCTCCGCGGGCTCGCCGACCGGCTGCACGAGGAGCGTGTGGGCGTATGAGCCTGTTGATCCGCAACGCCCGGGTGCTGCTCGCCTGTGACTCCCACCCGCATCAGCCTCTGCGGGGGTGCGCCATGGATAACTGGCCGGTGCTCGACCGTGCCGATGTGCTCATCGTCGGCTCAACCATCGCCCAGGTCGGCAAAGACCTGCCGGACCCGCCCGGACACACCGACGCCGAGCTTGACGCTCAAGGCCGTGTGCTCATGCCCGCCTTTGTCGATTGCCATACCCACGCATGCTGGGCTGGGAATCGCTATGACGAGTGGGACCTGAAACGCAGCGGCGTCTCCTACCTCGACATTCTCAACCGCGGCGGAGGCATCATGTCGACCGTCCGCGCGGTCCGAGCGGCCACGCAGCGCGAGCTCAAGGACTTGCTGGCGATTCGCCTCGCGCGAATGCTCGCCCTGGGCAGCTCCACCATCGAGGTGAAGTCGGGCTACGGCCTCTCCACCACGGATGAGCTGAAAATGCTCCGCGCAATCTTCGACGCCGCAGCATCATTCCCAGGCACCGTTGTCCCGACCGCACTCATCGGACATGCCCTCGATACCGATGCCCCATCCCCGGAGGCCTTCGTCAAGTGCACAATCGAAGAGACCCTCCCCGCCATTCATGCGGAGTTCCCGGGTGTGGCGATCGACGCCTACTGCGAGCACGGCGCGTGGTCACTTGCCGACTGCCGAAGCCTCTTCGATCGCGCACGCTCGCTCGGACATCCCATCCGAGTTCATGCGGATCAGTTCAACAATCTCGGCATCGTCGCGCTCAATGCCCAGTGGTGCACGCCATCAGCCCCTCATGCCGGATTTCGCTCGATCGATCACCTTGAAGCCTCCGATACGCTGACCCTTGCGGCGCTCGCTGCAACGCCCACCATCGGCACGCTCCTCCCCTGTGCGGGCTTCCACATCGATGGCCGGTATGCAAACGGCCGCGCCCTGATCGATGCCGGAGGGGCGGTCGCCCTGGCGACCAACGCCAACCCCGGAAGTGCCCCTTGTTTTTCGATGCAGATGGCCATTGCGCTCGCCGTGCGCTGCAACCAGCTCACCGTCCGCGAGGCCCTCGCCGCGGCGACTGTCAATGCCGCCTGCGTGCTCGGCCTGATGGACAGGGGGGTTGTCTGCCCGGGTACACGGGCCAATCTCGCTTTGCTGTCAATGCACGATGAACGACAACTCGCCTTCGAGTTCGGCGACAATCAGATTGATCACCAAGTGGTCAACGGGGCCTTGCTGAGCCGCGGTTGATTGATGCGCTCATCCTGCCCGCACCGCACGCCCGCGCACGCCTGGATCAGGCCGCTTCACCGCTGCATCACGCTCCGCAATGCTGGCGCGGGCGATCGCCTGAAGTTCACACATCGAATCTACCGAGACCACCTTCGAAGATTGGTACCCAGACGCTGCCGCGGCCGCGTCGCGTCCGCAAATCGTCACTCGGACTCCGCGGGCGGCAAGGTTCTGGAGTTCAAACCCGGCAAGTTCCTCAGTCGCTATCTGTGAACCGATCACGACACACACCAGTTCCGGCGGAGCCTCCGCGCCAAGGTTGGCGCCCGCGGTGCGGGCATGTGCTTCCGTCATCTCGGAAACTCTGTACCCCGTCTCACAAAGCACTGCCGCGGCCAGCTGACCAGGAACCGCACCCTCTGCCCCGATTGAAATGACCACAGCGCGAAGCACCTCCGCACGTGACGGCCCGATCAGGCCGCGCACTAAACCGACGGCTTCGCACACGATCTGGTCGGCCCGCAAGCCGACCGCCTTACCGTCGCCCGACGCCCTGAGTTCCTCGGAAAGACGATTCATCGCATACGCGATAGGCCCGTCGCAAACCGGACCAAGCGATCGCGACAGCAGGAACTCCGCCAGAACGATCCCGCGAACCGCAGCCGCATCGCCGCGGCGAATGGCTTGGAGCAACGCAACATCCGCCGCTCCGCTGACCACCGTGGCCACAGCCTGCGACGTTAGGTCGCCAAGTCCCAGCATCTCAGGCTGGGAAAGGTCCACCGGCGACCGCCGGAGAAACCGCACGGCATCGTGCATGGCGATCCGGCGGTGGCCCCCGGATGTCCGCTGCGCGACCAGACGGCCATCATCGACCCATCGCTTGAGCGATGACTCGCTCACACCAATCACGCTGGCCAAATCACGTGGCGAGAGGTTTGTCGTCATAGCAACAGCCAGATTGAAAATCCAAAGCACGCGGCGGTAACCGCCCACCGTCACCAATAACGGAGGGTTCCGACTCGTGTTTCGAGGTCGCCGCGGCGAAAGATTCACTTTCACCGAATGCAATCCCCATCTGACCCCCCGCCAACCCCCCCACTTGGTCTCGCCGCCCCCTCCCCCCAAACCCCTCGCAGAAGCTCGACGTTCAGGCTGCCTTCCTAGAGCCGTCGACTTCCTGCACAACTTCGGCATCGATGACGGGCTCCTCTGCTCCCCGCCGAAGGTCCGCCAACCGGCGCTGGTACGCCCCACGCAACTCATGCACACGCACCTTCAGATCGTGCAGCCGACACTCCTCCCGCCGAGCATGGGCCGCGGCGGCCAGCATGCCCAGAAGGCAAGCGCCGGCGATCAAACCCAGGACCGACCAGATTTCCGGTGCGAATACGACCATACCCCTGCCATCGGCTGCCACGGACGGGTCCATTACCGTTACAATGGTCGAGTGAATCTCCGTGGAACCATCGCCGCCTTGGCGGCAATCGCCCTTCTACTGACCCTGTGGCCGCTTTCGGCAAGCCAGGGACAGTCACCACCCGCATCAGGCACGGGAGAGATTTCCCTCCGCGTGGCACAGTTTGGACTTTCAGGCTTCGCCCGGCCCGGCGACTGGGTAGGGATCGAACTCAAGGTCACCGACTCCGCCGCCCAGCCCCGAAACGTTCTGCTCCGCATCCATATCCCAGACAGCGACGGCGACTCCGCCCTGATGAAGCGGGTCATCGTGGCGAACCCGGGCGTCGAACAAAGTGCCTGGCTCTACGCCCACCTGCCGTTCAACGTGGACGCGGGGACAACCTTCAAAATCACCGCGCACGAAGCAATCGATTCTGGGAACGGCGTTCCCGGAGAAGATGGCACGCAGTACATCCCCGGCCGGATGCTCGCCTCACTCGCCTACCCCATGGGCAACCCCGCGCTCAGCACGCAGGGAATGATCGGCGTGGTCGGAAGCAACTCCGCGGGCCTCGATCAATACCAAGCCAACTTCATCTCCACCGGAGGCTTCGCGCCCACCGGCCACGAACTCACAAAAATCGTGAGCGGTCTGGCTCCGGGTCTGGCCCCGGGGCGTTCCATCGGAACCTTGCCAGATCGCTGGCACGGGCTCGCGGCGTTTGAAGCGATCGTCTGGACCGGCGCATCCAGTCAGGAACAGCCCCTCACTCTCACAGCCCCACAGGCCGATGCCATCCGGGAGTGGGTCGAGCGCGGCGGTCACTTCATCGCAATCATCCCCCCCGCGGGGCAGTCCTGGGTTGATGTTCCAGGTAATCCCTTGTCCTCGATCATGCCGGAAGTAGCCCTGCAGCGCAACGACGGTGTCGATCTCAACACCTATCGGCAGCTTCTTTCACGCCGTTCGGATGTCGCTCTTCCCAACAACGTGGTGATGCACTCCTTCACTCCGCGATCCGGCACCGAGCGCTATACCGCCATCCCGATCCTGAATGGTCCCGATGGCAAAGCAGTGGTCGTTCGCAGGCTCGTCGGAACCGGCGCGGTCACGCTCATCGGCTTTGATCTCACAACCCGCCAGATCGCTGACGTTTCCGGAGCTCTCCACGCGGATCTCTTCTGGCACAGAGTGCTCGGCAAGCGATTGCCACTCCTCAGCCCCGCCGACCTGAACTCTGAAACGAGACCTACCGCCGTTGGCACCAATACGCCACCCCCCCCCAAGTGGATCGGCGGCCGCGCTGATGCGGACCTCGATGGACCGATCGGTCCCGCGATCACCCGTTCCGCAAAGGCCGCGGCCGGTCTTCTGCTGGCCTTTGTGGTCTTCCTGCTGTACTGGCTGCTGGCAGGACCGGTGGGCTTCTACGCACTCAAGGAACGAAACCTCAAGCACTATTCCTGGCTCGGTTTCGTCGTCGCGGCGGGCATCTTCACGGCCATCGCCTGGGGTGGCGCAAACGTCCTTCGTGGTCGTCGCATCGAAGGCCAGCACCTCACCTTCGTCGACCACGTGTACGGCCAATCGAATCAGCGGATCCGCAGTTGGTTCACGCTCCTCCTGCCGACCTATGGCACCCAGCGCATCGCCATCGGCGAGGCGGCCGACACCGATCGATGGAAGCACGCACTGACTTCCTGGGAGCCATTCACAAGCACCGGCGGCTCGGGTCTCGCCTCGTTCCCCGATGCACGCCCGTATGAAGTCGATGCCCGCTCTCCCTGGCGGCTCGATGTCCCCGCCCGCGCAACCACGAAGACCTTTCGCGCCGACTGGGCAGGGGGGTTGCCCGCAAACTGGGGCATGATCACGCCCCGCAGCGCCGACGGCGCAAGCGTCGGACTCGGCGAGGAACTCCAGCTCACGCGTGATCCTGATGTCTTCAACCGGTGGCGAATATCCGGTAAGCTCACCCACGGCCTGCCCTCGGCGCTCGAAGATGTAACCGTCATCGTGGTCGTCGGGCAGGACACACTTCCGCTGCCTCGCAACTCCCGCATCATGTATAGCGATGGCCGCCTCCAGGCACGCGCGTGGGACTTTGCCGCGCCAGCCAACAAGCCTTGGCTGCCGGGCGAAGAGCTCGATCTGGCAGTGGTCACCGGCAGCGACGGCAGCGCCTCCCGCATGGAGATCACCCGCCTGCTCGACCGCATCGTTCCCAAGCCGCCATCCATGGGTGGTCAGTCGCCCATGCTCCTTGCCGAGCGCAATGTTGTCGAATCGCTCATGGCTCTCTCGTTGTTCAGCATCCTCAATCCGCCCGAACCCAACCAATCAGGCACGCAGACTCTCGCCCGACGCTCCGCCGCGCACACGCTCGATCTGGCCCGGTGGTTCACCCAGCCCTGCATCATCGTCATCGGCCACCTGTCCGCCGATGCGCAGGGCAACGGCATCGAGTCGCCCCTCCCTGTCTCCGTGGATGGGGCCCCGAGCGACACCACGCGCAAGCGAATCCTCGGCCGCACGGTCATCCGATGGGTCTATCCCCTCCCGCCGGCTCCGCCGGGGTTCGCGGTCGCTCCTCCGGATTTCAACTCGCCGGCAGGCGCACCCGTTCCCGCCGACCCGTCGGACGCGCTCGACACCCCGGCGCCAGACACCAACCCCTGACCTCGCCACGCTCCCTCTCTCGAATTCCCGCCGTGCCGCCCGATCGCACCCATTACCCTTCTCCGCAGAGCCCAGCTCCTCGCAGCCCGTTCAGGAGACCCCGCAAGTGCCGATGATCGAAACGATCAACCTGACCAAGCGCTACGGAGATCTGGTCGCGCTCGACTCTCTCAATCTCGCCATCGAACAGGGCGACTGCTTCGGCTTCATCGGTCCCAACGGCGCGGGCAAGACGACCACGATCAAGATTCTCGCCACGCTGCTCAAGCCCTCTTCCGGTCAGGCGATGATCGATGGCCTCACCGTCGGCTATCAGAACCGGCAGATCCGTCCGCTCATCGGCTACGTGCCGGATTTCATGGGCGCTTACGAGGACATGGTCGTCACCGAGTACCTCGAGTTTTTCGCCGCCTGCTACAACATCCACGGGCAGCAGCGCAAGAAGGTCGTCGCCGACGTTCTCGATCTGACCGACCTGAACTACAAGGCCACCGCCGAGGTGAACTCCCTCTCCCGCGGCATGCAGCAGCGGCTTTCGATCGCGCGTGTCCTCCTCCACGATCCCAAAGTCCTGCTTATGGATGAGCCCGCCTCCGGCCTCGACCCCCGCGCACGCATCGAGATCCGCGAGTTGCTCAAGGAACTCAAGCGGATGGGCAAGACCATCATCATCTCCTCGCACATCCTGCCCGAACTCGGTGAGCTCTGCAACGTCGTCGGGATCATCGAGCGTGGCCAACTCCTCTTCTCAGGATCCGTGCAGCAGGCCATGACCCGCGCACGCGTCGGAAATGTGGTGCACGTCGCCGTGGCTGATCGCACGGCCGCGGCAGTCAAGGTCCTCCAGGCAATGCCGGGAGTGGCCAAGGTCACCGTTGTCGAGGGCCAGCCCGCTCCGAAGGGGATGAACGGCACCGCCGCCCACTGGGACGGCCGCGTCATCCACATTCACTTTGACGCCGATGCCAAAGCGGATGTCACGGATGTCCCCAACCTGTTGATCAATCAAGGGTTCCGCATACTCCTCTTCACCGAAGAGGCGGTCAACCTCGAGACCGCATTCATGCGACTGACCAAGGGCGCGGTGCAGTAGGTCAGCTCCGTAGCCTCACTTTCAACACGCGGTGCCCGTTGAATCCGGCAGACACGCCGCTTAATCGAGGTTTTGCGGATTTCAGGCTTTCGCTGCGCCTCGCGCCCCGGCATAATCATCCCGCCGGTGTACTTCCCCTTCGGGATGGTCGTCGAGGGTCGGAGAGAGACCTTGCGAGTTTCGCCGCTGAGCATCATCGCGATCACTCTGCTGGCTCCGCCAGCCATGGCCGATGTTGCGTACTTCAACGATCACGCGGCATTCACGCTCCAAAATCTCGATCGCGGCGGGTTCCTCCGAGAAACCCAGACGTTTGAAGAAGCGTTGATGGAAAGCGGCAAGGCCCCCTTCCCCGATGCACTGACCAGCGGGGTCCCCCACTCCCCTGTGTTCCCAAATGGCCTTGCGGCCTCCGGCCTCACCATCCAGACCAATCGCCTCGCCGGACCGCTCGCCCCTGTCGATCAGCCTTCAAGTATTTCTCAGGCCCTGTTCGCTGTTGGCCACGGCGCAATCGGCGCGACAAGCGTCAAGGTTGGAGAAGACCTGAGCATCCTCTTCGGCATCGAGTGCAGCATCGATCTGCTCTTTGACTCGGACAATCTCACCGCTATCGGGCTGGATCTTTCCCGCTTCCAGGCGTTCGGCACCGCCGGCTGGCATATCGGCATCTTTGACGCCAACGACGCTTTGATCGGGCAGTACCTCTTCGACGGCGTCATCGCCGCCGAACCCGCCAAGAACTTTTTCGGCGTGTGGTCCTCCACGCCCATTGCCCGAATCAACTTGTTCGATCTCTCCGCAACACCATCCCCTGATGCGGTCGACAACATCGAGATGTGGGTGCCAGCGCCATCAGGCGCGATGACACTCACGCTGCTGCTTGGCGTCACGCTACGGCGCAAACGCCGGCCGGTTGCCCACCAAGATCAGAGCCACCCATACCCGATCGCTACGGCGTAGACCACGCCGATCGCCAGGCTGATGCCAATGGTCACCCATCCCAGGATGATCCCGGCCCTCGCCATGCCCGCGCCGTTGTGAGGGCCGGGAATCATGCGAGCCTGTTTCGCCGCCATATGCCCCATGACCACACCTGGGATCGCAATCACGATCGCAAGTGGCCCGATGCAGGTGATGCACAGAGCGAGCGACACGATCCCAAGCACCATCGCCGTCGTGGCCAGGCTGTTCACCTGCGTTCCCGGCGGCCCCGACCAGATCTCCGTTCCGCATTCAGGGCACCGGCCATCCACCCGAATGCCCGCGAGCTCATACCCGCACTTCCAGCATTGCGGCCGGATCGGCGGCGGCTGAACGATCTGGCCTTCGGGCGCGGGCTCCATTGCCCCAGCATACCGGTCAGGCCCGACGCAAGCAGGCCACAACAACCGATAATCCCCCTAAAACGGGTCTTCAAGCGCGAGATGTCACGGCAGAGCCGCAGGCACCCATTACGCACGCGATTAGGAATTTCTTGCCGCCTGATCCCCCGCACCCTACTCTTCCCCACCAGGGCCGAGTTCGCGGCCGGTGTCGGGGTCCGTGGAGGTCACGGACGAGGCACATCTCAGGATATTCCCGCGCCGGGTCGACGCCCGTCGCTTCACACACAAGCGCCCTTGATGGCGGCGCGTCGGGTGCGGTTTCCCACCGCGTCTGCCGAGCCTTCGTGCCGCCGGTGTCGCTGAAAGGATCGTGCAACAATGGCTGACAACTCTCTCGTTCAGGACCTCATCGAGGCCGGAATCCATTTCGGCCAGCGGGCCTCGAACTGGAACCCCAAGATGGGGCCGTACATCTACGGCAAGCGGAACAACATCCACATCATCGATATCAAGGAGACCATCAAGGGTCTCCTGCTCGCCAAGCGCTACATCACCAAGACCGTCGCCGACGGCAAGGACATCTGCTTCGTCGGCACCAAGCGTCAGGCCCGCGCAGTCATCGAACAGCGTGTTGCCGAGGCCAAGATGCACTTCGTCACCGAACGCTGGCTGGGCGGCACGCTCACCAACTTCCGCACGATCCGTTCGCGTCTGCGCCGCCTCGAGGAACTCGACAACATCGCCAACACGGATAACTTCGCCAGCTACTCCAAGAAGATGGAAAGCCAGTTGAAGCGTGAGCGCGCCAAGATCAGCCGCAACCTCTCCGGCATCCGCGGCATGGAGAAGCTCCCCGGCGCCCTGGTGATCATCGACACCAACCACGAGGTCACCGCCCTCCGCGAGGCCCGCAAGCTCGGCATCCCCACCATCTGCCTCATCGACACCGACGGCGACCCCGAGATGGCCGACATCCCCATTCCCGGCAATGACGATTCGATGCGCTCGATCGACGTGGTCGTCCGAGAGCTTTGCCTCGCCGTGAGCGATGGCCGTCAACAGCGCGAAGTACCTCGCGAAACCGCGGCCCCCGGCCAGCCCGCAGGCGATGGCGGCCCGCGTCGCTCCCGCCGCACGCAGTTCCGCGCCGACGACTCGGCCGTATCGCCCGGCGGCGAATCCGAGCCCGCCCGGAGCCCCGAAGCCGCAGTCGCCACCAAGCAGGCCTGATCATCTGGCTGTAGCCAACCTTTCGACCCCGCAACACCATTTCGCGGCCACGTTCAACAGCTCGTGGCCGCCAGCACAGAGAGCCAGACTCAACCAGGAGGACGAGCGGAGGCGTGATTGACGCTTTCCTCACCGCCGCGGCGCGAGTTCCGGATCGACGAGGAACACATGAGCATCGAGATTAATGCCAAGGACGTGATGAAACTCCGCAACGAGACGGGGCTTTCGATGATGGAGTGCAAGAAGGCGATGGTCGAGACCGGCGGCGACGTCGAGAAGGCCAAGGACCTGCTCCGCAAGACCATGAAGGGCAAGATGGACGCCAAGACCGATCGCGCCGCCGGCGAAGGCCGCATCGCAATCGCGGTCAACGAAGCCTCCGGCGTCGCCGCGATCGTCGAGATCCGCGCGGAAACCGACTTCACCGCCAAGAATGACCAGTTCATCTCCGCCGTTCAGAAGATCGCCGATGCGGCACGCAACCAGCCTTCTGGCTCTGTCGCCATGTTCCCCGAGGCTCAGAAGCTCATCGACGACCTCCGAATCTCCACCGGCGAAAACGTCTCCTACGCCCGGGGACACAAGCTCGGCGGCGCAACCGGCACCACCGCCTACGGCAAGTACGTCCACCACGACGGCAAGACAGGCGTCCTCATCCAGGCAGAGGGGTCGATCAGCGAGGAGACGCTCCGCGATATCTGCATGCACATCACCGCGACGCTTCCCAAGCCCCTCGGCGTGACCGCCAAGGACATCCCCGCCGACATCGTCGAGCGCGAGCGGAAGTTCCGCATCGAACAGGCGATGGAATCGGGCAAGCCCAAGGAAATCGCCGAGAAGATGGTCGAAGGCGGCATGCGCAAGTTCTACGAAGAAGTCGCGCTTCTCGAGCAGCCCTTCGTCCGCGATGAATCAAAGAAGATTAAGGACATCGTCGGACCCAAGGCCAACATCATCGCCTTCCTGCGCTGGCAGGTCGGCGAGTCACACTGACGTGGCCGCACCCTTCATTCTTGAACCACAACGCCCCGGCCCTCCGCCGGGGCGTTTTGCTGCGCCGTGAGCGCTCCCTGCCGGATGGCCGGGCGCGATGCCGCCGCGGCGATGTTGCGAAGCAGACGCTGCTTCCGGACATCCGTCGCCCCCAAGTCCGTGGCCGCCCGACGCACCCGCAGACACATCACCCCATCTTCAAGCTCCGCCTCCAGCAGCCCCCACATGGGCGGAACTTCATCCGTGGCGATCAGGCCCCGCGGTGCCGCGAGGTACAACCGATCCGCCAGCCGGTATCGCGTGAGCATCCAGAACTTGGTCTGCCCATGCAGAGCCTCATCAATGTACCGCAGTTCGAGCATCACCTTGCGGTACGAAGCCAGCCGACTGCGATCAAACTCCCAGGTCTCCATTTCCTGAAAAAGTGACGTTCCACCGAGTCTCAAACTCGGCTCAGCCACGCGAATGATCCGCTCCTCCAGACATCTTCTCGCCCCGTCAAGTTCCTGTCGCCTCGCAAGCAACCTCGGGGTCTCTCGGGAATCACGCAGAAAATCCGCCCGCGATTGCTTGCACTCAACGATGATCGTCTGGGCATTCTTCTGCCGCGGAAACATCGTTTCGCGTTCAATCCAAGGTGCGCGCTCAGGCCGTCCATCCTGGTACCCCGCGACATCGACCCGAAATCTGGAAATCGGACAGCGGACCTCGCACGCCGCGGCGCAGCACCCGCCCGACAGCAGGGCCATCGCGGCCGAGAGCCGGAGTTCCATGTGCGCCTGCGTTTCCACCATCATCACTCCATTCCGGGCAATCTTCGCGATTGGCGGATTATTCCCAGATCGTAAAACCCTGAGCATTTCTAGACCGTACATCCACCTGTTAGACGCTGATGATGATAGAGTTTGTCACCCAAACCATCCTCTGGGAACCCCGGACGACAGTTTTCGGCAGTATGGGTAGGTGGAAGGACCGAAGGTACACATGACCACGAGCGCTTCGCTTGAACGCACTCCTCGCACCATGGCTATCAACGCAAGGGACAATCCCTCGCACGAGTCGCGCGTACAGATCCCATGCGGACCCTACCGAATCCTCGTCGCCGATGACGACATGCTCGTGGCGATGGGAATGGCGTCATCCCTGAAAGACCTTGGCCACAACGTCGTTGCGGTCGTCGCCGATGGCGAGGCCGCGGTGCGTGCCGCACGCGAGCACAAGCCCGACCTGGCAATGCTGGACATCCGGATGCCGCGCTTGGATGGGATCGATGCCGCCGCGGCGATCGCAACCGAGCTGGGTATTCCCAGCCTGATCGTCTCGGCCTACTCAGACCCAGAGCATATCAAACGCATGCACGCGCGCCCGGAGGTTTCCGGCGTTTTCGGCTATCTCCTCAAGCCCGTCCATGCCGAGGAGCTGCGCGTCGCCATCAGCGTCTGCGCCCAGCTCGCGGCGGTCGATGAGTTCCGACGAAATCGAATCGATCAGCTCGAGACCAACCTCAGCAATCGCCGCATCGTCGAACAGGCCAAGTGGACACTCGTCGAGAAGCACCGTCTCAGCGAAGCCCAGGCCCACGAGAAGCTCCAGCGGGCCGCTCGTGATCGCCGCCAGGCGTTGATCGACGTCGCTCAGGGCGTCATCAACTCAGGCCAGCTTCCCTGAAACAAAGCGACGCCGCGGCGCACCCGCCACAGCGTCGCCTGCTCTTATGTTCTGGGCTCCTGCCTCAGTTCAAACCGTTCACTTTCATCCCGAGACTTCGAACCAGGAACGCCTGCACGTCAGACGCCTCCTCGATCCGCTTCTGCGTGGGCTTGCCTGCGCCGTGGCCCGCCCGGACTTCGATCCGGATCAGCATCGGATTGGCGCACCCCTGTGCCTCTTGCGCCGCGGCCGCAAACTTGAACGAATGCGCTGGGTACACCCGGTCATCATGATCGCCGGTGGTGATCATCGTCGGCGGATAGCAAGTGCCCTTCTTGAGGTTTTGGAGCGGCGAGTACGCAAGCAGCGCCTTGAACTGCTCCGCATCGTCAACGGACCCATAGTCCGCCGTCCAGAAGCGGCCGACCGTCCATGTGTGGAACTTGAGCATGTCCATGACGCCCACCGCCGGAAGGCACGCGCCAAACAGCTCCGGCCGCTGCGTCATGCATGCCCCCACCAGCAGCCCGCCGTTTGATCCGCCTTGGATGGCCAGCTTCTTCGGATTCGTATACCCGCCATTGATGAGATATTCCGCCGCGCCGATAAAATCGTCGAAGACATTCTGCTTGTTTGTCTTCGTGCCAGCAAGGTGCCAGTCGCGGCCATACTCACCGCCGCCGCGCAGATTGGGAACCGCGTACACCCCGCCCATCTCAATCCAGGTGATCAACGCCGGGCTGAAGCTTGGCGTCAGCGAGATGTTGAAGCCGCCGTAACCATACAGCAGCGTCGGCAGCTCTCCGTTGGGCTTCAGATCCTTCCGATGCGTGATGAACATCGGAACACGCGTGCCATCCTTCGAGTTGTAGAACACCTGCGTAGTGATGTAGTCGTCCGGATTGAAGCTGACCTTCGGAGACTTCAGCACCTTTGAACGGCCGCCCGCAACATCGTAGCGATACGTCGCGCCGGGATTGGTGTAGGACGTGAAGGAGTAGAACGTCTCCTTGTCCGTGCGTTTGCCGCCAAAGCCGCTCGCAGAGCCGATGCCCGGCAGATCGACCTCCCGGATGAAATTGCCCTTCAGGTCGTACACCTTGACGACGCTCTTGGCATCCTGCAGATACTGGACGATGAAGTGATCCGCCACGCATGAAACACCCTGGATGGAATCCTTCGACTCGGGGATCAGCGTGACCCACGCCGAGCTCTCAGGATTCTTGAGATCAACCGCGATCAGCTTCTTCCGCGGCGACTGGTGGTCGGTCACAAACCAGAACGTGTCCCCATCATGATCGACCATCGAATACTGGGCATCCAGCTTGTCAAACAGCGGCGTGATCTTCAGTTGCCGCAACTCACCCGGTTGGGCGTCCCGCACATCGATGTACGAGAAGTTGCTGTTCACGTTGCCAGTCTTCCGGAAGCCCAGCGTGATGAACTCCCCGCTGTCCGTGAAGCCCGCGCCGTAGGACCATTCCTTCTGGTTGGGCATCTCAAACAGCACCTCATCTTCCCCTTGCATCGTGCCCACTCGATGCAGGCAGATCTGCGGCGGGTCATCGGAGGCCCTCAACGCCTCGCCTGCTGCGGGCTCCTTGTACCGGTTGTACAGAAAGCTGTTACCATCCTTGCTCCACGATGCGCCCGTGAACTTGGACCAGCGGATCTCGTCGCTGAGATCCTTGCCGGTGTTCAGATCGCGGATCCGCCACGTCCGCCAATCGCTCCCCGCTTCCGAGATGGCATAAGCCCAGTATCGGCCGCAGGGCGAGGGCGACCCGCCCGCCAGCGAGGCCGTCCCATCCTCTCGCAGAGCGTTGGGATCCAGAAGCACCTGTCCCTCGCTCTCGAGTTCCTTCGTGACATACACCACGCTCTGCTTCTGCAGGCCCGTATTGCGAGAGTAGAAGTACCGCCCGGCCTCCTGCCCAGGTGTGCTGAACCGCTCATAGTCCCAGAGCTCTGTCATCCGGCTCCGGATCGAATCGCGATACGGAAGGCTCTCGAGATACTCAAACGTCAGCTTGTTCTGCTCGGTAATCCAGGCTTCCACTTCCGGCCACACCGTGGACTCCGGGGTGTCTGCCTCTTCCAGCCACGCATACGGGTCGGGCACCTTCGTGCCGTGATAGGTGTCGACCTGCTCGACCTTCCGCGTCTTCGGATACGTAATCTGCGCCGGTGGCTGAGACGCGTTCATCGCCTCTGCTGGTCGAGCCGCAGTCCATCCCGCAGCCGCGCCCGTAAGAATCATCAAAGTCCCGACAGCACTGGCAGCAGCATGGCGATGCATCGTTCAATTCTCCCGAATCATGGGTGAGCACCAAAAACCATCAGGAATCAACGGTCAGCGCATGATATCACCACTTCGCATCCACCACGCCGTTCCTCTGGGACGCTGCAACCCATCCGGCCCGTCACGTTCATGCCATCCGCCGACGCCCGGTTCCTGCTTTTTTCTACAGCTCTGCTGCCAGGACCTTCAACTCCCGCCGCATCACCTTCCCCGTCGGGTTCCGTGGCAGCGCAACCAGCTCCCGCACATGCCGCGGCACCTTGTAGCCTGCAAGATGCTCCTTGCACCACCGGATCAGTTCCTTCTCGTCAAACGGCTGCTTTGCCCCATCGCCCCGCGCCGCATCCTCCCTCATCTCGACATACGCGACCGGCAGCTCGCCGCGAATCGGATCCATCATCCCCACCACCCCGGAGTCCTTCACGCTCGGGTGCTTGTTCAGCACTTCCTCGATCTGCCGCGGGAACACATTCTCCCCGCCCACGATGATCATCTCTTTCAGCCGCCCGGTGATGTACAGGTGCCCTTCCTCATCCATGCGCCCGATGTCCCCCGTCCGGAAGTAGCCGCGCTCATCAAACACCGCGGCGGTTTCCTCCGGCCGCTTGAAGTACCCCTGCATCACGTTCGGGCCCTTGATGCGCACCTCCCCGTCTCTTCCCGGCGGAAGGTCTTGCCCTGTCTCCAGGTCGACAATCCGCTCGCTCACCATCGGCAGCGCTCGTCCGACAGACTTGATCCGGAACTCGTGCGGACGGCACCAGTTCGAAACAGGCGAAGTCTCCGTCAGGCCGTACCCCTCGTTGAGCGTGACCTTGAACCGATCTCGAAAGCCTTCAAACACAGCGCCCGGCAACGGTTCCCCGCCAGACACCGTGTACTTCAGACTCTTGAAGTCATCAGGTCCGGCATCCTTCACATGCAGCAGCGCGTTGTACATCGACGGGATCGCGATCAGCGCCGTGGCGCCGTGCTCGCGGATCATCCGCACGATCTTCGCCGGATTGAACCTCGCGGTATACACCACCTTGCAGCCCACCGTCAGCGGCAACAGCGTCAGCACCGTCAGGCCAAACGTGTGGAACTGCGGCAACACCCCCGCCAGCACTTCCCGATTTGTGAACCCCACCCATTCCACGATCTGCTCGATGTTCGTCGTCACATTTCCGTGGCTCAGCATCACCCCCTTGGGCTTTCCACTGGTGCCCGAGGTGTACAGCAGCAGCGCGATATCCTCATCCCGCGCCGTCGCCGGCACACGGAACTCCGGCACGCTCCGAAACTCCAGTTCCTCAAGCCTCAGCAAAGACACCTGGCCGCGCGATCCTCGCAGGCATGCCAGCGCGCCCGTCTCATCCAGTGCCTCGCCCTTGTGGGTTCCCTTGAGAAACTCCAGCATCGGACCCGCCGACACAATGCAGTCGGTGTCACAGTCGTCGACGATGAATCGCAGCTCTTCGGGCTTGAGTAGGTAGTTCAGCGGGACCACCGTCCGCCCAAGCATCCACGCCGCCAGCGCGGCGATCGGAAATGCCCCCGTCGTCGGAAGCATGATCCCCACCGTCTGCGTCCTCGACTTTGCCGCGATCGCCTCGGCAACGTGCAGCGCACCGACCAGCAGTTCGAGGCCGCGATACGACCGCTGGTCATCGACCACGTAGGTGCGAAAGGGACGCCGGATCAACGTACGCAAAATGGGCCAATGAACTGACATGCCAGAAGGTTAGCGGAACCCAACATTTCCCGCGCGCCGCACGTCCATTGGGAACCGGGACCGCTCCTCACACGTCATAGAGAGAGAGAGCAGCGCCGCGCCAACACCGCGCAGTCGCGGCCTAAAGTTTGGGTGATGTTCCCCGCCGCAGCGCTCGCATCGACGCTGCCCCAGCGCAGGAACCGTCCCCGCTGCCCCAGGGAGCATCGATATGACCCGCCTCCACAGCCTCGCGGCCACAACCCTCGTGCTTTCCGTTGGCGCTCCTCTCGCCTTTTCTTCCCCGCCCAACACCTCGCCAGAAGCAACGCCCCCGGCCACCGTTCCCGGCGATGCCCCTGCGCCCGCCAGCGATACCGCTTGGGAAGCACAGTTCGCGCCGGATCCCGAAAGTCCCATCGCCCGCAAGTTCGCCGAAGCCCAGAAACGCAAGCTGGTCATCGAGCGCGAGTTGAAGCTCATCCGCGCCAAGCACTTCCGCGGCATCCGCGGAACCGAAATCCGCCAGGCCGGCATCGCAAAGATGAAACAGTATTCCGAGCCCGCCCTCTTCCCGTCAATGCTGGAGATCTTCAGCCCCGAAGGGCCGGACGTGCAGAACGCGCTGCTCGATCACTGGTCTGATCTCAATCTCGATGAGGCCGACGCAACCATCACCTGGGCCGCGATCTTCGACAAAGACAAGGACTTCCGCGCCGCCGCAAGGCAGCGGCTCCTCGCCAAGGCAAATGCCAACAACGGCAACGTCTCAAACCGCATCAAGTCGGTCATCGCCATCGGCCTCAAGAGGCAGCGAACAAGTGAGGTCGTCGCCGCGGCAGAACTCGCCCGCGATCTCAGGCTCTTTGACGCCATCCCGATGCTCATCGCGGCTCAGACTCTCGGGCAGGTCAGCGGCGGGGCTGGCGGCACCAGTGTCGGGCTCGGCAACGAATCAAGCAGCGATGCAGCACTGGCCTACATCGTCGTCGGGACGCAGGTCGCTTTCGTGTCAGACCTCACCCCCGTCGTCGGCGACAATGCGGTGGCGTTCGATCCAACGCTCAGCGTCGCCACCGAGGGCGTGGTGATGCGCGTGATCGATGCGTTTGTGGTGACCTACCGCCTCGAAGTCAACAGCGCGCTGATCGGGCTTGCGAACGCCGGATGGGACGGCCGCTCCACCGCGCCGCTCGGCTGGAACGGCCGCGCCTGGCGCGAGTGGTACGCCAAGGAGTTCCTGCCATACCGCAGGCAGCTCGCCGCGCTCGCGGGTCAGACACAAGGGAAGTAACTCGAACTCGGCAACACCGCTCTTGGTGGCACCGCTCTTGGTGGCACCGCTCTCCAGAGCGGTGTTCCTGTTGGCCATAATTACCCCAGTGTCCTGACGCTCCACAATCCGCTCCCCCCAAAAGCACAGCCGCCGCGATGCAAATTGCACCGCGGGCGGCTGTGGGTGGTGGGGGCTTGTTGAACACGGGCACGCCTTCATGCCCGCGAAAATCGATTGGCTTACTGCGCCAGCTTGGGGCCGCCCTGCTGGCCCGGGGGGTTCAGCTGGATCTCGCCGTTCCGCTCCTCGTACTGGCGGATCACTTGGCCCAGCGAGATCGCCAGACGCTTGGCGCCACGCCAGTTCATCACCACGCGGCTGCCCACGCTGAACAGCAGCGCGGGCTGGTTATCCTGGGTCGGCATCGGCAGGTTCATGCCGAAATCGAGCACCACCTCATCACCCGTCGTCGATGTGCGGATCGTGTTGGCATAGGTCGTCTGCATCTTCGACTCGTCGATGCGGAGTTGGACCTGCTGCTGTGGCTGTTGAGCATCGGACATTCAAATCTCCTGTGGCTTTGGCCGTTGGGACGCGGCTCCGGCTTCCGCCTTCGCACAGCGTCAAACTCCCCTCACCCGTCCCCCTCCACCCTTCCCACCGATCACTTCCCAGTCCACCGGTGGGGCCAAAGCGTAGGCCCCTGCCGATACGACCGCCCCCGGCCAAAGGTTGCCTGATTTCTCACCGACTTTCGCGATTTCAAGCACCCGCCCGGTCGGCATACCGTGGCCCATGCTCTCACCCATCTGTGTCTATTGCGGCGCGGCCAAAGGCAAACGTCCAGAATACGAAGCCGCGGCCAGATCGCTCGGTGCCGCCATGGCCCGTCGCGGCGTCGGCCTCGTCTACGGCGGCGGCTCCGTCGGCCTCATGGGCGTCGTGGCAGATTCGCTGATCCAGGCCGGCGCGGGCGATTCCATCATCGGGGTCATCACGCGCGAACTGATGGACAAAGAGCTTGGTCACCGTGCGGTGCGCGACCTGCGGATTGTCGATTCCATGCACCAGCGAAAGAAGGCCATGGCAGATATCGCCAAGGGGTTCGTCGCGCTGCCGGGCGGCCTCGGAACCCTCGACGAACTCTTCGAGATCATCACCTGGGCGCAGCTCGCCATTCACGATTGCCCGATCGGGATCCTGAACGTTCGAGTGAACGGTCGCGGCTTCTACGATGGCCTTCTGAGCTTCCTGGATGAACTCGGCGCGGAAGAGTTCCTGCGGATCGATCCTCGCAAGGCGCTGGTCGTCGATGATGATCCGGACCAGCTGCTCGATCGCATGAGCCTGCAACCGAGTCTTGAGCGATTCGGATGGAAGTGATAGACCTGCAACCCGTCGGCATGCACCCCCCCACCACTGGGGCCTTCTACGGTACAAAGTGACTCACTGTCTGCATGAAATCGCAACATTACTGGTTTACCCCAACCCCAGCCGATGATGACACGTACAACCCTCTGAGCGCTCCGGCGCGAACTCTTGCAGGATTGAGGGCGAATGCGGGACTCCTTCCCCGTATTACCTCTGGGTCGTGGGGCCAGCGTCCGTGCGGGCCCCGCGGCCTTTTTTGCGGCAATCTATCTCAGCCAGCCAATGATCGACCCATGCCAACATGGGCTTGGATCGTCGCTTGGTACGCATTGGCAAGTGTCGCAACGCTTGCGGCGTTCGCGTGGGACAAACTCGCCGCGCGAGGCGGCCGGCGCCGCATCCCAGAGCAAACTCTTCACGTGATGGAACTGCTCGGCGGTTGGCCAGGGGCCATCGTTGCGATCCTGTGGCTCCGTCACAAAAGCAGCAAAGCCCCATTCTTGCTGGTGACATTCGCCATCATGGGGATCCATCTGGCCGCGATCGGAGCTTGGTTGATGAAGTAGCAAAGACGGCCGAGGCCGCAAAGGCCCCGGCCGCCACAACGACGCCAAAAAGACCTGAGGCAACAGAGGTTCTCAAACACTCACGATCCGCAGCCGGTGAACCAGCACGACAGGAACGCAAAGATGTCGGGAACCGCGATGCCCTCGACACCGTCAAACTCGGCTCGCGCATCGCCCGCAAACCACAGTGACAGGAACGCGAAGATGTCCGGCACGCTCAGCCCGCCCCCATCGATGTCGCACGGGCACACCGGTCCGCCCACCGTCTCAACGACGACATTGTCCGCCCCGAACTCGATGATGCTGAACGCATAGAAGTACCCCGGCTCAAACGTGCTGATGGTCACGCGCGTCACGTTCTGCAGCACGCTCCGGAATGTCCTCCCCGCGGGCAGCTTCGGCTCAAAGGTCACCGGATCCTCAGCACCGGTTCCGCCCCACCCCGCTGGCAGTGCATCCCCCGCAGGCACCGGGATCAGAAACTCATAGCTCTTCCAGCCTTCCTCCATGGACGGCATATCCGGGCCGCGGAACCACACGCTCACCTCATCACCGAACTCATTCGGATCTCCCTCATCAAACAGTTCCAGAATGATCGGACGCGATGATGGATCGATCGGGTTTTCAAAGAAGCTGAGGAATACAAAGTTCCGAAGATCGACTGTGACACGCAGACCGTCGGCATGCACGGTCAGGTCGCCCGTAAGACCGGTGGCCGCACCCTCCGCAACGCTCACAATCGGTCCCAAGTACGCATCCTGCGGCAGGGCAATGTACGGCCCATCAATGCCGCGCCCATCATCGTAAATCACCTGATTGCCATTGAGCGTCCAAAGAACGCTTCCATCCTCCTCGAACGTCTCCCGAGACAACTGCTGCGCAGACGCCGTGGCGCACATCGCAGCCGCGGCCGCCAGAGCCAAGCACCTCGTCCACATCCCCGTTTTCGTCTTCATCCTGAAACTCCTTGAACCTGTTCCGCGGCATCACCGACTGTCCGCGATCGACCGACTTAGCAGAGAGTTCAGCCCCATAGTTCCGCCCCACGCGGGACGGGGGACCAAAGCCACAACCTCTACGCACAACAGTCTACAACAGTTTCCGGGAAACTTCCAAGAAGTTCTGAAGAAGCTTGGATCGCCCGCTGGCCGATGGTATCCTCCAGCACCAAACCCCCGATCGACGCATGGCCAAATCACCCCCATCTCGCCCGCAAAGACCTGCACTCAAAGACTTTACGTCAGTGATCGATCCGGTCAGCTTGCTCTCCGGGCCTGCCTTGGAGGCTGAGATCGTATCGATCGGGTCCTCGCTCGTGAGCACATTGCAAGCCGTCGTTCAGACCGTCAGAACTACAGGTTCTGGTCCAATCGCGCTCGCGTCGGCCCTCGGGCTCGACAAAGTGCTCGCAAGCCGCGTCCTCAAGGCGCTCCGAGCCGGAGACGCCATCGCCTCCATGTTCTTCATGCCAGGGCCCGATCCCCTCCGCACAATGGTGCGTGCTGCCTCCAAGCGGGGTGTGCCCCCCGCAGTCTGCGACGCCGCGGCCGAAGCAGTAGACCGTTTCGAATGGCTCATCCAGAAGCAGGTGGGCGACCGCAGTCTCCTGGACTCGATCCTGAGTGCGTGGATCCCCGAAGGCCGGGCAGAGTTCGAGCTGCGACGCAAGCAGGCAGCCTTCAAAGCCATGAGCCAGTTGAAGGGCGCGCAGGCAGACACCATTCTGGCAACCTGCATCCTCGCCCCAAGCCGCGACCCCGAGCTGATGGACGTCATCTGGGTCCATGGCCTGACCGGGTTGCACCGCGTGCGGCCGGGCGTGACGGTGAAGATCGCATCTCGGCGCATGTCGAGCGAACCCAAGGCACGCCGGCCGATGGATCTCCATCTTCAGGAGATCGATGGCACCGCCGCCCCGCTCGTCGAGGAGTTCTGTTCGCAGCCCGTGCCCCCGGTCGGCGTGCACCGCGTTCAGGATGCCATGTTCTACACGCTCGGTGGCGATGGCTTTGGCGCAGCTTCCGCCGTCGATGTCTACTTCGCCGAGGTCAACCTCGCGGAAATCAAGAGCAACCCGGCCGCGGTCACCGCAGGCTGGTACTTCTTCGCCGAGGCCGCGGTGCCGGCGAAGGCGCTGCAGTTCGACATGGTCGTGCATCACGATCTCTTCGGCGGCGCGGACCCATCGCTGCGTTTGCACGACACCGTCCTGGAAGGCGTGGCGGATGTCTTTGATCCCCGCCGCGACCTCGACCGTTTCGACATGCTCGAGCGCATCCAGTCTCTCGGCCGCGGCCCCGCGCAGATCCGCTCGGCACGGGCGCCGGCATACTCACAGTTGATGCGCATGGTGTGCGAACAGCTCGGCTACGACCTCAGCGCGTTTCGGTCCTATCGCTGCGCCATCGACTATCCGGTGTACGGATCGCAGGTATCGATGCTGTTCGAGGCGAGACGCTAGGAATTGAGTCAGTTCGCTTCATTGTTGGTGGCACCGCTCTCCAGAGCAGTGCTTGCATCGCCCACAGGTGCCCAGACGCGGGCTAGTGCTTGGGCGGATCGATATGGCAGCCGTACTTCTCCGCGGCAAGCTGCGCGATCTTCGACAAGTCGGCCTCCCTGACCGGCGCAGGAGTGGTTGAGCCCGGCGCAAGCTGCGTGCCCGTATCCATGAACATCCGCTCAAGGCCACCGGGAAGCACCCCAAAGAGCATCCGCGCTGGCCGCGAAGTCTCGTTGTGGAAGCGGTGCTTCTGATTGCGTGGGGCGAACACAAAAGTGCCCGCCTTCGCCACGATCGGTGCCTTCAACTCCGATGATTCGAGAGAGAACGTGATCTCGCCCTCGAGGATGTAGAAGAACTCATCTTCGCGCGTATGCGTGTGCGGCGGCGGCCCACCGCCCGGCGGCACAATCGCATCGATCAGTCCCAGTGCACCACCGGTATCCTGCGCCGAAGCGAGGATGCGGTAGACATCGCTGACGACGGAAACAGTGGGCGCGGCATCAGCATCGCGGGCATACGCGTTGGTCATTACCGATTGTACTGCCTTGGTATCACTGCAAGGTGGGCACGCCGGGCATGCCCGCCGCGGGCCAGCAGAACGCGAAGATCGCGCCTGTGACAAGACCGTAGACAAGTCCGTCGATCACACACATCACAATGGCACGCGCGCCACCGTTGAACCAGATCATGTTGGGGATGAACGAGAAGCACCACGTCAGCACGCCCGCCGTGCCCACGACCTGATAGACCCGGCCGAACTCCGCGCCGTTGGGAAGCACCGCTCGCGCGAGATAAGCAATCAGCACGGTGGCCGCGAGAAACGTCAGGAAAGTGAATGCCATGTTTTTGCCCATGTTCATCTTGGGCCAAACGTTGATCATGCCCATCGGGCCCTCCTCCATCTTCCTGATGAACTCGGGGTCCTTCATCTGCTTGCCATCCTGGCAGAATGGGAAAATGTAGCGGCCGGGCTTCAGCCCCAGTCCGCGCACAGCCTTGATCATCGCCTCCTCGTCGGGCGGCGCAGATTGATCGCCCTTGTGATGCGGCAGAACCGCCCAGGCCAGGAAGCTGCAAAGGAAGAGGGCGACAGCGGTGAGGATAATCGGGAGCCAGAGATCGGTGAGAAAGGCCATGGTGGGGCTCCTTAGGGCCGCTCGCTGTCTTGGGGGCTGCCTAGGCCAAAGTATCGGAATGGCGGCCTCAAATTCACCAATGATGGACGATCTGAACAACGGCCATCGCTTCCCGGCGTGCAGGTGCACAACCGTCCCTATCTCTCAGCACAAGCACTGCAAAGCGCGGACGATCACTCCACCGCCTGCATCCGCTTCCACTCCACCGTCGATCCAACATTCGGATCAAAGCCCCCCGGCCCAACCAGCAGGTACTCCCCCTGCGGGTTCACCCAGGCGTCGTTGTATCCCGAAGGCAACTGCACCTCGCGGCTCTCGTAAGGATTCGTATACGTTTCCACGCCGCGGATGTACTCCCCGAAGCTGCGGTTAATGCGGTCCTGCGAGGCATTGCGCTGGGCATACGTGTCTGCCCACAGCTTGCGGCTGTGCTCGGCATTCTCGGTGATGATCTGGCTGAGCCGCGTCGCATCGCGAATGCCCTGCATCTGACGGTTGCTGAAGAGCTGCCGGACGTGCATGTACCCGCTGAACCAATCCTGCCCGATGCGGGCGGTGTTCACGACGGTGGTCATCAGCGGAGCGTGCTTGGCTAAACCGCTTCCGCCTGCCGCATCCTTCGGCGCACGGAACGAATACGCCGAGCCGACGCTCCAGAGTGTCATGCCCTGGCCCGTATAGTACGACAGGAACACGTAGACATCCTCCTCCCACTGCTTCCCCTCATGCTCAAACTCGTAGCGCACGCGACCGGAGTAAACAGATGCCTGTCCTCCCGCGGGCGCCTGCTCCGCCGCCGCGGCATACTGCCGCTCAACCTTCTCAAGCCGCTCCACCTGAACCTGCTTGGCACGCTGAAGATGCGGCAAGGCCTGCGCGAAGTACATCGTCCGCACAAACTCCGCAGCTTCGCGAATCGGCGGATGCACGACATTCCCCATGTAGTTGCTGAAGAGCTGCATGGGCAACGGCGGGTTGTCGATCCAAGTGAAGTTCTGCAGCGGGAGGAGTTCAATCTGCGCTGCGCCGCTGGGTTCGCTGATCCGCAGCCGCAGATTGGCGAGAATGCTGTAGTCGTGCATCCAGGTAATGCCGCCCTCGTGGTTCCAGCCCTCGGGGATGAGAAAGCTCACCGCCTCGATGTTGTTGATGCCGGGGTCCTTGATGGAGAGCCGCTTGAGCTTGAGCGAGCCTGCCGCTGCCGGGCCGGCGGGCCCACCACTCCCCTCCGGCGCAGTCGCGGCGGGTTTCGCGGCATCGGGCTTGGCCTCGAGGGGGTTTGTCGGCGCGACGGGTGCGCTCGGCTTTTTGGCCAGGGGATTGGTGGGCGATGAAGGAGGAACCGGGAGCGTGTAAACAGAGCCGCCCGTCAGGAACTTCAAAACGGTCCCTTCCATCGCAATGCTGCACGGATAGGACGTGCCGTCCACCGAGAAAGTGGCCTGTAGTCCTTTCAAGCGGTCGTAGCGACCTGACAGTGGGTAGGCCTTGCCGTCGAGCGAGACCGTGCCGGTATAGCTGTCATCTACACGCTGCAGAACGAGCGTCAATCCCTCTCCTGTGAACGTGCCGACGGGCGGCGGGTCGACGGCGAAAGCGGGGACCGCGACGACAAATGCCAGGGTGATCGCGATGACCGTGGCAACGATTCGCATGGGATGACCTCCGAGTTGATCTCGATGGCAGTGTACCACGCGTCGAAGACCCGCTCTGGCCGGACTCACCAGTCTGTCCAGCCGTATCCCAGATTCACCAATCTGCACCCCTTAAAGCTCCGGCGCGAAGCCCCGCCGCATCGTGTTCTCGCAGCTCGCTCGAGGCTCAACAAACTGCAACAAGTAGTCACCGCCGCCGGCCTTCGAGCCGACGCCGGACATACCAAAGCCGCCGAAGGGCTGGCGGCCAACCAGCGCGCCAGTAATGCCGCGATTGAGGTACAGGTTGCCCACGCGATACTCGCGCTTGGCACGCTCGATGTGCGTGGGCTTGCGACTGAACACGCCGCCGGTGAGCTTGTAGGGGAGCGCATTCGCAAGCGTCAACGCGGCGTCATACGTTGGTGCAGTCAAGACGGCGAGCACCGGGCCAAAGACCTCCTCACGCGCGAGTTCATGCTCCGGCTTCACACCCAGAACAATCGTGGGCGGAACAAAGCTGCCGGTGACACCCGCGGGCAGAGGCATCTGGATGACTTCAAGCTTCGCCGCGCGGGCACGCTCCACAAACCCGTTGATCTTCTGCTGCGCTTCAGCATCGATGACCGGCCCGACATCGGTGCCCGGCCGTGTCGGGTCGCCAATCACCAGCGCCCTCGTCGCCTCAACCAACCGATGCACGACGGTCTTGTACTGCTCTCCCGCCACACCTTGCGGGTCGACGATGATGAGCCGCGAGCACGCGGAGCACTTCTGACCTTGAAACCCAAAGGCGGACTGCCGCACGCCCAGAACCGTCTCATCAAGGTCAGCAGTCGTATCGACGATGATCGCGTTCTTGCCGCCCATCTCGCAGATGACCCGCTTCACATGCGCATCTGGTCCGCTGACAAACGCGTTGTACTGATCCCGCGGCGAAGAAAACGGGCTCGGCGGCGCGGCCGCGCTCAGGATATCGCACCCCACATCGCGCGAACCGGTGAAGGCGATCAGTGCGACACGCGGGTCACGCACAAGCGCAGCGCCCGTCGTCTCGCCCGGCGCAGGACAGAACGCAAGCAGCGATGACGGGCCCATCGAGCCGGGCAGACGTGCAGCGGAGAATGCCTGCGACATCGCATCGTGAATGATGTCCACCATCACCTTCGCGATTCCCGCGGTCTGCTCCGCGGGCTTCACAATCACGGTGTTGCCGGTGACCAGCGCGGCCACGGTCATACCGCAGCAGATCGCCAGCGGAAAGTTCCACGGCGAGATCACCACTGCGACGCCTCGCGGCTGATACCACTGCTCATCAAGTTCGCCCAGGAACGCACCCAGCCGCTGCCTCGCAAACATCGGCACGGCAAGCCGCGCGTAGTACTCGCAGAAGTCAATCGCCTCGCAGGTGTCGGCATCCGCCTCGCGCCACGTCTTGCCCGATTCCTTGATCATGATCGCCGACAACTCATCACGCCGGGTACGCATCGCCGCCGCCGCTCGCACCAACACATCCGCGCGCACCTTCGCATCGACATCGCGCCACGCGGCAAACGCATCGTTCGCGCGGGCGACCATCTCGGCCGCCTGCTGCGGTGTGCGATCGCTCGCGACCTTGGGTACCAGCGATTTGGCAACCGCCGCGCCGAAGGCCTCGCGCTGGTCGCGCTGAGAGAAGTCCCGCATCGGCTCGGTGTAGAACGGACGCGAGTTGGAAACGCCGTCAATCGCCGGAGAGAGCCTGTGACGCTCGGGCGCGACCGAAAGCCGATCATCAGATTTCCCCGCAGAGCCATTCGAACCCGCATGCGCGCCGGCGTGCGGCGAAGCCAGCAGCCGCGCAATATCCGCATTATCCGCAAACCCCGCCTTCAACCACGATTCGTTCGAAGTGTTCTCAAGCAGCCGCCGCACCAGGTACGCCATCCCGGGGATCATCTCGCCCACCGGCACATACTCGCGCATGCGCAGACCGCCAACCCCCGGCGTCCCGCCCCATCCGATCGCGGCGTACTTCAGTTGGTCCGCCATCCCGTGCAGCATCTGAAGCTCAATCGCACTGTGCGGCAGGCCGCGACGTTCAACACCCGCAATGGCGGCCGCGATCGATCGCACATTGTGCGAGCCGAGCGCGAGCTTCACCCCCCCGCTGCCACCGCTCTCGCTCTGTGCACTCGGCAGCGCAGGTGCATGGTCGAGATAGATCTCAGCCATCCGCTCGAAGCACGCATCGGTCTCGGGCTTGGTCGGCCACACCGGGCACGGCCACCCCATCTGCTCGGAGTGGATGACGTGGAAGTCCCAGTACGCACCCTTCACGAGCCGTACCGTGACAACATGCCCGGTGCGCCTTGACCACTCGCAAATGCGGCGAGCATCGGCATCGCCGGACTTCAAATACGCCTGCATCGCAACACCCGCGTGGAAGATCCTTCCCTGAGCGTCTCGCTTGCCCGCGTTCATCTTCTCGCAGCAGCGCATGAACAGGTCCAGCGTCAGGTCCTTGAGCTGGAACTGCTCCATGTCGAAGTTGACAAACACACCCTTCTCGCGCGCCGATTCAAGCACCGGCATCAACCGCCGCTCAAGCTCGCGGATCGAGCCCTCGGTATCGATTGGATCGCACCGCGCAGAGAGCGAAGAGATCTTGATCGAGACGTTGGTGCGCGGAATCGCGCCCCACGCATCAGTCTCCAGCCGCGGATTCGGCTTCCAGCTCGCCACCGTCGCCGGCAGATTGTTGATCAGATCAAGATACTTGGCCTGATACGCATCCGCCTCTTCATCCGACAAACACGCCTCGCCAAGCAAGTCGACGCTGAAGCAGATGCCGTCATCCCAATATTTCTTCAGGTTCGGCAGCGCGCTCGCCGCATCCGTCCCCGCGATGAACTTCGACGCCATGCCGGTGATCTGCTTGCTGATCTGCCCCGCCGCGAGGCCCTTGGCAACGTTCCCGAGTTTGAGCGCAGCAGCAATCGGCGTCGGCACCGTCACACCCGGCTGCGACAGATAGTCATCCAGCACCTCGAACACCTGCTCAGGTGTGCGGAGAGTCGGGAAGCAGTCCACAAACCGGAACAACTGCACCTTGAAGTTCGGGTCCTTCATGGACCAGTTCATCAGGGCATCGGAGTAGAACGCCGACGAAAGCAGCCCCGCTTTGTGGCCGCGGGCCGCACCCAGCAGCTCCGTGCCGACCTCGACCAGTCGGACCTCGTTCCCCGATGCCACACGTACGCCAAACGCCGTCGCGTCGGAAGGACTGGAGGGAACGCTGGGAGTTTGGGAAGCGACGCGGGGCTTGCGAGAGAACAGGGCCATACTGGTCCGGCTCCGGATAGCAGAAGGATGGGGATGTGGTCCGCGCCGGAGTGTATGGTGGTCCAGGAGCCGACATGCAGCTCCGGGCTGCCACCGTCAGGGGATCAGTACCCTCTGCGCCGCCTCGACCCTCGTCCCCCCCGCATCCGTCACCGTGTGATGGAACCCCGGCCGGATCGCGGCGGATGCCCAACCCCCCCACTTTTCATCGCCCGCAACAGGCTTCGCCATCGCAATCATCGCCACCTGATGATCCGGCCCCAGCGCGAACCGCTTCGTGATCCGCGTCAGTGCATCCACCGCCGCCTCGACAGGCGTGGCGCCCCGCCGCATCAACTCCACCGCCAGGAACGATCCGCACGTCCCCATGACGAGTTCCCCATTTCCCGTCGCCGCGGCCGCGCCCGCCTCTTGATCCACATACAACCCGTGCCCGATGATCGGCGAGTCCCCCACTCTCCCCGGCACCTTGAACGCCATGCCCGATGTCGAGCACGCGCCCGCAAGCCGGCCCGTCGAATCCACCCCAAGCACACACACGGTATCGTGCGACTGGCTCGGCCCGCTCCGCGCCTTCTCTTCAACGTTTAGCGGCGGAATCCAGCCGCGATACTTGTCGCGATCAAGATTCCTCGGATCCGCAATCCACTTCTCCCACTCGCCGCGGGCATAATCGGTCAGCAGCCCCTTCTCGCCGATGGGCGCGAAGCCTTCACGCTCGGCAAAGCGATCGGCATCTTCGCCGACGAGCATGATGTGGATCGTCTTCTCCATCACCCGCCTGGCGATCTCGCAAGGGTTCGCAAACCGCCGCAGGCACGCGACCGACCCCGCCCTGTCCGGGTTCTCCATCACGCACCCATCGAGCGACACCCGCCCCGAAGCATCCGGCAACCCGCCGATCCCGACGGAGTTGATGGTCGGGTCGTTGTCCACCGCGGAAGCGCCGGCAATCACGGCATCGAGCGCACTCCCCCCGCGCGAGAGAACCTCCCACGCCGGGTTGTTCGCCACAGGTCCAAACGACCACGTCGACAGCACGGTTGGTGTCATGCCCGAAGCGTACCAACTGATGAGTCGGAAGTGGGATGTCGGATGTCGGATGTGGGATGTGGGAAGGGGGGAATGGGGAATGGGCGCGCGGGGATACCTAGCGCGAAGATCGCGAAGCTAGAGAAGCGGTACGCAGAGGCCGCGGAGGAAGACTATCGGGGCGTGCGGAGAGGACTGGAGGGGAAGTGCCGAGTGGCGAGTGGCGGGTGGGAAGTGGGAAGTGGGGAAAACTGAGGAGTGGGGACTGAGGATTGAGTCAGCCATCAGTGTCATCCGGCGGGTCGTGGTGGCCGCCGGGGGTGTTGTCGTCGCCGCGGGTGTTGTTCTGTTGGCCCTCGCGGGTGTTGAGGGTTTCGATGTTGTCGATGAGCCAGGGGTGGGAAGCTGATTCGCGGATGAAGTGG